>JAOFOL010000069.1 GCA_028042835.1 Opitutales bacterium | reverse complement strand
CAATCGACTTCCTTCATAAACAAGTATAGGGTCTGGTGTGGTAACATCGATATCAATTATATGCGGTGAGTCATTGACTGACTTGACAGTCACATAAACATTAAAAGACTCTTCAATTCCAAGAGTATCAATTGTTCGAACTTTGAAAGTATCGATTCCTTTAACATTTGGATTGGGGGTGTAAGTGAGAGCTCCGCTATTAGGATCAATAACTGCTTCCCCTCTACCAGTAGAATAAAGAGTAGAATTATTTTCCAACTTCCAAACAAGTTGATCCCCTGCCAGGATCGAATCATAATCTAGAGCACTGATCGGTTTCCATTCAGTTGCCCATTTTAAAATTTCTTCATCTTCAGATATAGTCACATAAAAAGGTCCAATAACTGACTCATTATTATCATTTATAAAAATGGGCTTTTCATTTATATTACGAACAAGAACTTGGAGAGTATGTGATACCGATCCTTGATCGTTATCCTCAGCAGATACTGTAATGGTGTAAATATTGGTATTATTATCACCCTTTGGGTTATCATAATCGGGTGCGGTAATGAAGGACAGTGATCCTTGATTTATTAAAAATTTAGAACTATGATTACCACTTAAAGTCCATATTATTGAATTGGAATTAGTTGCAGTTACGCCGTCATTGCTGTCACTTACATTAAAATCCATTACAAAATCAGTATTCTCATCAATCGATACCGAAGTAGACAGAGGATCATTTGTAAAATAGGGGGAGTCATTAACCGGAATCACTTTTGCAAAAACTGAAATGATTTCTGTTTTCCCACCTGAATCAGTTACTGAAATGGAAAACTCATCCTTACGGAAGGCTTGTGAGACTGATGTTTTGTTTTGTTCATAGTTCCAGTCTGGATTTGGAATATATGTGATGACTCCATTAGATACATCAGCTGACCCAAAAGTTGGATCGTTAACGATATCCCAATCAAACCCAACGGCCCCATTCGGGTCTGGATCAATCGCATGAATATTATTTGTATCAATTAAGCTGTAACTGTAATCGGTCTGATCTTCATTTAGAACCAGTTCGATGGAAGTAACTTTTTGACCAAGATTATTTATGAAGTAAGGAGTTTCATTTACCTCTTGAACAAAAATCGTAAAAGTAGCTTCCACTTCCCCACCGGTCTTACCATCATCTGCCTTTACTTTCACATAATAGTAAAGCGGGTTTGTTGAGCCATCTGCATCTGAATCGAATCGGAGTTTTAAGGTTCCATTGGTCTCTAAAAGGAACGAAGAATTATTTAGATCCGAATTACTTGAATAACTCCAACTATGACTGTCACTTGTATCCTGATCCGAAAGATAATCTCCAAGGTTTGCAATAAAACGATCCGGTTCATTTACAGTAAGTTCCGGGGTTGTTATGACAGGAGGATCATTGGCATCCTCGATAATAATATAAAAGGTACGGGGATCACTCGAAAGTGAGGTATTATTTTCGTACAGTTTGACTTGGACTTCAAAAGTATTATTGGCGGAAGCCGAACCGTTTCCTTCGAAATCAGGAATAACATCTGATTCAAATGAAAGAACTCCGGTTGTCGCATTTAAATCGAATTTAGCACGGTCGATGCCTCCAGATATAGTCCAAGAAACATTGGGGTCTTCTGCATCTGGATCCGTAAATTGGAGGGTTGCTACTTCCTGAGTATTCTCGGGTAAATAGATAGTAGAATTAGAATCTGTGTCTGAGGGAGATAATTTTGAGATACTTGGTTCCTCAGATTGATCTTCAATAATAATATCCAAATACAAAAGATCGGATCGGGTTCCGTCTGACACATTTAACTGTAAAGAATAATTATTATCATTTCCACTGTCTTGTGCATCTTCAAAATTGGGAACAAAACCGCCTGCAAAAGTAATCGAAACCGAAAACACCCCTCCCCCTACAGTTGTTTGATTTAAGTCAAAATAGTTAATATCTGAACTTCCATACTTTTCAAAAGATAATGTCGACCCATCATAATCTTCTGCAGTAATAACGATAGGAAGAGGATTTGTCGTATTTTCGGGGTAAAGGACCGAAACCCGCTGTGAACTAGTATATCCAGACAGGTCAATAGGGTTACCGCTATAATCAATTGATGTATATAAAGGACTGTCTGAGGTAGCAGAAATTACCACTGTAAATGGAATAGTAACGGATAAATTATTAGGGTCAGTGACTTTAAGCTCAAATGAATCATTGGCATCGTTATGTACATTGGGATTAGGAAAGTTACTCGGAGGGGAGTAGGTGAAAGTTGGATATTGGCCAGTATATGAAGTTCCTCCATCCAGTAAAATGGTCGATCCAATGGTTGAAACGGAATGGATCGACCAAACTAGAGAATTATTATCATCGATATCAACATCAGCCACGGAAACATAAGAGTCTCTGAAATCCGCGGATGTAATGGTTAGATTAGAATCCTCATTAACTTCCAAAGAAGTATCAATACTATTGAGAATTGGCGACTCTGCGACATCAACCAAAGTAATGGTGACTATTTGTTCGATAGAATCTCCCATTACCGAGTCCGTCACCCGAACAAGAAGCGAAAAATTATTGTCACTATTCGCATCGCTAAAACTTTCATAATTGAGTGAACTGGGAAGAGATATCGCGCCGGTGGATGAATTAATATCGAAAAAGGCCGTATCATAATTGCTACCCGTTACAAGTTCGTATACTAAAACTGCATTTAAATCTGCATCGACAGCCCCAATGGTCGCAATCGCTCCTGTGGCTGACTCATTTTTAGAAAATACCGGATTTGCGGTTCCGGTAAAAAGTGGCGGATCATCGTTCACCGGATCAATGTTAATTTGAAACTCAATGGTATCATAAAAATTCGCATCATCTGGATCCCGTACTTTTACCCTAAAAGATTCGGATCCAGTTACATTTCCATCAGGCACATAACTGATGTACAGTTTACCTCCAGTAGCTGAGGTATCTAGATCACTGCCTTCTGCTAGTATTGTGGCGGTCGAAATGTCCGAATCATTTTCGCTAGCATGAACATACACCTTGCCGATAAGAGTCTGATTGGTGTCTAAACTCCAAAGTAGACTGGTAGTAGAATCCGAAGCATCAGGATCGACAGCAGATAAAGCATAATTCTTCCCATAGTTTGCAAAAAATGAGCCTTGGTCGGATCCAGATTTATCCTCGGTTATATTAAAATCAAATGTTATCAGGCTACCATTTTCGATGGTGGGAGCCTCTTCATCGTCAATTACAGTCAAATCAATAACATTCTCTGAAGTACTTCCATTCTGATCAATCGCACGCACTGCTATCAGATAGTACTGCCGATCACCGGCTGCTCGTAAAGAGGCGGCTTCATGATCAGTTGCGCTGTTAAACATGACTCTATGAGTGGCACCAGCAATGTCGCTGTAAGACTCAATAGTAAACCTAGCGTTATCATGGTCAGCTAAACTGGTATTTAAGTCTATAGAGACAACATCCCCAACATCAGCATCCGAATAACCAACATAGGCAACCGTTCTTACATTCTCACCAATTGAGAAACTTACATTAGCGTCCTCAGTAAGACCTTGACTACTATTATAAAGTTTAAGCTTAGGAGCATCATTGGAAGCATTTACTTCAATAATGAAATTATGAGTGGTTTTTGCTGATGTGTTAGCATCAGAGGAGTTTAAATCAAAGATCACAATTCCCTGAAAATCTTGCTGAGGTGTAAATATAAATGAAAAGGGAGATGACCCACCAGTGAGTGATAAGGAACCAGCCGATGAAGTCGGGTTGTTTTGATCAACAGGACTGGAGACTGTCACCCAAGACTCAATATTGGAATCATCAAGCGTGTGAGTGAGCGGCACATCCTCCAATGTGCTTAAATTTACCTGCCCACAAAGATATCCCGCAAAAAAAATTAAGCCTATGGGCAAAAGGAAAAATTTCATTAATTTTAGGTGAGATTTCTTTAAAACGATAAAAACAATTCATTTTTATAAGCAAGAGGTTAGTAAGTCTATCTTAATCAACAGAAAAATATTACTTGCCACTCTGAGCTTTTTTTTTTCCTCTGATTGATGTCTTCCTCAAATTCTAATAAAAATTGCTTGGACTATTGGCGTGCAAATCTGTCTCTAATTTCGAAACTTCTATTTTTCTGGTTTATTTCATCCTTTGGGTGTGGAATACTTTTTAAGGAACAATTAGATCAGTTTTCTATAGGTGGAGCACCTTTAGGCTTTTGGATGGCTCAGCAAGGCTCGATTATCTGCTTCGTTCTTATTCTTATATTATACGCTTTTTTCATGAATAAACTTGATAAAGAATATGGATACGACGAGGAGGAGGAAGAGTAATGGACCAGACTACTTGGAATTTCATTTTCATCGGGATCTCTTTCGGGGTCTACATCACTATCGCGATCTGGTCGCGGGCCGCTTCAACAAAAGAATACTATACTGCAAGTGGTAGTGTATCACCTTTTGCCAACGGAATGGCCACCGCTGCCGACTGGATGTCAGCTGCCACTTTTATTTCGATGGCCGGAGGGATCGCCGCTGCTGGTTATGGGGCCTCTAAATTTTTGATGGGTTGGACAGGTGGATTTGTCCTCCTAACGACTCTCATGGTCCCTTATCTTCGAAAATTTGGAAAAGCAACCATTCCAGACTTCATTGGTGATCGCTATTATTCCAACACCGCCCGTCTTGTGGCCGTAATTTGTGCAATTTTTATTTGCATGACATATATTATGGGTCAAATGAGAGGTGTGGGCATCGTATTTTCACGATTATTTGATATCGAAATTTGGATGGGAGTAGTAATCGGAGGTGGTATTGTATTCTT
>JAOFOL010000067.1 GCA_028042835.1 Opitutales bacterium | reverse complement strand
AATCGCTGCTGCGGCAACCATTAATGGACTCATTAACATAGTTCTTCCCGTTGGACTTCCTTGCCTGCCTTTAAAGTTGCGATTACTTGAACTCGCACACAATTGATCTCCGATCAGCTTATCTGGATTCATTGCTAAGCACATAGAGCAGCCAGCATTTCGCCACTCGAAACCAGCTTGCTTAAAAATTACATC
Source organism: Opitutales bacterium (assembly GCA_028042835.1). GTDB lineage: Bacteria > Verrucomicrobiota > Verrucomicrobiia > Opitutales > Seribacteraceae > Seribacter. The sequence goes on along the minus strand of JAOFOL010000067.1, from coordinate 4,778 downwards.
CAATCCTTTCTCCTCTGCAATTTTGCTCACAATTTGAGAACCGGGAACAATAATAGCTTTAATACCTGTTTTAACTTTATGCCCATTAAGCTTGGAAGCTACTTCTTCAAGATCGGAAATTCTACCATTTGTACAAGATCCGATAAAAGCGACATCCACAGGGGTTCCCTTAATAGGTGCACCAGCTTCTAACTTCATGTATTCCAGTGCTTCTGTTGTGCTAGAGGCTTCCGATCCACTTTGTTTATGAGGGTCGGGGATATTTTCGTCTATAAATATTGCCTGGCTTGGGTTGATTCCCCAAGTAACAGTTGGTGAAATATCAGAAGCTTCAAACTGAACAAAATCGTCATAATCACAACCTTCATCAGATGCTAAAGATGACCATGCATCCACAGACTTTTGCCAATTATCAAGACTGGGTGAATAAGGCTTTCCTTTAAGGAAATCATAAGTTTTTTTGTCCGGATTTACATATCCTACCCTAGCTCCACCTTCAATTGACATATTGCAGGCTGTCATTCTTTCTTCCATTGAGAAATTATCAAAAACACTACCCGCGTATTCATATGCATAACCTGTTCCTCCGTTCACACCAAGTTTACGAATTATGTGCAGGATGACATCCTTTGCGTATACACCAGGTGGCAATTCGCCGCTCACTTCTATCCTGCGAACCTTTAATGGAGAAAGGGCTAAGGTTTGCGTAGCCAAAAGGTCTCGCACTTGACTTGTACCAACTCCAAAAGCAATGGCTCCAAATGCACCATGAGTAGATGTATGTGAATCGCCGCAAGCAATAGTCATTCCTGGTTGGGTCAATCCCTGCTCTGGTCCTACCACATGCACAATTCCTTGCTTGCCTGAACTGACATCAAAAAAGGTAACGCCTGTATCGTCGCAATTCTTACGCAATTCTCGAATCATCGCATCCGCGAGAGGATCAGAATACGGTTCATTTACTTCGTCTGTCGGAACAATATGATCAACGGTGGCAAATGTCCTTTCAGGATACCTTACTGGAATATTCTTTTCACGAAGCATACCAAATGCTTGTGGGCTCGTGACTTCATGAATGAGATGACGTCCTACAAATAATTGAGTCTGTCCGTTTTCCAATTGACCAACATTGTGTTGCTTCCAGACTTTTTGAAACAGGTTTAATTTTTCCATCAAAAATATAGATATAAATTCAGCGATTTAATCGCAAGTGCAATGATACAACGAGATTAAGGGAATTTATCTATATTTAATTACCCAAATAAGTGTCTCTAGCTTTGTCAGTTGAATTTACCTTGCCCGAGACTTTTGGATTTTGTTTAGTCGCAACCTGATCCTTTAATTTGGTAAAAGAAGCAGCATTCCTCGACTGAAGGTTCATGACAAAATCAATTTTTTCATTAGCCAACTGATTGTTCCTTGGGTCATGAGATAATAGTTCTTTGGCGGACAATAATGATTTCAAACATACATCCTTTTGCCGCATAATATCGTCTATAGTATCGAGTGTCCTTGCAGCAATTGCCTGAGTTTCTGCATGAAGTAAGTTCTCTAGAGTTTCTAGGGTCTCAATGAAATAAGCGAAATGGTTATCGCTCATTTGAAGACTAAGCTTGCAGTGAGATCGAACCAGGTTGCTGATCTGAAGATGTGGAACCGCCTTCTGTGGGATTCTGTACAAGCATTTCTGCCCATGCTTCACGAAGTTCAGCTATTACCTTGTCTGCTTCGTCAATAGTGTCAGCCTTTTTTTGTAAGTTTGCTTGCTGAAGTTGGTGCAATACATAATCGTAAAGTCTGTAGAGCGTCCCAGGTAATTCACCAGGTACGGACATATCTAAAGATGACTGAAGCTCTGTTACAATATTTTGGGCTTTTATCAAATTATTATTAATGCCCTCATTCCTCTTGGTTAAATCCTCAAGTTCGAAAGACCTTTTAGCGGCAGTTGTAAAACGAAGATAACCATCAAAGAGCATTAATACAAGTTTACCCGGGCTTGCTGTTTGAACAGACTGAGCCTTGTACGAACGGGCTATCTTATCGTATTGCATGATGAAAATTAACTTTCGAAATCTTCAACTTCAAGAATTTTAGCTGAAAGTTGTGTAATGTTATCATCGCTCAACCAATTTGGATCAGCCATTAAATTTTTAGCCTTCAAGATGACATCCTCACGAATATCAGTAGAAGACTGTTCTGCCCTTAATGCAGTGAGTGAGTGGTCGGATAGAGATGATGCCTGCAACTGTTGATTTAATCCAACCCCTTGAATCGTGGATGGTTGTTGCGATTTGATAGAAGAAATTTCGTTTTGCGAAATACCTCTACTTGAATCTCCTGATATTGCTTCCATAAACTAGTAACAATCTTCCTTAATTAATAAAATAATGCAACAATAAATATCTCATCTTTTAGGAAGCGTTGAAAATATGGTGAATGCTACATACTTTGTAAAAACTCTTGGTGATTGTAGGACACTTCCATTTGTTCTTTCCGAGAGCGCCCTGACTTGTGCTGAGTTTTGAAAGTTTCCCGCACCTACAATGATACTTGCATGACCTGCATCAAAAGTTTCGTCAATTGCCCACATGAACTCACCTGTTTTTAAATCAACAAGTTTAGATCGAACCCCAAGGGACATTGGACGGAAAGGCTTATATGAATCAAGATCAATAAAAAGTACACCCCGTGCACCAGTCCTGTTTTCAATTATCCTCAAAAAATTAGCAGGTAAATCATCCTTCGAAGATACTCGCGAGAATCCAGTTAAAGACTTGAGTTCATTAGGTTTGATCCTAACAATTTCAAAAATTCTTTCCTGGGATAGTTCCTGAAGGAATATTTCGTCACAAAAAGAAAGAACCGCCGAGTCAGGATCTTCATGGAAGCATGGTAGTAATGCTACCCTTGTGAAGTTTAGAGGTAGGCGTTCAACCGGATATATGTTCGTCGGACGGAAAGGTTCTGCTTTTGCAATAACCTTCTCTTCCTTAAACTTCCTACAAGAGAAAGAAAATAGAGATATGAATATTAAACTGGTAATTAAAGGTTTCATTTTTTGTTACTAAATGAACTTTGTAGAGTTTGTAGTTGAGTATTGAGTTTTGACTGCATCTCTTCCATTCGCATAAAACCCTGACTTAGAGTTTCTTCCCTTTGTTCCAAGTATCTTTCAAGATCCTCGATTCGCTTATCCAACCTCTTATTCTGACTTTTTATGCTATCTATATGTGTATTATAAGTACCTTTATAATTACTTGTGAGATTACCCTCAAGGAAGGCTGTAATGAATTCATCTAACGATTGCGAAACACCCTTGAGTTCTCTATCCGTATTGGTCACAGAATCGAACCGAGTAACTTTATCCTGATCAAAAAGAGACTGAACCATTTCCGGATCGTCCTCTAAAGCTTGGATTAAAAGAGCGGAATTAGTAGTCTTTAAGTTGTCCGACCCTACTCCAAAGTCCAAGCCTATATTTGAAAGACGAAAAGAACTGAATGCGGGTTCTGTCTCTTCCCAGAACCCGGAAGAAGAATTATATTTATAATATGTCTGAGGGTTCCCAGATGGATCGATTAAGGTGTCGTTTAGAACTTTTACTAAATAACCATTATTACTCGCACCCAGGCTCAATTCTGCCTTGAGAGTCATCAGTTCTGAACTTGGATCTGAATTAATAGAAACCAAGGTTGCTCTAGTTTGTTCATTCAGGATGAAATCTGAGTTGTCTCGAGTGGTTTCACTTGCGGAGTGGGGGGTAGAGTCACCAAATACTACTTTTCTAAGTTGGCTTCCTAATCTGGAAAGTTCAGTGTTATTGGAGAAACGACCTGCTGTTACAGTCTCGCCATCATTAGTTACGGAAACTAAACTATTTATGTATTCTTGTGCGTCATTAAATTCGACCACGAATTTATTGATAGCTTCTTTGGCAGCCCCAGTATCTTTTCCGACATTAAATTCAAATGTACCTCCTAGGGAAACGCTAGAAATATTGAAATTAATGCCCTTATATCCATGCTCGTCTGCGGAAAATGCATTTTCTTTACTGTATATAATCTCACCATTATTTACCCGAACTGATGAATTTCCTCCAACTTCACTATTTAGCGACCTGCCTACGCCCTGAATCACTTGCCTCCAGTTCCCGCTAGTTAGACTTGGATCACCAACAACCCCGCTGTTTAGGGATTGCCAATACGATGTGTTACCTGAGGATACGAACTTGAAGTAGTCTCCCGCTGAAATTGATACACCCGAGCCAGCAGTATACTCACTGGCAATTACTTTAGGACTAGCTAGTCCCATTAGTCGTAAGATATTACCTGCTCCCTTATTGGAGCTAACCGCATCCCAATCTTCGGATTCGTGAACAGTGATACCAGTCGCACCAGTATTTTTATTCCGAATAACAAACCGATCACTGACAGGATCATAGAACATATAGACATTAGCATCTGAAGAATTAACTTTTTGAACAAGTGTACTCACGGTATCTACCGTGATATCATAATCTATCCTAACCACTCCTTCACCTTCACCAATGAAAAATGTACCTAACTTGCCTGCATTTAGACCACTAAAAGAACCACCGAAGTTCGCACTATCCAATGTTTCTGACATATCGATCGAACCAAGTGCCTGACTACTCTTCAAATTTGGGTTATCAAGTTTGAGTGCTGACAAAAAGTTGGAAGTATCAGTGGGAGACCCCAATATAGGAGCATTTCCTAAAGATACCCGGAAATCATCACTTGTAACTGAAAATTTAT
>JAOFOL010000066.1 GCA_028042835.1 Opitutales bacterium | reverse complement strand
ATGCCCGGAAAAACTATTCAACTTTTGATGAAAAGAATACGACTGTTATTCACAGGGGAGTTGATGTAGATTTTTTCAATCGGGACTTTCGACCAGCCAGGGACTGGATACAAAATTGGGAAACTTATCACACATGCTTTAAGGGGAAATTCTTAGTATTACTCCCAGGGAGGATAACCAGATGGAAAGGACAACTGGATTTCATTAAGGTAATTTCTGCTTTACGAAAACAAGGCTATCCAGTCCATGGACTACTTGTTGGGGATGCCCATCCGAAAAAAATTAAGTTCAAAAAAGAAGTACTCAATTCTATTCAGGCATCTGGTTATTCAACAGATTTTACTCTCTTAGGAAACCGTAGTGATCTTCGGGAAATTATGGCAGTTTCAGACGCGGTGGTTTCCTGCTCAACTGACCCCGAAGCATTCGGGCGTGTCTCCCTTGAAGCTCTATCACTTGGGACGCCTGTAGTCGGATATGCTCATGGGGGCGTCAAGGAGCAACTCGAAGTGCTATGCCCATCAGGAATGGTCAATGTAGGCGATACTGGAACTATGTGCGATAAACTTGCTCTTTGGATGAATGAAACACCAGTAATTCCAAAGAATGAAAAATTCACCCTTCCTTCGGTCCTAGAAAAAACATTGTCGGTATATAGCAAAGAACGGATTTCAGTATGAAGGTAAATATTATTACAATCTTGTGGGGCAATAAATATTCAGAAAGTGATGTAAATAAACTCTTCTCGATGATAACGAGAAATACTAAATTTGATGTAAATTTTTACCTTTTTTCAAATAATTCGCTTCCAGACCTTGCTGAAGGTGTTATTAAAAAACCCGAGCCAGCAAACAATTCTCATGTTTATTCCGATTCTTTAAATTATAGAAAAGAGGCAGGGCTTTGCGATGATCAGTTAGGAGGGCTATCAGGAGAAAGAGTATTCTTCTTTGATTTGGATGTACTTATCACTGGCAACCTGGACGATTTCTTTGATTATCCTGACGGTGACAATTTTTACATAATCAACGACTGGAATACCCGTGGCAACCATGTTGGGCAAGCGAGTTGCTATTCCTTTGTTGTAGGTAAATTGGGACAGATTAAGGACTACTTTGAAGCAAATAGTGAAAGTGTGATTAACAACTTTGGAACTGCCTCCCAGGAGTATTTGTCAGATCAAGTGAAGAAGCTATTTGGCTCACTTAATTTTTGGCCAGAAGAATGGTTTAAGTCTTTTAAGTTTCATTGCCTCCCTGTTTGGTTTCTTCGGAAGTTTATTGTCCCGGCAAAACCTCCTGCTAGCACAAAAGTGCTAGCTTTTCATGGTCACCCAGATATCGAAGATGCTCTCATGGGGCGATGGGCACCTAATGGATTAAAAAAATCTGCTCGCGGGTGGAAAAAAATCTACAAGCAGTGCAGGAAGACAGATTGGATAAAGGAATTTTTTTAAATGAAGATTCTCCATGTACATAATCTCATGCTTAGGCACTACGGGAATTTTAAATTCTACACCGGTTATAAACTTTCCAATGGAATAGTTCGCAATAACCACCGTCTCCTTGAGTTTAGCGATCGCGACATGGTTCGCTACGAAGCACCACTGGCTATAAGGATGTTAGGGAAGCACAAGGCAAACAAAAGGCTCATCGAGACTTGTTTAAACTTCCAGCCCGATCTTATACTTATTGGACATTGTGATTTGATCTCAGAGAAAACATTACTCGAAATCCGTAGACTTCTACCGAGTACAAAAATTGCTCACTGGTTTCTTGATGCCCTTTGGATAGACAGAAATTTGCGGCGCCTCAAAAAGCGTATCCATTGCACAGACTCTATTTTTATAACAACTGGTGGAGAATCAATTAAGCAATTTTGCACCGGAAAAAATTTAGTTTCTTTCATTCCAAATCCAACGGATCCGTCATGGGAACAACACAATAACTCGGAAAGAGAACAATTTGATAGAGATCTTGTTTTTTGTGGGGTTGGTTCAAAAACGGACTATCGATACCAACTCTTGAAAAACTTAGAGGCTACAATTAAGGACCAAATAAATTTTGAGACCTTTGGTATTCGGGGGAACCCTCCCGTGTGGGGAGAGCGATATGATTGTGTTATTGCTGGAAGTAAAATGGCCCTTAATCTCAATCGCGAGGAAGGCTGGTGTCTCTATTCCTCAGATCGTATATCTCAATTACTAGGTAACGGTTTGCTTACTTTTGTTTGGGACAAAGGTGAAATGCGGCGGCTCTTCGATGATGAGCATGTTATTTTCTTTAAGGACGAAGATGAGTTGTGTGACAAAGTGAAATACTTTCATTTAAATGACGATCACCGTAAATCCATCGCCTCAGCAGGCCGTGCCTACTATCACCGTTATTTTTCTGCTGAAAAGATTGTTAAGTACATAGTAGAAAGTACTTTTGAAATTTCACTTTCGGAAGATTATCCTTGGGCAGAGCAGTTATACCGCTAAGTTTTTAGTTTCTCATCACCAACAGGTCTATCCATTCTGGCATGAGTAAATAGCCCGGGATCTGCCCAGCCAACACGGAATTTTTGCTTTCGCCACCATTCGCAGTTCATCTCTTTCTCAAGGTCTAAGTATCCATTGACCAAGCGAGATGATGGGTGACTCTCGGCATAAGGTATAATCGTGTTTAGGAACCACTCCTTGGATATCATGATTGATTGGTTTGTCCAATTGATATTGCTGGACCTCATACAATAAATGTTTTCTTCCATGCGGTAAATATTCTTGGGGAACACTTCTTCAGCACGGCTGTGAAGTAAGCATGCATCACCAATGAGGCGGGATGCTTTTCGAGGCCGCAGAAGACGCATCATTCGAGATTTAACGCGTTTATGTTCTCTCTTATCACCCCAGTACTTTAAATGCTTAAGTGTATTATAGTCCGCCCCAGTCTCGCGAAGATGACGTAATCTTAATACATCAAGTTTACCAGTTTCTATGGCGTTGTATCCATCAACAATGGTCTTCAAGAACAAGCTTTCTGGCTCAACTAAAAGGCAATCGCATTCAAGGTATAGAACGACATCCAATTTGGAGGAGGCAACGGCTTCTTTCATTCCAGCCAGAATACCAACGTTTTGATTGTTGCCCACAATTCTTAAGCCAAATTCATTAGCCAAGTCGCGGTCATGCTGTGTTATTTCCTGTGCGTAAATAACAGCATCACCAAAAGAGTGTATCGGTAATGATTGTGATATTCTCTCAAGGGTCTTCCTGAGCGTTTTTGGAGCTCGCCAGGTCAAGAAAACTAAGCCTACATGTTGTAGTTCTTTCATTAAATTTAAGATATGTATCATTCAATGATCATCTCAACATGGTATTACAAGATTCAAATGGAATGATCTTTCAATCGGTATTAAACCCAACTTGCTTTAATACTCGTATTCGTTTCTAAAAATGATATCGGTTGATAGTTAATTCGTTATTAGAATGATTTTCGGTGAGTAACTCTATTTTAAGACAACTATTTTGCCCATTAGGCTTTTTCCCTGCAAAAACTACTAAATGTATAGAGCTTTCAAGACTGGTTGAATCCCTCCGAATTAGACCAACTGGTCATAACCTCATTAGGGTTGGGCCAAGTGGAGATGGCGGTTACTTATTACCGGATGATCTTGATGGCTTGAACTATTGTTTATCTCCAGGCGTAGCTGCATGTAGCGATTTTGAGGATGAAATGGCCTCCCGGGGAATGCAGGTTTTTTTAGCAGATAAATCTGTTGATGGACCCGCTGTTAAAAATGAATCCTTTAGGTTTATAAAAAAATTTATCTCATCTCAAAATTCTGAAAAAGAAGGATTGATTACAATGGACCGTTGGGTCGTAGAACAACTTCCGGAGTTGGCCAATGACCCAAGGTGCGAGGCCGTTTTACAAATGGACATAGAAGGCTTTGAATATGAAGTTTTACACAATATTTCGGATGATTTACTTAAAAGATTTAGAATTGTTGTTATAGAATTCCACAAACTACATCAACTGGCAGATCGTTTTTCTTTCTCCCTCATTGCTCCAGCACTAAGGAAATTGTTAAAGTCGCATAGCGTTGTTCACATTCACCCGAACAATAATCGTAGAGTTCTAAAGATTTACGGGTTAGAAATTCCTGCGACTATGGAGTTTACATTCTTACGCAAAGACCGTCTAATTCCAGGAGGTCAGGCAAGTTCCTACCCCCACCCATTGGATGTTAAATGTGTCTCTAATAAGCGAGATGTAGTTCTTCCGCTTTGTTGGCAACCTCAGGTTTAAATGCCCAAGCCAACCAAGAGGATTGCTATTGTAGATGCGGGGAAAGACACCGCATTTATGGATGCCGTTTTAGATTTTGTAAGAGAAGATTATCAGTTTGACTTCGTCCATCCCCGAGAGGCTGATTACATTTTTCATTCATGCATGGGTAAAGATGTACTCAAGTATGATGGTATTAGAATATTTGCTACTGGTGAGTGTGTTACACCAGATTTTAATATCTGCGATTATGCTATGGGGTTTGACCATATTCAATTTGGTGACCGCTACTGCAGGCTTCCCCTTAACAAGCTGTACAAGGAAGCTTATTCTACTTTTTTGAAACCAAGACCAGATCCTGAAGAAATATTAAAAGATAAGACAGGTTTTTGTGCTTATGTAATGTCAAATACCAAGAACAGCGCACCTGAAAGGGAAACAATATTTAATGCTCTCTCCGAATACAAGCAAGTAGACTCAGGGGGCAAATGGAATAACAATGTGGGTGGACCTGTTGAAGATAAGATTGAATTTCAATCAAAATATAAATTTGTTCTGGCGATTGAGAATTATTCGCATCCTGGATATTTGACCGAAAAGTTTGCACAAGCCGCTCAGTCTTTTGCAATTCCTATATACTGGGGAGATCCGACAATTGCTAAATATTTTAATCCGAAAGCTTTCGTTAATTGCCATGATTTCGATGATGAAAAAGCACTTATTTCTCACATACGCAATGTGGATAAAGATGATCAAGTATACATTGATATGCTTTCAGAACCTTGGTTTCGTTGCCAAGATGAACCTCAAGCTTTAGGCGATGCAACCTTTACACAATTTCTTTCAAATATTTTAGATCAATCACTCCCCCAAAGCTACCGACGAAATCAGGGCCGATGGGGAAAGAAAATTATTAAGGGATACCCAATAAAATCCCATTCATCTTTCAAAAATTTGATCAACAAGATCTATAAGTGAGATTTATTTAGTAAAATTTCTAACCACTTGCCTGATAGATTTTAACGAATATCGGTAACGAGGGAAATACTTCCATCTAACCCTGTGATTCTCCTTTTTCCTTAAATGCCGAAAATTATCATTAGAGCTTATTCCAGTCTCATCAAAATTAGCAATAATATCGGGTACATGAGTGTAACTAACCTTATACTTTTGAATTAGTCGCGAAAACATCTCATAGTCCC
>JAOFOL010000065.1 GCA_028042835.1 Opitutales bacterium | reverse complement strand
TTATTTAAATCTCTTACGTCCAACCCGTCGAGACGCAGATAAAAGAAACAAATACATCCGCCCAGCATACATATTAACGCAAAATGAATCTCAGAGTTCTTAGATTAGGAAACACTCGTACATTTGATCGTATTAACAATGCGAAAAAGAGTACGGTGTCAAACCTGACATCTGTTCAAAGGTCAGATATAACCAGTACTGATTCAGGTGTATTTCCCTTCTCCTCCAGGATCGCTGATCAGTACAAAATGGATCTGTTGAATCGCTCGAATTTAGAGGGAATGTCATCATACATCCAGTCTCATACTTTACGTAAGGCTTCAGATGTTCCGAAGGGAATTCCTGAACTGTCAGCACTTTCCGCTAAAGGAAACATGCCGGACAGAGATCGAGAAAATTATAATATTGAATTCGTTGCGTTAAATGAACAGCTGTTTTCTCCGACGAAGTCAAAATATGGAGATACAAAAATTATCGAAGAATGTTTTGTTAAGTCTGAATATATTACCCAAAGCAACGCAATTTGTTATGAAAATAATTCCAGCATTAAATCATATTCTAGCAATATTATATCCCTTTATGATAGCTTTGCCCCTGTGGGTTGCACAACATGTGATTTTGACGGAGACTTACAATGGAATAACGGCAGTGAAGTTTGCATTAAGGAAACAAATGGTACAGGCAGTGTTGAATGTTATTTGAATACAAATGCATTCGAAGATAATCCTCATCTTTCCAACCAACAGCCAAGTCTAATAGTGGATTTGGTGAATTATTCTTCCTATTACTATGGCAATTATTTCTTTAATGATAATGCAAATCAACTCGAGTTTGAACTGGGTGATTTTGACCCTTCGCACATTGTCGAAAATAGTTTCATTAATTGTGAAATAGTTTACGCAGGTCACTCCATAAGTGACTATATTACAATACCTGGCAGTGATGGAGCAATACCCTCATGCTGGTCTTACAGTGGGTTAGTGAATTTCTATCACGGTAGTGGTTTTAAGGTTAATGGAAATGCAGTCTCGATTGCAGTAGTTGATGAAGTACCAGCAAATTTTAATTTCGCAGACAAGGAAAATGAAGCACGGGACTCTACCCTGCAATCCACCGATGTCTACCGTGGTATAAGTTTTCTTCATTCTGGAATTACAGAAGCCGACTACAAAAATTGGATGAAGTACATAACCACTTGTATTAATGATCACCTCAACACCAACAAACCTTTAGCAGACGTCGGAGGAAATTCACATTTATCATGCTTAAGATCTTTGGAATATTTGAAGAATAATGAACATACCGATCCACCTAACAGGTATAATGACAAGATGATTACCGTCCTATGATTACACTGCCTATAAATCGTTTACCTAAACGGGAAAAATGGCCACCTGGCACATGCGTACCCCGGTTTACCTATTCCGTGTATCCAATTCAATTTCACAGTATCAATTTTAACACTTCAACCAATGAACATACCGATACACCTAGTAAGTATAATAGTATAAGGATCACGGTTCTATGATTGTACTATCCACAGATCGTTTACCTGTAAGAACCAATTGGCCACCAGGCACATGCTCCCAATGGGGAGCTCAACCTATGTGCTGAACATTTACTTTATCATAAACAACCTAATCACATTTTTAAACCCATCACTTTTATTCATAAACACCAGACAGTAATACATTCAGAATAACAAACAACATCTCAGATAGTTCTGATCAATCATTCAGAACTAATAAGATCACTCTAAAATAGAAAAACTACAATATTAACAGAACCTAGTTCATTTTCGCACAAATTGCGCGAATGTGCGCTATCAAGCAAAATAAAAACCATGAAAATTAAAGCTACAAACTCAAACACTCTCATTCACATTGTTAACGGGGCGTTTTCCGGAACTTCAGATATTTCCGAAAACGATTCTGCTATCATTCTTGGAATGAACCGTGCGTACAACAAACTCAGAAGTAGAATCAAGAGAGAAGGTTTATATTCTCTTGCACTCTCCGAACAAGCGGAGTCAAGGTTTGATCAGGGATACAGCACTCTTAGTCGGATCTAATTTTGCAAGTGCTCCAGCTACAACAAGAGCAGATTTTTAAAATACAAAGTTTATAAAATAAACGGAAATAGTATTTCCAGATGCGTACAAGGATGTCGCATTTCATAATCAATATTCAAGGAGGAATTAAATATGTCATTATCCATCAACACGAATCATGCCGCAGTAAGAGCGAGTATGAACTTAGCAAAAAACAACGAATTGTTAACCAAGAGCATGCAGCGCCTTGCCAGCGGTAAAAGGATTATAGATACATCAGATGATGCCGGTGGTCTGGCGATCGCAATGAAACTAAATTCTTCAATCGAGAAACTTAAAGGTGTTTCAAGTAATATAAAAAACTCAACTTCATTCCTCGATGTTCAGGATGGAATAATCCAGGGTGCCGCCGGAATTCTTGAGAGGATGTCTGAACTGAAATCCTTAAGTCAAGATGTTCTTAAGAATTCCTCAGACATCAACACCTACAACACAGAATTTAAAAACCTGCAGGTCCAATTGTATCAGATGTCCAAGGAGAAATTTAACGGAATAAGTTTGTTTGCGACGACCACAACCGCAACAGGTAGCGTTGATGCTGTCTTTGGCAATAATAATTCCGCTACAGATAATACAATTACAATATTTACTACTGAAAATGGATCCTCTGGCCCTAAGGTCAGTGTACATAAAGCTTTGCTGTTAAGTGCTATAACTTTCGATCAAAACAATGTTTCTATAAGCAAGGCATATGGTGCTTCGGGGACTAAAACCCTTGCTTCGAGTACAAGTTCCAATGCAAAAGCCCTGACTGATTTCACCACAAGCTTTTTCACACAAGCCATTGAAAATGTTTCTTCCCTAAGGGCACAAAATGGAGGGTCAATGTCGAGGCTAGATTTCGCAATGAGCAATCTTGATCGAACGCGTGCCAACCTAGAAGCATCTTATGGACAGATTATGGATGTAGATATCGCCGAGGAGAGTACAAGGTTGGCCAAATATCAAATACTCGTCCAGGCGTCTGCATCAATGCTGTCTCAGGCTAACATGATGCCAAACGCAGCAATGATGCTTCTTGGATAAAGCACACCTGACTCAGGTAAAATATTTATTTCTATCAACCATCTTGATGAATCTACTCACATATAGTTTCCTTGAACCTGCAAGCTGTCGCCCTATGCGAACATCGGCCAGGAGTATCAATGGGGTGCATGTGATACCATTCATACATACTTGGGTGACTGAGGATGAACTCATGAAGGAAAAAGTACCACTTTCCCCTATTCGTCGAGATAAGATAAATGTTGGTCCGCCATTGTCCCAGAACATTAGTTACTGCACTCCTTTAAGGGAAGTTACGCCCCCCCCCTACCTGCCAAACCGCCGATTATATGATAGGCATACTTATTCAGGTTTCATAAATGCAAGCAAGGGCTCACATAGGCAACAAATCCCTGCACTAAATGATACCGGATCTGTCAAGGATAGCTGTCAAGCGACCGTTTCTTCCGATGCTGGTTGTTTTAATAACAAGAACAAGTGGAAGCACTCTATTTTTTATCAAAAGTCGCAAACGGTTAGATCATGCACCAGAAGTAAACTTCAGGATGTTCATTTAAGATCAAAGCGAAACAGGAATAAGTCATGTCCCACTGGACCTAAATCATTTATTCACCCTGGAGTAAGGATAGATAACCTCGATAAGATTTTTGACAGATTTCTTACAGGGGAGGATTTCCAGTTACATCTACCTTACCTTACCCGAGAAAGGATTGTTGTGCTCGTTTCGCCATCCATTGAAAGGCGAATATTTACTTCTAAATATTATGCATTGAGAAATAAAGGAAGCCTCCATGGTTCACATGTTCTGGATATTTTTGACTCATATTTATTGTCCCCACCTTTCCCAAAACAAAAAACTTACAATTTTGTTCAATCTATCACTCAGGTAGTTGCTTTAACAAAACCGTGCCCGATTGATAAATCATATTTCGTTCAGTTCTCAACGATTCCACTTGAAGAATATGATTTGGCAAAAAACACTCTGCATCAGGGGAAAGTCATGCTTTATAAAAGCAGCCCACGACTGCTAGGTCAACCGACAGGTATGCTTTTACCTTTTTATATAAAGAAACAAATAAAGTGCCCTACCTTTCATTCGAACGAACCAGACCTAAGGATATTTATAAAGGATATATTCCATACCTTCTTTTCTGATGGAGCATTACAATCTACTTCCTCCTCATCTCCCCGCACCAGACTAGTAAAATCGGAAAATTTGCAGAACGAGAAACTTTTGCTTTCACCTAAAGTATACCATCCCCAGGTATTACTAAGTTCTGTTTCTAAACATAAAAAGATTTATTTAAGTTACGATATATCGAGTATCCCTACTGTGCCCCTAGCTGATGATTTCCAAAACCGCAGCTTATTCCGAGGGTCCAGTGAGCTTACCTACGAAAAGGGAATTTCAGTACACCTACCTAATTCAACTGAACGCTATGAGCATACTGAACGAGCTGGTTTTTGCTTTTATATGTTGAACCCTTCTCGAGTCACCATCCGTTCATCTAAGTTCTTCGAGATTACTGGCCCTAAAAGCACTCTTCGCGATGGATTGAAGCAACAGGTGCTATTTTTTCAACCCAAGCATGGAGGTTCTCTCCATCATCAATTTACTTTTTTTAACCAGGTTGCCGAATCCTTCCTAAAATCGGACGAGCGACATGATGTCGCGGTATAACATATAATCACGGAGGATAAATCCTATGTCACTGACAATAAACACCAATACATCTGCAATTAGTGCAGCATTCAACCTATCCAAGAATAACGACATGCTTAACAAGAGCTTGAATCGTTTATCAAGTGGAAAGCGAATCACCAAACCATCAGACGATGCAGGGGGATTAGCTATATCAATGAAACTCACCTCTTCGATCGCAAGAACAAGAGCTGCGTCTTCAAACATACAAAATGCACAATCTTTCTCAAGTGTGCAAGACGGAGCTATGCAAGCAGCGGCCAAAATAGTTGACAGAATGTCTGAACTTAAGTCGCTAAGTTTGGATGTGATGAAGAGCACTCAGGATGTGGGTAACTACAATACTGAGTTTAAATCTCTTCAGCAGCAGTTGAAGTCACTTACCGTAGAGAAGTTTAACGGCGTAAGTCTTTTTAATAATAACACTTCATCTAAATTTGGAGATGCATCTACGAATGAAGTAGTAGAAGTATATACTTCAGACTCAGGAGCAGCAGGTTCCAAAGTTAGTATGCATAAGGCAATGCTTTTGGGTGCAGTTACATTTAACATGCTTGCATCAGCTTCAGGGACTCCCGCGAGTCATTCAACGGCAGCTGGTACGACCAACGGCACCAACCTAACCTTAGCAAACTCAGGTGCAAATGCGATTAATATCGATGACCTCGGTGTAAGTTTCTTTGTAACTGCACTCGAGAATGTAGCTACTCTGCGTGCTGTTAATGGGGCTACTTCAAGCCGACTTAGCTTCTCCGAGGATCACCTAAGGTTAACTCAAACTAACCTCAGTGCAGCCAATAGTAGAATTATGGATG
>JAOFOL010000064.1 GCA_028042835.1 Opitutales bacterium | reverse complement strand
TTCTTTCTTTCATGATAGGTGTAATATCCCAAGGTCAAGTTGCCAGGCATAATTTATATGCTCGTAATCATACAAGTGGAATCAATGCAACGCCTGTAGGTACGGATAGTCAGGCGGGCAAAGTAATCACAGGAAGCAATGCAAGGGAAATCAGTTCTTTTCTTGGGAAAAATAAAGCTTATTCCCAAGCTAAAATTAAAACTAGTCTTTCAGTAAGCATCCAAAATGCATTCAGTTATGTTCAGACTCAGAAAGCTAATTTGGACAAACTTGAAAAAATCTACCTTCGGATGACTGACCTTGCGAGTCATGCATCTAATCCATTTCTCAATGATCAAGCTAGAGAAGGCTTGATGCAAGAATATGAAGGGTTAAAAAATGACTCTTTATTGGTCAGGAAAGAAACATTTATGGGTAAAAACTTATTTGACGATATGGCCGCCAAACACTTTCCTCCAGTAAATTATGGAGATGGATTTACTGATAAAGGGACAGGAGAATATCAGTTACAGCAAGGTCCACTAAGCCCAAAACCGTCAGGGTATAATAATAATGCAAAATATTATGAGGTAGAGAGAGAAGTCTATTTTGATCGAGGTAAGTTTTCTCTTGAAGTAAATGGTGGTAACACGGGTGAGCGATATATTTTAAAGCAAGGCGAACACATTATTTTTGATACTGCCGGTAATAATCAAGATAGTGGTTTTGGCAATGCAAAGTGGGCTACTGAAGGAACAGCTTATAAATATGATTTTGACAAATTTGAAATCGAATATGCCCCAGGGAAGCCAACAACCTTCAAGTTCATTCCACAATCAACAGGGAACTCTACTGATATTGCAGGGAATAATATTGTCGGTGATGGGATAGGAGATAGTGTCCCTGTAGATGATGGAAAATATGACAATAAAAGTAAGTACTATGCCCAACTGAATCTTGGTAGCAGTGATGGAAATCTCAATAACCCCTGGAATGCAGGTGATGATTTTTCCGAAAAAATTTACTCCGGTGCAGTTGGTGAAGTAAAAACTTACCCAGCGATAGCTGGCGAAACTAAACTCACACTTCGTGTGGAAGCAGATACTATTTTTCAAATTCGTGCAGAGTTTTCGAATGCAAATGAATCTTCAGAAACCCTTGATATTGAGACTGGTGATGGAGAATCTTTAAAACTAGAAGCTGTAGGCGTCGGGATAACTTTGATTGATTCAGATATTGCAACTAAAGAGAGTGCAAAAGATGCACTCGATTTGTTGGCAAATGAGATAGATAATCTTACCACACAGATGGGTAAGATCGGTGCGAATCTTTCAAAGCTAAATTTTGCACACGAGAAATTAGGCAATGAAATATTACAACTTCAAGACAACACTCGTAATATAAATGGGCAGGATATAATTGAAAACAATTTATCGACAGCAAAATCTGAAATTAAACTACAGGGCTCAAGGTCGCTATTGGCAAAGGCAATAACAACAACCAGGCACATCCTGAATTTGATTACATAAATACCAGCTTCATTTCATTCATTTTCACCAGTGGAAAGGTTGTTCGTACATGTAGAAAGTAATTCGATGAAATCTTTTTCTTTATCCCGAGGTAATGCTCTAGCAATCTCTTCGTGAACCCCATGGGCTATCTTCTCTGCTTTTTGAAAGCAAGATTTACCTTTCCTCGTCAATTCAATTAAAGAACTTCGGCGATCCTCAACCCCAACCTTTTTTTTTATGAAATCTAACTTATATAACCTCTTAATTAATGAACTGCTATTATTTTGATTGGTGGATATTAACTTAGCCAGCTCCATTTGATTAATACCCTCATTTTCGTAAATACACCTGAGCACAGTGAATTGAGTAGTCGTCAGACCAAGAGGTTTAAGTCGGGTTCTAAAGGATTTATTTATTCCAAACCATGCGCCCCGTAATAGAACTGGAAATCGATCATCGGCTAAAGATGAAATTTTTTTCATTCTGATAAATCTCCATTCATCACAATTTTGTTATTAAGTCTAAACAATTAAAGTAACAAATGTGACTTCCTTATCCATGACAATAAATTAAGCAGGTTCGCGAACCGTTTAAGATGCAAATGTCTTTTTATCCCAACCCCACATATGCCTTTCCGACTCCTGGAACTCTATATAAATCCTCTGGCTCGAAATATTCAACTGCCGATATATTTCCTTGCAAATAAGATCACTCAGTTCCTCAGTCTGCTCTTGTTTTAAAGACCCGACATTCTTGACCTCACAGTAAGCACAATGATCACTTTTTGTACCAAAATTCATATTTATTCCTGAATTAATTATAGTTAGAACATATTGTTCAGACTTATTAATAACCCGAGAAAGGAAACCTCTTACTTTTTCGTGAATAATTTGCTCTGAAACAGGATCTATATCCCTATAATTTGTATTTAAAATGAAAGTTGGCATAGATATATTCATGCAAGTGCAAATGATTTTGTCAATTTGATGCTGTCCTTTAACACTTGCCTTGCCTTTATTAGTATTTTGTAGATTAAGAGATGTTCATTATGAAACTTTCACTCGTACTCATACTTTTTACATTCTTCGGATGTGATCTTGCAGATTACAAGGTACCAAAGCATCAGCTAGAAGGAAAAGATGATATTGGAGAAAAGGAAGCACCAAAACATTTGCAAGTAATAGAACCTATTCTTCCTCCCCTTATTCCCGAAACAAAAGAACCGAAGCAGAATCCCGACAAAAAGTTTGATCAAACAACCCGCATGATAACTCAGGGTCAAGCAAAGCACCCATTTCCGACAAAAGAATAGTTATTCAAGTATGTCATCTGTAATTAAACTTGAGCATAATGGAGTGCTCGATCTCCATCATTTCTCACCTAAGGATGTTCCTGCCCTCGTTGATGAGTTCATTTACTCATGTGATAGTTCGAAGATTACTGAAGGAAAAATTATTCATGGAAAAGGGATTGGGACTTTGCGAAATATTGTACATAGAAAATTAAAACTTAATTCTATGGTTAAAGATTTTCACAATGGTGACTCAACCAATGGTGGATGGGGAGTCACGGTTTTTTCCCTAAAGCAAAACCACTCACGATAATCTCTGTCGCAAGATGCTTGAAATTCATTTAAATATACTAGAGGATATCCAATTCTAACACCAACCCACCAATGAGATTTACATTAGCGAGCTATATTTCACTCTTTCTACTACTTGTGTTTACACAAATTTCTTGTACCGAAAAAGAGGTTCCCGTCTCACTTTCTATTGAATTGATCGACAAAGGGATTACCATGACAACTTCAAATGCCGGTGAAGGTACTGTTGAAATCTACTTGACCTCTGAAAATGAGACAGAAGGCGAGCTTTTGGTGAAAGCATTAAATTCAAGTGGGTTGGAAATTGCGCGATCCAAGGCAATCATGACCTTACAAAAAGACGATGCAAAATTGTTTGCTTTCAACTTTGATAAATCCTTAAACCTCGACTCGGTAGTTAAGTACCAGGTTGATTTACGGAAAAAGTAAGTCAAACCTCAGCCAAGGCATATTGAAACTTGTCTTCTCTGTGCACATTATATATTTTTGCATGATTCGACGGAAGGATGGCAGAGTGGTCGAATGCGGCGGTCTTGAAAACCGCTGAACCGGAAACGGTTCCGGGGGTTCGAATCCCTCTCCTTCCGCCATTCCCTGACTTATTTTAAACGAGAATTTAGGTCTCTCTACGACTTATCATTCTCGCCCTCAGTGCGATTATGCAGTTCGTCGATTTCTTCAGGTGGGGTATTAAAGCGATTAAAAGTCTGCCTCTCTGTGCTTTGCCCTACTTTTAAGAGCAATTCCTCGTTCTCACGGTCTAGATAGAAAATTTGTAGTAACTTAGAATGTGAATCGTTAACCAGTTTCTTCGTGTTATCGAAGGGTGAAAAGAATTCAGGTTTGAGGCGTTTTAAATTCTGTAGCGAATCCTCAAGTTGTGGGAGCATTAATTTCTTTCTGTCTAAGATGGTAGTACTTGGAGCAGTTTTCTTTGTTTTCAACCAAGTATTTTCTTCAAGTAAAACTTTATAAACTCCCTGGCATAAGTCGAGGTGGTTGATTAAAACTTCTTTAGGATCCATTTTTGAGTTTTCGGGTGACAACTACTATTACTGAAGACCTTCCAGTTTCTTCTCTGGTAACCTGTAGATGCCATACCTGTTTACCGCTTGCCTTATAGCTCTAGTGTCCTCCAATTGTTCGCGTCTCCATTTTGCCATACCAAATACAAAATTCAGGTATTCACTATTGGCCAACCCTTCTCTTCCCTCTTTAACCGAAGTTACATATTCTTCGATCGAGGAATATGTTTCAGTTGCTTGTACATAATTCCCTAGTTTCTCCTGACACAGAGCAATTTGATAAAGAACCGGTACCTGCCATGAAGGACTTGGGTCAATTTCTTTGAGTGCGGTATAGATACGGTATGCATTAAAGTATTCAGCATTTTCGAAAAATTTATTGGCGAGATAATTCCCTGTCTTCTTCTTCCAAAAGTTCCAAATCCCCTGTAATTTCCTCAGTTTATCGTAATCACGATCCCTGACCGTTCTGGCTTCTTCTGGTGGAAGGTTTTTTCGGGGATTAAAGTCAGCCTCCTTTAATAATGCGAGTAGTTGCCTGATAGATTCCTCATCTTGATTTAACTGTTCGAAAGTTAATGCCAAAAGATAATGCGACTCCGGAACGTACGGACTTTTCGGGTATAATTTTTGATATCCTCTTAGCACCTCCTTTACTTTGGCAAAGTCTGCCCGTGGGGTTTCTTCGTAATTAGCTTCCTGAAGCATGCGTTTTTCGGGAGATAATCGATCGATTCTTTCTTTCTCACGCAAACTCTCACGTGCTCTGCGATAATGGGCAAGACCTTGCTTAAATCTGACTACTGCACGGTCAGATTCATTCAGTTGATCTAGTCTCCAAAGGCGATCGAAGAATTTAATCGCATTATCGTAATCTTCTGAATCCATAAAGGTTTCAGCTATTTCAAACATTGCCTGGTTCGATTCTGCATCCATTCGACTTTGATATGTCTGTCCCTTTCTTCTGGCGGCTAATTCGAAGGCTTCATTACGAGGAAGAGTCAGGGTAGCATTTATAGCGTCGTAAAATTTATTAAGTGCCATTCTGTGTGCCCCTAGAGACCGGTATATTTTACCTAAGCGGATATGAGTTTCAGGTATAGTTGGAGCTCCGCGCTTCAGTCCCTCTAAGAATTTAACCGTTGAACCAAGTCCAGCCTTTAAATCAGGAATACCTGGAGCATCTTCATGGTCTTCAAATGGGTAAGAATCGTTGGATGCAAATTCCTCCACATATCTCTCATAACTCTTAGCTGCATCGACCCAAGCTTGATTCTTCTCATGCATTCCGATCAAAGAGAGTAGAATATCTCTACGGTACCGTTTATGATTGGTTCCATTCAATCGCCCTAACACTCGATTACAGTAAGATGTGGCTTTGAATACAGATCTCGTCACAAACGGATTATCACTTCCCCCAGAAGCCATCCTTGTGGCCATGATGGCTTCACGAATACGCTCTTTCATTTCGTAATCAATCGTCTCACCTAAAACTGTATACTGTTCAATATCGATATCAGACTTGTTTTCCTGCCCTGAATTCTGAAGAATAGGACTTAATATTACATCTTTTGGGGCAGTAGAAACACTTGGTGGTTTTGCTGGTGAAGGTAAGGGGGAAACCATATCCGCAGATGGCAATTTTATTGGAGCAATAAATTCTGGAAGTTCTAGAGATTCAACTT
>JAOFOL010000063.1 GCA_028042835.1 Opitutales bacterium | reverse complement strand
ATCCACCTTGGTGCCTGTTCGAGCACAACTGAAACCGATGAGGACTACCTCAATGATAATAATTTTTTATACACGAAAGAATTATGTGAGTGGTCACTAAAAAATAATGTTCGCTTCGTTTATGCATCCTCTGCCTCGACCTACGGAGACGGCCAGCTTGGGATGGACGACCAACATGAAGGTATTGAAAAATATAAGCCCCTAAATCTTTATGGGTGGTCCAAGCATAATTTTGACTTACACGCAAAAAAATCGGGTTGGCTGGCAAAAATTGTCGGTCTGAAGTATTTCAATGTTTATGGCCCCAACGAGGAGCATAAAGGGAATATGCGCTCAGTTGTAAGCAAAGCCTACGAACAAATTGTTAAAACGGGAGAAATGACACTCTTTAAAAGCTATCACCCTGATTTTGAAGACGGCAAACAGATGCGCGATTTCCTCTATGTAAAAGATGCCGTTTGTATGACATTATGGTTAGCGGAAAACATAAATAAAAATGGCCTTTATAATTTGGGTAGCGGGAAAGCTCGAACCTGGCTTGATTTAGCAAATTCTATTTTTTCTGCACTCAAAACAGAACCAAGCATTCGGTTTATCGAAATGCCTGAAACCCTTAAGGATAAATATCAATATTATACCGAAGCCGTGGTTACTAAACTTGAAACAAATGGATTTCCTGTAAATTTGTTCACCCTTGAAGATGCAGTTTCTGATTATGTGACTAACTATCTTGTGCCCGGTTCAACATTAGGATCTTTTAATTCTAATACTTAATTTAATTGGAACGCATTTCTTGAATAAGGAATTTTGCCTATCCTGTTTCCAGCACTTTGCTTATCCGGCATCTCTGGATAAGACACCAAAAAATTATTTTCATCAATTAAATTGAATACATAATGAGTTGCCCCCTGGGGGATCAAACCAATGATCTGGTCTTCTTTAATCTCTGCAGATATGACAAACCATTCCTCTGCTTTCTTGGATCCATTCAACGTGTAAGCAATCTGTCCTTTAATCACCTTGGCACCTCTTTCTTTAAATTTTGCCCATACTCGATTCTTGCTTTTACCATGCGCCAAAGGCTGACAAATATTTTCTTTATTTGGCAGAAAACCTTTGTAACGTGGATTGTAATATGGAAAGGATGCATCCATCCGGTTTAATTCATCAAACAATTCCTTTCTTAATTCCTCAGCTTTGCTCGGCATAGCGTCTGCCAAATTTTCAGTCTCCTCAATATCAACCCTTTGGGGATTCTGCGGGAAATTTTTGTAAAGTTGAAAAAGCTGTAACTTAGGGCGTTTAGGCATATAATTATAGATTAATTTCCATCCGTTTTTTCGGATGGTTGACTCCTGAGCAACTCCATGAGGGAAGTGCCAAACCATGGAGTCTCGAACCGAACCTCTTTCATACCTTACAAGTTTAGGATCTTGTGGTTCAAGGCGGAGCATCTTGCTAAGATCACAACCATCTAAAAGTAATCCAGGTGGCTTAGGGGTATCAGTCCAACTAAGTATTGTTGGATAAAAATCCAATCCATTTACCATCACCTCACTTTCCTGACCAAATTTAATATCAGGCCCGCAAACGATATAAGGTACGCGTACACCACCCTCTTCTAAATTTATCTTCCCCCTATCCAAAGGAAAATTATCCGTAATAATTTCACCCGGCACTTTCTCCATCCCACCATTGTCAGAGGTAAAGATAATGTAGGTATTTTCGATCAGCTTATGCTCAGGCCAGCGCGGATCATCAGTGTGAGAAAGGTAAGTAATAATTTGACCTACATAATGATCGAACATTTCCACCATCGCACAGTAATATGGATTTTTTTGTCCATCTAGATCCCAACCATTGGGGTCTATGGGAAAATCGACACCCAATTTATTACAGTATTTTGCTAATAGTAACTCACTTCGAGTGTGGATTGGGGTATGAACTAACCATGCCGCGTAATATAAGAAAAAAGGATTCATTTTATTTTGCTCGATAAAACTAAGAGCATCGACTGTCATTTGATCTTTCGGATATCCATCTTTATCCAATCGGTAAGGATCATCTTTTGCATCCGTCGCAAACCCGGTAAGGCGATGTGGTCTCATTGCACGACTTTCCCCAAGGTCATGTTTGGTGAAATCAAATCCTTGATCTTCAGGCTGGGGAAATGCGTTGTGGTCGATGGCCATGTGCCACTTCCCGGAATGCCCAGTTTTATAGCCATTACCTTTTAAAGCCTCTGCGATGGTAACTTCAGAAAGCTTCATTCTCCCACTATACCAGGGATCCATTATTGGGTGAGCATTCTTATTATAAGGTGTAGGAGGGTTGCCTCCTACCACATGAGTTTTTTGGATTATCGCAGGATGGCGCCCGCTCATAATAGCAATTCGGGAGGGTGCACATGTAGGTGCTGCCGAATATCCGTGACGAAATAGAACTCCTCTTTTTGCCAATCCATCTATATTCGGTGTTTCCATAGGTGATGGCTCGTCGATGTCATAACATGATACATCCTGCCAACCTAAATCATCAGCCAGAATAAGAACAATGTTAGGACGAGCGGGTCGGTCTTTGGAAGTCGCTGATAACTTAAGCCAAAAAAATGGTACTAAGAAAATGAGATATAGGCTAAATCGGTTCATAAAGAATAGAAAAGTAAGATTTTAAGGCATGAATTGAATTCATATTCCTTGTCAGGTCTTCTTCCAATCGAATAATATCTTTAAATGAAATTCATTCTTCCTCATCTCCTCTTGGCTTCTGTTTTTATCTACGCAAAAAAACCTAATATAATTCTCATCTTAACCGATGATCAAGGTTATGGAGATGTACAGGCTCATGGACACCCTTTTCTCAAGACACCAAACATAAATCAACTACGGTCCGAAGGCGTAAGTTTTGAGAATTTTTATGTCAGCCCTTCCTGTTCACCGACCAGAGCAGCCCTGCTTACAGGAATGCATGAATTTCGTAATGGAGTCACCCACACAATCATACCCAGACAGCAGCTTCATCCAAAAGCAGTAATCCTTCCCGAGCTCCTAAAATCGGCTGGATACAAAACTGGGTTCATCGGAAAATGGCACTTGGGTAATAAGCCCGGGCCCGAACAAAGAGGATTTGACTGGTGTTCTACGAACCAAGGCGGACCACTAAAACATTTTGATGCCACTTTTGTCCGTAACCGTAAACGAATAGAGACTAAGGGGTACCGGGAAGATGTCTTTTTTGATGAAGCCATGACCTTTATCAAAGAGGCCAAATCCAATCCATTCTTTTGCTACCTTTCTACCTACTCGCCTCACACTCCACTCGATGCACCTAAAAGCTTTATTAAGCCTTTCCGTAAAGCCGGACTTAATGACACTCACGCAACCTATTTGGCAATGATTGAAAATATTGATTTCAATCTTGGGCGATTGATGAAATTCCTCAAGGAAACCGAACGGGACGAGGATACCATTATTCTTATGATCAATGACAATGGCGTAACCGAAGGATTGGATATTTATAATGCCAAGATGAGAGGTCCGAAATGCTCGGCATGGGAAGGTGGTACCCGAGCTTTTTCATTTTGGAGATGGACTAAGAAATGGAAGCCAAAAGTTATCGATAACCTGACTGCTCACCTTGATATTTTACCAACACTTTGTGAATTGGCTGATGCAAAAATCCCTAAAGAATTAGAACTTAAACTTGAGGGTTTTAGCCTGATACCTCTTCTTGAATCGAATATGAAAACGAAGAAATGGAACCCAAATCGTATTCTCTATCATCATGTAGCCCGATGGCCGAGCGGATTTGCCCACAAACATAAATACGCGATGGCCGGGGTAAGGCAGGGAAACCACCTTATGCTAAGAAGCAATCATTGTGGGGATCCTGATTGCCTAAAGCACATGAGTCAGTGCATGGCTCTTCACGCTATTGAAAAAGGCCGTACCGTCCATACGTACTCCAACGGAACCGCTCAGTTTCACTGGGGGCTTAGTCCGCGAGATCGATGGGCATTATATGATGTGAAAAAAGATCCTGGTTGCCGTAACGATCTGCATAAGCAAGAGAAAGATCTCGTAGTTCATTTATCACAGAAGTATGAAAAATGGTGGTCAGCCACATACCCTTCGATGATTCAAGCAGGTGGAGACTCGGGAAACCCCGAACAGGGTAAGCGGGCGTCCCAAAGAGATAAAGACTGGAAGAAAAAGAGAGAGGACCCCGCAAAGTAAATCAATTATTTACCCAGCGAAGATTTCTGAATGTTGGTACTTTTCCATTCCACGAACCACCAAGCTTTTTCGGTTTTGCGTCCGACCCTCTCCCTGGTCTCAAGGTTTCAGCCTCTCTCAAGCGTAATTCCTTAATTCCATCCCAAGCCTGAAGGGATTGCCCTTCCGCATTGGTAAATGCAGAACAATCTAATTCGACTTTGGTGTAACGCCCTGCCCCTTCAATGGAGATTTCAGTAGCATAGGAATCGATACTGACGACAAATCGGTTGGCCTCCTCGGCAAAAACATCGAAACTAAGCTTTGCCCGACTCGGAGCCTTCCAGACTGGATCGTATATCTTATGCGTGCTAATTCCCCACTTTGCAGGCTTGTAGCTAAACCATTCCTTTTGCCAATCATCCTTAAAATCTTCAATCAGTTGCTGAGGCTTCATCGATACAAGTGACTGCGATGCCTTCATTTCAGATGGGCTGACAACTTTCATCAAAGAGGAAAGAACAAAACGGTCTGCGGTATACTCGCCATAATAATAACCGGCTCCGGAAACAGGGTTGGGTAACTTGTAAGTCACATTTCCATAGACCCATAATGGCATCGCAGTAGAAAAAATCGGGAGTTCCGCACTCCAGTTATCTCTGAGTTTACTCGCTTTGACATGATGCCAAAAACGATTTTTTGTGTTAGTGGAATTATCTTTTAGCCCGTCAATCTGTCCTTGTTGAGTGTAAAACAAATCAACAGATAGAATCTCCGATTCATCAATTACCAAAGTAGCTGTAGGTATTTCTCCCTTATTCAATTTTAAATTTAATTTTGGATTTTGAGGAAAAGAGAATGAATTCTTTAAGTATTGATCAAACCAAAGCTGGGTAGCCACTTCATATTCTGCAGTATCCTGATGGTTATGATGAGGAGAAGAAGTGATTCGCCATTCCTTTGATTTAATCTCGTTTATCGCGGTCTCGAGATCATTAATACGCCCATGGAAATCATTCGATGGACTCAGGAAAATAATGGGACAGGTGATTTTTTTTAAGCTTGGTGGATCGCTTACCGTGGCAAGATGTAATTGATTACTTGAATAGCGATCGCTTATGCCTCCGCAGGAAGGTGCTGCTGCTTTAACTCTCTTATCGCTACCCGCAGTAAGTACGGTCAACTTCCCTCCCATGGAATGGCCGTAAACTCCAATTCTCTCAGAGTCAACCTCAGGTTGTTGTTCAAGAAATGTAAGTCCCCGGCGTGCGGCAATAGTGATTAAAAACCAGGAATTATTTCGCGGAGAAACAACAGGATCTAGTGTCCAGTCTGCAACTGGAATCGAAGGAAAAGCATCCTTTCCAAATCGACTTGGTGCGTGATAGGCATCCAACGCTCCCCAATCGGTCGTAACTTTATATCTACTATCATTTATTTCCCCATCCCAAAAGAGTTTAACTTCGCTGGGTGAAACTCGATACTGAGGAGCTGAAATACGTCCGGCCCAAGCGATTGAAAGTGTTGCGTAACCTCGTTTCGCATTTGTCAGGGGAGCTTTATAATCAGCGTATTGTCCTCCCCCATGCATCTGTAAGAGCCCGGGAATATTCTTGGAACCTTTAGGAAA
>JAOFOL010000062.1 GCA_028042835.1 Opitutales bacterium | reverse complement strand
ATTTCAACCGTCTTGAAAAAGCAATGGCTCAGGGAGACGAGTCCTGGGGAACAGCAGTAGACCTTGCTGTAAATATATACCTTGATATAGTAAACCTTTTCCTCTTAATCTTAGAGGCTTTGTCGGAAAGCAATTAACAATTCTGCCGGGAAACTTTTTCCTAAGTGATGAAGGGGTTAACCCGAAACTCTTTGTTTACGAATAAAGAAAAAGGCTAGAAGGCTTAATGATACAAATAGTCCTAGCAATGGACTCTCGACACCGCTAACAAACTGCTCCTTCCAAATAATTTGAGTTTGTGTACCGAGTTCGGGCATTCCATCAACGATAGGAATCTCTTTTTTGTCCTCTACACTAGTTACCCAAAAAGCAAAACGGTATCCATCCTTAACCCAAATCCATAAAGATAATATAAGTGGTAGTAGACAGAAAATTACTTTTCTTAAATCCATAAAAAAGAAAATAAATCAATAGACATAAATACTTGAAATAGCTGAGTACAGCTTACACCACAATATGGTACTTGGGTGAATTACCAATGCAAGAATTCGAATAATCAACGGGTTTTAATATTAATAGCGATATATTTTGATTACTTTTCATGGCTTCCTGTAAGTAATTTTCTCACTCCTCGAGTAACTGTTTTATTTGATTTCTCCAAACCATATGAAAAGAAATCAAGCCCAATGGAATTTCACCAATATCTTTTGCATTCACTGTGTAAGCCGAACTTTGAATACCGATAAGCTTTCCATCTTTAAGAATAGCACTACCACTAGACCCAATGCGATAATAACCCTTGGCCAAATATTGTAAGCCACTCGAAGTCTGAGCTACCCCAACCACCTCAACCGGATTGATCA
Source organism: Opitutales bacterium (assembly GCA_028042835.1). GTDB lineage: Bacteria > Verrucomicrobiota > Verrucomicrobiia > Opitutales > Seribacteraceae > Seribacter. Next base: position 5,042 of record JAOFOL010000062.1, on the reverse strand, counting down.
GAAAAAATGGATCAGCGGGCTTATGCGGGAAATTGTAATGGCATAAGTGAAATATGTCTCCAATTTCAATCTCGGGCTTAGCACGTGAATAGAACTCTACGATTGGGAAGTTATGTTCGATACTAGATTGCATCTTAAATAATGCCAAATCACGCCCCTCCAAAAATCGAGATTTATATAACCGAAGAAGTTGAGCCTGATAATAGCTCTCTTTATACAGAGCATTCTCTCTGTCTGAAAAAGTAGTCGAGTGCAAATGCACCTCACCGCCGGGAAGACTTTTTCCGTTTCCTCGGAAACTGATTCTAAAATTTTCTGAAAAATTTCCCTCTGCACCGATCCATGCAATATGAGCCGCTGAAAGAACATGTCCTGCTTCCGACACCACAACCCCCTGCCCGCGGCTTTTAACATTTGCGCCGCTAGCCTCGACCACCACAAAGGGTTTAGGTTCCATGGAAGCTAGATTCTTAAGGTTGGCTAGCTTACTTTCTGATTTTTTTGCTTCTGCGAAAGAATAACCATTCAGTACTAAAAGAACTGTAGTATAAAAGGTTAAAAAAATTTTAAAACTCATAGATTCACTGTGCTTCTGTTATAATTCCAAGAAGATATTACAGGAATCTATAGTCTTTAGTCTATGTTCAATATGAGGTATTTAAATCTTTCTTCTCGGACTCCTGTTCATTTAGGGGAGTTCAGTGGTTTGACATAAATCTTGTATATCCCCGAAGAGCATATGCTGCTACAGAGAAGGATCATCAGGCTGGAATTCCAATCTTCCCATGCTAATATCATGCTGAAAAAGTAATCCATATCATTTCCAGTCTCGTATGAAAAAGATCCTCTTGAGGTAAGAAAGAAAGAGGAAAGCAAAAAAATGGAAATATTTATCAAAACGATTCCCTGAATTATTCTTATGCGCTCTTCCTTTTTTATGTTTGAAGAGTAATTCAAAATCCAAATTCCTTAAAGAATATTTTGATTGCTCCTATCATTATACTTTAAAGAGCTAAATTTATCCATAGGAATAAAATGAACCTTTTTATTTAGATATTCATTCAGGAAGCAAAGAACCAATAAAAAAACGCACTTTCATTTCGAAGAGTGCGTTTTTAAAATCCGGCTTTAGCCGGTTCAGTAATTAAAAAGGTTAATTATTCGATATTGGCACCAACAACGGATGCCATTTGCATCATATTAATGGTCTCGCCTTCTTTTAAATTTCTAAAGTCAGTTACTTTTCCAGTTTTACTCGTAGAATTAGTGTTCTTGAACACGGTAAGAAGTTTTGCATCGGCAACAATAAATTTACCTGCATTTTCTGGTTTTCCGTTTTCAGTCTTCGTTTGAAGCTTATTTGATTTTATATACTCCCAAAGCTTTTGTGTAATCTCAGTTCTTGGAAGTTCAGTTGCTCCTAAGAATGAGGCTAAATCGCTTTTTAATTTTACAGGTTTACTAAGTCCTTTTGGTTCTGCCATTTTTATTCTATTTATTTAGGGTTAATATAAGTTAATGTGTTTAAAACAAATTCAAGGTGTGCATTGTGAATTCACATTCACTAAACACAAACAAATAGGTACTTGTGTGAATAAGTCGTCTGCATTTAAGTTATGATCAATAGGTTTACCGAATTGAAGACCTACAATGATTTCACCTTAGCATTTCTATACCATACCATTTGTCCATGATATTGTAGGCCAAAATGACCAGTGCGGGGAAGATCCTTTAATGCAGTCTTAAACTTATTTTTTGAACCGTCTGGGTTTTTATTGGGTTCTTTCCAATCATCAATATTGACATCAATCACTTTTTTCCCATTTACTTTCGCTTTTATTTTTGGGCCTTTGCAGGTTAACTCCATGGTATTCCATTCAGCATCAGGTTTACCAGCGGCAACCATAGGCTCTTTTGCATCGTAAAGGGATCCGACGATGTGCTTTCCACTGTATAGACCTGGAGAAGCAATCTGAATTTCAAATCCTCCCTGCACCGCATTCTTAGGATCTGTGCGGAAAAACAAACCACTGTTCGCCCTTTCCGAAGTCTTATACTCCAGGGAAACGGTAAAGTCGCTAAATTTATCCTTTGACCAAATTATCCCACCTGGCGTTTCAGAGGGAGTAAGAATCCCTTTTGTCAGAGTCCAATTTTTATTTAAACTAATCTGCGTGGGAGATAGTAAATTGATTACTGTACCACCAAAGAGAAAGGAACCAAAGGAACTTAATAATAGAATAATAGACAGAAGAAGTATGTTTTGTTTTTTCATGAGAAGTTTAATAATGGGATAATTTAATAATCTGTCTATAAACAATTAAAAAGAACTTAGGGTCACGATTGCTATTAATGATTCGAATGCTGAATTATAAATTCAATCAATTCCTTTGATTTAAAAAAATCGTCGCCGACTTGGTGTCCCTTTCCAAGCACTATCTTGACTTCAGCTTCTCCACCTAACTTCGAATATCGATTGATCACAATCTCAGTATTCTCTTCAAGTGGAACGATACGGTCGGAATCTCCATGCACCATAAACAAAGGCACTTTTGCTTGAGCTAACCCTTCTAGTTGATGGATCGGGTTATGGAGATCAACCGTTTTTAAGAAGGTATCTTGATCCATTTCAAAATCGGCTAAAGTGGAGCTTAAATTTCGCGTCATCGGCCAACTTCTCAAATTCAGTACCGGATAAATTCCTGCAAAGGCTTTTACCTTTTTTGGATTCTTGACCGCCCAACTTAGCATCATAAGTCCGCCTCGGCTTTGCCCAAGCAATATGGGTTTCTTTGAATATCCACGATCGACCATTTCATTATAAAACTTTGTAAAACGGCCCACGCTTTTGGGTGAGCCTCGAACTTCTCCCTGGTCACAACCCGCAAAACTAATTCCCTTTTTAAGAAGTTTATCGATATACCAACGGTGTGATGGATCGGGGTGAGCAGGTAAAGTGGGGGCATACCACACCCAGGGTTTATTTTGATTGCTAGAATTAGCATCCAGTACGAAACATTTTGAGGAACCAACCAAAAATTCCACTGGCTCATATTCAAGCCGGTGCCCATATGTAAGGAAGGAGGAAAAAGAAAGAACGAGTAAGCAAATTAATTTCATTATTTTACGCTCTTAGTTTTGAATCTTTTGATTCTTAAAGGTTTTCCATTTTCCAGTCTCCCCCACTTCAACTCGATAACTACCCATTTCAAAAACTTTAGGACGGAATGTACCCTTCACCACTCGCCGAGCATAAACCAATTCACCAGATGGTTCTTTCCGCACACGAACAATAAAACTCTTCTTCTTCATTTTAACGGGAGCCAGAAAACCGAGCGGTTTCCGATTATATTGCTGGTCTACGGAAACTGTAACCGGCCAACCATTATGCGTTTCATAACTGGCAATATCTGAGGTCAAATTCTCATAAATAGGCCAGCTTTCCATGGTAATTTCCTGCTCATTTTTATGGAATTTTACGATTCCATATCCAGATGCAGAATTGTTTAGTTTTTCAAGCATTGTCGATGGCTTCCCTATAATTTTTTCAGGGTACTGTTTGTCAATTCGATTAGCGGCTGCCCACACATTTATCTTGTTATGAAACCCATCAAGAAATTCACCCGTGTATGTGGCCGAGCCAGGCCGACGATTTCCCCCCGCTTCCTTCGGTGCCCACAAGCGGGGATATCCATTACAGATTCCGGCACCGGCAAAAGAAAACCCAGCATCATTCCATTCATCCACCCCATGATGAACCACGGTGGCAAGATGTTGGTCACCATGAATCATAACCGCATGTGCTTTTCTTGCCAATTCGATCGCCCGATTACGACCGGATTGCGGCCAACCATTGGAGTCCAGATCCGCGATTAAGATATTGCTGTCCTTGCCACCACCGTGATGGGTGGCAACGGCACAGAATGGAGACTGGGAAAGAATCGCCTTCATCGATGCATCACGGTAATCCCCAGCCCAATGCTCCAAAAACTTCTCCTGTCTTTCACCCAGCAAACTCAAACCTGGTTTATCCAATACTTTAGGATCCATACTATAATCTCGAACATGGTCCACCCTACCCTTATGCGTTTTTTTATCCACTGCTTGTGCCGGTCCGGATTTAAATTTTCGATCTTCCAAAACAGCCATACTGATTCCACCATAATTAAAATCAGTGTAATAAACCCCGATATCCTGCAGTACTGGTGTTGGATCATATGGATCAGGCAAATTTGAAACTTGGGTACGTTCCACCATCCTTACCCATTCTGGATGCATAGCATATCCACCATCGCTATTTTTGCTTCCCCCTTCTGGAACTGGGCCTCCTCCTAACCCCCAAATATTTCCATGATATACATCATGATCATCAGGAATCACGATGGATGGCCTGTCTTTCATCACATCCCGAAAGCTCCACCCAAAGATCCAGTATTTCGGAAGGTAATTTAAAGAAGCCCTTGCCACATCTTCGATCTTGGATGCCCGGACAATCCCATACCCTCCATTACTCTCATAAAGTTGATCGCCGGCAAAAAATAAAATATCCGGGTTTTGGGCCAAAATATTTTGCTGTAAATATTGATTGGGAAATGCTCCGTCTTTCATACAGGACAAAGCTGCTAATTTGATAGTCTTTTTATTTTTCGGATCTTTTCGGATCGTTCCTTTCCATTCTCCCATTTCATTTCCATCTTTCAAAACCACCCTGAACGGAACTGGCTGTTGATCGTTCCAGTTTTCCATTCGAAAATGAGCCGTACTTGCATATTCATGAATCGCAGAACTATGTACCCTTTTCCACTTACCCTCGTTCAAAATTTCGAGGTGTACTTTTTCTCTATTCATTCTACCCATGGGGGAAACTTGTGCCGTCATTTTCATGACGCCTCGATGCAGGGTGTATTGAGTCCAAAGAATAGGTCCAAAAGTTTGATCCAGATTCTGCTTCACTTTATTTCCTGAGATTTGCCAATCCTGAAAACTTGCATCCGTTTGAAATTCTTGCATATCAGCAGGAATGGAAGCAGCGTGATTCTTCT
>JAOFOL010000061.1 GCA_028042835.1 Opitutales bacterium | reverse complement strand
GGTCGTTAAATAAAATTCAGATGCTTGGGCCGGTTCCAATTGCCCGTCATTGTTAGGTTTTTGAGCTCTTAATTTTACGGTTGATGAGAACGCACCTTCGGAAAGATTGCCAGCAGGAGGACTGGGGATATCAATTATTTCAGTTTCGGAGAGAGGTGGTAAAGTTTTATCCGGGGAAGGCTCACTTTTAAATATGCGGTTTAATAATGCAGACTCTGCCTGATTTCTGAAATCAGAGAAGGTTTGAGAAGATTGGATATTTGAGTTGGGTAGATCTGGAATATTTTCAGGAGTGGGTTTATATTTATCACCAGGATACAAAAAGCGAGTTAGTTCAGCATCTGTAGGCAAAGTCTTTGAAGGTGCTGATTTAAGAAATTGACTAACCGGATCAGAAATCATGAGTGATGAATCTCTTGAATCCTTTGCCAATCTATTTGTTGGTCTCTTTTTTGGTGTGAAAATATTATTTCTATTATTTCGCGTGGTAAAGTTGTTAATAACAGGCAACTTGGAAAGTTTTTCCAAAGACTGAAAACCTGGATCGGCGAAATCGATTAAACTGAATAAAGAAATTTCTGCAGGAAAAAGCAAAGGAAATGGAAATCCCTCGGAGTTAATAGTATGCAAAGGCGAAGAATCAATTTCATCAAACCTCAAAGGTTGCTCTAAATAATGCATCCTATTTACCGAATCTTCGATTGAGTACGCTGAGAAAGAGCCTGCTGTAAAAGTAAAAAACAGGATGTATGGAAAGATATTAACAGGGCTGCATTCCATTAGTAATATATTTAGGTCTAATTATATTTGGATTGCAAAGCTTTTCTGCTTGATGCAATCGAGATATAAGATTTTTTAATATTTTTTGAACAATCTAATTTTTCGGTAACGCCTCAGCCCTTTGAAAAATTACCAAACCCTCAACACTAATTTATCCTAATGACTGAAAATTCACACTCGGACATCATGATCGAGACGGAAGGTCTCAGCAAATACTACGGTGACTTCATCGCAGTTGAAGACCTCAGTTTCTCAATTAAACGCGGAGAAGTCGTTGCTTTCCTAGGACCAAACGGTGCAGGTAAAAGTACGACCATGAAAATGTTAACCGGATACCTAGCACCCTCTGCGGGTACTGCTAAGGTCTGTGGACTTGAAGTTGCGGGCAACAGAGATGAAGTTGCAAACCGGATTGGATATCTTCCGGAAAACGGCCCCCTTTACGAAGAAATGACCCCGATCAATCTTCTTAATTTCTTTGGCGACGCCAGAAGTATTCCGAGCGATAAAAAGAAAAGCCGGATTGAAAAAGTGATCGAACAATGTGCATTGCAGACAGTCCTGAACAAACCGATCGGTAAGCTTTCCCGGGGTTTCAGGCAGAGAGTGGGTATGGCCAATGTTATGCTTCATGAGCCAGATGTTTTGATTATGGATGAACCGACTGCCGGATTGGATCCAAATCAAGTTTTAGAAGTCAGGAAAACAATCAAAGGTTTGGGTAAGACCATTTTACTTTCGACTCACATTCTTCAGGAAGTTCCTGAAGTTGCAGATCGCATTATATTGATTAATCATGGCCGACTAATTTTCGAAGGTAGCCCCGACGAACTCAAAAGCGAATCATCCCTAGATTCATGGTTCAACAAAAGAACCATGGAAGCAGCCTAAACCCGTTTTAACAAAAATTTAATTTATTCATTTTCGGATCCATGAACAAAAATGCTATTATTGCCGTTTTTAAACGAAACCTCGCTTCTTATTTTGGAAGCCCTAGCGGATATGTATTTATTTGCGCATTCCTTCTCGCCAGTGGTTTAGCCGCTTTTTGGCCGCAGGAGTTCTTTGACTCCAACCTTGCGAATTTGGATCAACTAAACAAATTCCTTCCTCACATCCTCCTTGGTTTTATTCCCGCCATCACTATGAGTATCTGGGCGGAAGAGCGCAGACAGGGCACGGATGAACTTTTGCTAACCTTACCTGGAAGTGATTTCGATGTGGTACTTGGTAAATACTTTGGGGCGGTAGCTATTTTCTCCGCTTCTATCGTCATTTCCCTTCTCGCAAATTATTATGTTCTCAGTCAACTGGGGAACCCTGATTTCGGCTTACTTCTATCGACCTACATTGGATACTGGTTTGTAGGACTAACGATGCTTGCCGTCGGCATGGTGGCTTCCTTCCTTACCGCGAATCTCACGGTCGCCTTTGTACTCGGGGTCGCTTTTAATGCTCCCATTGCACTCCTTCCGGATTCAGAGTGGGGTATTTCTTACAACTTTCTGGATTTCAGTCGAGGTATCATAAGCATTTCCGGGATAGCCTTTTTCGTAGGAGTCGCAATCGCAATGCTCTACCTCTGCTCAATTCTTATCGGCAGAAGGCACTGGGTTGGTTCTACCAAAGGAAAATCAAAAGTTTCCCATTATGTAATCAGAGTTGTTGCTGCGATTGTGATTGCCCTCGGACTTACCCAATTTTTCAGACATAACGACATGATCCGGATCGACTCCACAGAAGAACAACTGAGTAGTCTTTCTTCCGGTTCAATTAATGTTCTCAAAAACTTAAATTCTCAGGTCGAGATTGACGCGTTTGTATCCCCTGCCGGAGCTATGCCTGAGCAATATGTACAAACCCGGATTAATTTACTCACCGCCCTCAAAGAGATTGACCGAGAAAGTAAGAATGTATTGGTAAAAGTACACGAAATTACACCTGAAGACAACGCGTCAGTTACGGCGGAAAAATATGGAATAACCAATCAAAACGGGATTAATCCTCCGCTTTTCGTTCAGCAGGAAGGTCGCTTTATGCCTTGGCAAAAAGATTTATACCTTGGTCTCGTTTTCAAAGGCAACGGATCGCAACAAACAATTCCGTTTCTCTACAAAGGTCTTCCCGTAGAATATGAAATTATGAGGACTCTAAACGCGGTAAGTGGTCCTGTGTCCAAGAAAAAGCTTGGTGTTTTTGCTACAGATGCCCCTCTTTTAGGTACAGGTGGAATGGGTATTATGGGATTTAATATGGGAGGAGGCACCCCAGCTTGGGAAGTGATCTCCGAACTTCGTAAACAATACGATGTACAGGAAGTAACCGGTGGTGAAATAAGCAAAGATGACTACGACGCTTTACTGGTTGTACAACCCAACAATTTGGACAATGCAAAGTTGGACGAATTGATAGCCGCGATTAAATCAGGCATTCCGACAGCTATATTTGAAGATCCACTCCCCTTAATTCAAGGTGGACTCACCGGTACCTATGAACCTCGGAGAAATAATCAGGGTGGCGGAGGCCCTGGACAACCCCCTCCCCCCGCTCCAGAAAAAGGAGATTTAAACAAACTCTGGGATTTACTTGGTGTACATTTCAATGTGAACCCTAAGGAACGTTTGGCCGCTATTATCAAGGAATTAAATTCACTTCAAGTGAATGCGAGTAAAAGTCTTGCCCCCGCTAGAGGAAGATTTCCAGAAATTGCCAATTTCTTCTCTAAATTGGATGAGCTTGTCAAAAAGGCATCCGAATACGATGCACGCCTAAACGCAAACTCTCCGTTAACTAGCAGCGACTGGGATAGTTTAAAGCTAGAGGAGTTAAGGAAGACAGTTCAGGACTTAGATTCTAATCACCCCATCAGGAATTTCATTGAGCAAAAATTATTATCAGGCGTTGAAACCCGTCTAAACGGAATGGGTAAAAGAGTGGTAAGGGATCCATATAATCCATTTCCGAAAATTCCCAGATCTGAAAACTTCCCCGACGAGTTTGTCTATGTCGGTGGGCTTACCAATTCATTTGGAGAAGGCCCGGAGACCTCTGCACTTCAATATTGTCTGTTTACCTGCCCAGGATCATTCTATCCGACCGGTAAGTCTTCATTGACATTCAAACCTCTTCTATCCACCCGAGGGGGTTCTCTGGCAGGGACGACTTCTGTGGACAATTTCTGGACCGGAGGGGTTTTTGGAACTCCCAGAAGATTCAATCCAGACCGTACCATATATCGCGGGTCCGGGGCAGCTGAGGTACTTGCTGCAAATATTTCCGGTTCTATTAAAGATGGTAATCAAACTAATCAAATGAATGTTATTTTGGTTGCCGATGCAGATGTTCTAGCAGATCCATTTTTTAATATCCGTAGTCGTGGTCCTGATTCTGACTTTCCCCTTGATGTTGATAATGTGACACTATGTCTTAACTTAATCGATAGCCTGAGCGGAGAGAATAGCCTTTTAGAAATTCGTAACCGTAGACGACTACACCGTACTCTTGAAGAGTTCGAAAAGAGCATTGAAGCAGCTCGGGAAATTGCAACCCGTACCATTCAAGACGCAGAACAATCTATTCAGCAGGTTTTACAGGATGAAAACCGTAAGCTCAATGAAGCCATAGCTGAAGTGCAAGGAAACCAAGGTTCTATGAATCAGGCCCAATTCATGCAGGTTTTACAAACAGAAGCTGCAAAACTTCAAAAGAATCTTGCTAAAAAGGAGCGTGAATTAAGAAAAGAAAGTAATTCGAAGATTAAAGACGCTGAAAGAAGGAGAGATCGGGAAATCCGCGCAAAACAGGATAGTATCCAAAGACTTTCCGTATTTCTTCCCCCCATGCCTCTGCTACTCATTGCACTCATCGTATTTTACAGGAAGAAAAAGGCTGAGATTCAAGGAGCTTATTCCTCCCGGGTAAGATCCTAAGCCTCTAGGTTCATTTATTTACGATAAAACCTTTTGATTTGTTACTCATGAAAGAAAACAAAAAAACCATCCTTTTTATTATCGCAGCCATTGCCTGTGTAGCCTTGGCTTTTTACTCAGCACCTGAAGCACGAAACCCAAGTGCTCAGGGAAGTAAAATGGGACAAGCCTTATTTGAAAGCTTTGATCCACGCTCCGCCATCGGAATCGAAATTGTTGAAATCGATGAGGAAAATATTGAATCCAAGTCCGTCGAGGTCTCACAGACTGATCAAGGGTGGTTAATTCGTCGCCCCGGTAAAGCCGACTACCCTGCCAATGCTGATAATCAGGTTAGAAATGTTTCATCAATTCTTTTTGACCTCAGGATTATTGATCAGGCGGCTGAGGGTGCAGGAGAACACGCAAAATTTGGAGTACTCGATCCTTCCAAGGCGAATCCGAGCGATTCAGGTGTAGGGAAGATGATTGCGTTGAAAAATAACTCGGGCTCCAATCTCGCACAATTAATAATCGGTAGTGAAGTCGACGGTTTATCAAACACGCGATATGTCAGAAAACCAGAAGAAAGCGCCGTTTACAGAGTCGAACTTCAAAATGCAGGTGATGTATCCACAAAGTTCGTCGACTGGGTTGAGAAAGATTTCCTGGACCTAGATAAATGGAACATCAAACAAGTGACTTTTGATAATTACGAAATTATTGATGGCAAGATTGCACCTTCCGTTAAACAAATCTTAGACTACGATAATTCCGAATGGAAACTTTCAGGTACCACTCTATCCGACCAGGAAGAACTCGATAAAGAAAAACTTGATGGCATGAAAGATGCCTTTGATGATCTTGAAATTATCGATGTTGAAAAAAAGCCTGAAATCTTGGCTTCCAGTTTGCGTAAAGGAAGTGAGTTTGTGGACGCCAACAATATTCAAGCTCTGCAAAGCACAGCAAACTCTCTCATTCAAAAAGGTTTTCGTCCCGTCAATGAGCTCGGTCAGGATGGAAAACCCTTATCCTACCCAAATGGAAAACCTAAATTAAAAGTTGTTTCCCAAAAAGGTGAAGTATTAGTCGGAATGAAAGACGGAGTTGAATATGTCTTACGATTTGGAGAAACTTATAGAGGACCAGAGGATGACGAAAACTCTACAGGGGATAGCCGCTACATTTACGCCTATGCTAGAGTGAATGAAAACCTCCTAGAGCAACCCGTGCTTGACCCAGTCCCTGCTCCACTCTCAAAACCAA
>JAOFOL010000060.1 GCA_028042835.1 Opitutales bacterium | reverse complement strand
ATTCGACTAGATGCTGTGGTACCAGTGATTACTGCCCTGTATATCGCCTATGATCCGATAAAAAAACTTGGTGCCATTAACAGTAAGATCAAAGAAGCCTTAGCATCCTTGCAAAGATTGAACGAAATTCTAGATAGTAAGGAAACAGTTGCAGAGAAAGAAAACACGCTGCCATTAAGAGGAGTCTCTCAGAGTTTAGAATTTAGAAATGTTTCTTTTACTTACGATTCACTTGCTGCAGATACCAAAAATTCCCCTGCCCTAAAGAATTTAGATGTTTCAATTAAAGCTGGTGAATCAATCGCTCTCGTTGGACCGAGTGGTGCGGGGAAATCTACTTTAATTAATATGTTATGTCGCTTTCAAGACCCTACAGCAGGGTCAATTTTTTTAGATGGTGTAGACATAAAAGAATTCGGACTCAAAGACTTGAGGGAAGCAATTGCACTGGTACCACAAAAACCATTTCTTTTTGATATGACGGTGAAGCAGAATATCGAAGTTGGGAAATCTAAATATACTAATCAATCAATTTCAGACTCTGCTCACGCATCGAACGCCATTGATTTTATTATGCAATTACCTCGGCAATTCGATGAAAGGCTTGGAGAACGGGCCAGTCGAATCTCAGGCGGACAACTCCAACGATTGGCACTTGCACGAGCCTTCTTTCGAAATTCACCAATCTTAATCTTGGACGAAGCAACCTCAGCACTTGATTCTGAAAATGAGGAGAAAATTCAAGACGCAATGAAAAACCTGATTGTTGGAAAAACTACGATTATGATAGCTCATCGCTTTAGTTCAATACGTTTGGCTGATCGAATTTTGGTCATGGAAGCAGGAAGTATTATTGCGGATGGTTCTCACGATGTTGTTTACGAGAAATGCCCTACTTATCGAAAGCTTTATGATCAACAATCTGCTTCTTGAAAATCACTTAAAAGATTCTTTGAGGATTTTGTAAATTTGTAGTCCATCACTGGGTACTTTGTTTTGATCTCCCTGCCTCCCCTCTAAATATAAGGGGATTAAATTCCTTATAAAGCATAAGCCATGGGAGCATATCCATCCGACAGATATCGCATCCAGTAAGATATTTGGATGTATTTGCGAATTCAAAAATATCCCTAAGTAAGCAGCGCTTGCAGAAAAAAGAGGCCCTGCTAGTAGTATAATAATAGTTTTCAGAGGAGAGAGATTTGAATCACAAAACCCGGTGGATCCTATAACCATATTATGTAATGAAAAATAAATTTTAATTCTGTTTATTCTGCATGAGAAGAACTGTTTACCGTAGCCTACTTTAAGTTGAATTTGTTCTTTTGTTAGAATCCAAGCAATAAATGCATGTCCTAGTTCATGTATGAAAGTGGCGAAAGGTCTAAAAATATAGATACAAATCCAGGCACAAAATAGCCAAGGTAAACCATCTAAAGTAAAATAATTTGATAGATTGGCGTTACTATAAACCATATGTCGTAATTGATCTTGCTCGAAAATTTTCTCTGTGCAAGGTTAGATGAAATTTCTTTTTTATGTTTAAAACCCTTTTAGAAAAGCTTTTAGGTACTCATTTAGATGTTTCCGTTCCCCACACCAAAGGTTTACCAATGACAGATGAAAATAAGTTTGGAGAAGAAGTAGAATCCGCACAATGGATTGGAGTTGATTTGGATGGAACCTTGGCCGAAGCAGAACCTTGGCGAGGCTTTGAATACATCGGTAAACCTGTTCCTATGATGATGAAGCGTCTTAGAATCTGGATAGATATGGGATATAGGGTGAAAATTGTGACAGCTCGTGCTCAAAATCCTGACCTAGCAATTCCTCCAATTCGTCAATGGCTGAAGAATCAAGGACTTCCGGAACTTGAGATCACAAATGCCAAAGATATGGATATGATAGAGTTATGGGATGACCGTTGTGTTCAGGTTATTCCAAATACAGGTCGTCCAATTGGTCCAAACCCTGAGCCCCACAGAAGAACATAGTCAAGTTTCATATTTAACTGAATGAAGTTAACTCTTTATAGTTTGTTTTTAGGATATCAAAATTCTTTAAAAAAAAACAGATTTTAGGTACTGTATTATAATGAATTGGTGGGGTAAACTTATAGGGACCGGCGTTGGAATGTTGGGAGGGCCTATTGGTGCTTTGGCTGGTGCTGCCATAGGTCATCTTTATGATGACGATGATCCAACCCCTCAAAGTGAAAAGAAAGCCAGGATACTTTACTTTGCGTACTTTTTCTCTTGTGCAGCTAAGATTGCAAAGGCCGACGGTAGCATTTCGGTTAAAGAAATTGAAGCTACGGAAAATATAATGCGAAGAATGAATTTAAATGAGGAAACCAGAAAATTCGCTAAAAATATTTTTCGTAAAGCCAAAACCAATAATCGTTCAATAGATTTAGATTTGAAAGAAGCAGCTTGCTTGATCAATTATGATCAAGCAATCAGTTTGTCATTTATTGGTGGATTATTTGAGATTGCGAATTCAAACTCAGGAAAACCCAACGAATTACAATTACGTTATCTTATGCGTGCTGCAGAGCGTTTGAAAATTGATTTGAGTATAATTAATGCTTGGTTGAAAAACGGTTATTCACCTCCTCATCAAGATGGGTATTCAAGTACTTTTTCATTAGAAGAAGCATTCCAACTATTTGATTTAGAAGTAAGTGCAACAGATGTAGCAATTAAGAAAGCATATCATCGAAAAGCAGCTAATTTTCATCCAGATAAATTGAAGAGCAAAGATTTACCTGACGAGTTTACCAATTTTGCAAATGCAGAATTGGCAAAGATTAATCTCGCATATGATATCATCAGAAAAACGAGATCTAATCTTAAATAATCAAACCATCACGAATATTAATCTTTTTCGAGCATCTTTGTGCAAGTTCTGGATTATGCGTTACAAGTAAAACTCCAAGGTTTTCTTGTCGTGCAAGATTATCGAGTAAAGTAAACACGTTCTCTGAATTAGCACTATCTAAATTACCTGTTGGCTCATCAGCTAAAATAAGGGATGGTGAATTTGCGATCGCCCGTGCAATAGCAACTCTTTGTTGTTCACCTCCAGATAGCTTGTTGGCGAAACGATTGGCTTTGCTTTCCATTCCCAGTCTTGTAAGTGCAGTAAGTGCTCTTGATTTCGCTATTTCTTTTGATATGCCAGCTTTACGGATGGGTAATGCTACATTTTCAATTACTGAAAGTTCTTTTATTAGAAAATGAAATTGAAAAACAAAACCAATAGAATGGTTTCTTAAGTTAGTTCGAGTACTGTCATCAGTTTGAGAGACTTCTTTACCATGAAGAAAAATTTCTCCAGTATCTGGCCGGTCTAATAATCCCAATAAATATAATAATGTACTTTTTCCACAACCTGAGGGTCCTGAAATTGCAGTAGTCTCCCCTGCCCTAATTTCAAGAGATACGCCTTTTAATACTTTTGTGATTGTTTCCCCTTCAACAAAAGAATGATGTAAATTCTTTGCCTCAAGTAATGCTTTTTTCCGATATTGGATACTCATTTACAAAGTTTCCCTAATTATTTTAGCTGGTTCAATGCGAGCAGCACGCCTTGCAGGTATCCAACTGGCAATCGAAACAAAAACAATGGCTATCAATATTGCTGAATAGTAGTGAGATGAATCCCAATTAACCATAAAGCTATCGGTTGAGAATATACCACGAATTCTTAAAGGAATTTGTGATATTGCATAGGTAGATAACAAACCAACTATTATTCCCAATGTAATGCCAACAGTTAGAACAATAGCTCCTTGCCATAAAAAAACTGCAGATGCATCAAATGGTTTAAAACCCATCGAGCGAAGGATTGCAATATCTCGAGTTTTCTCGATTACCATGATTGCAAATACATTAAATATACCAAGCCCAGAAAGAAGTAGTATACTTGATACTGTTATAGCTGATGAAATTCTTAATGCTTTAAATACATCTAACCACACTCTTTCACGTTCCTGCCAACTGACAGTTCTATGATTAATTGTTTCTTGGATTTGAGCTGAAATTTGAGGTGCTCTTGTTGGATCTTTAACAGAGAGTTGGAGAATTGAACCAGAAAATCGTTTTCCTAAAAAGGCTTTCGCTGTGTTAAGATGTAAATAAGCACGATGCTTATCAATTTGGCTCACCCCAGTTTCGAATAAACCTGCAACGCGTAGCTGTAAATTACCTGTTCCACCATTTAGAGTAACTCGGTCACCAATTTTTAGCATTAATCGCTGTGCGATACGACTACCGACTAATATACTCATGGGGTTCAAATTAAATTCATTCAATTCTCCTCTAATTATTTGATCTTCAAGGTCAGAAACCATGATGTGATCTTTAATTTTGATTCCATGAATTTCAATAGATTGAGACCTGGAAATTCCACTTAAGGAACCTGTCCCTTCTAGAATTTCAGATATTCCAGTTATTTGAGGAAATTGATTCAGAGCTTTTCGAAGAAGTCTAGGATTGGAAATGCCTTCTATATACCTAGCATTTTCTCTCGAGTTTAAATGAAAACGAGTTTTTCCATTTACTGAAGATACACTGACAGTACCATCCATATCTTGAAAACGATCCGATATCTTGATTGCCCCATTCGTTCCAAGAATTGTCTTCACAAAAAAAGCTTCAAAACCAGATGTTTGTGCCTGTGTGACAACAAAGAATGCAATGCCAAGAACAATACCAAATAAGCTCATGGTCATGGCACGCCTTCGCCCAATTACATACTTCCAAGCAAGTTCGAGGTTCAATAGCTTCACTGGCGAAAGTTAAAGACTACTTTAGCTCTGTTGCAGACACGCTTTGACCATCGTAAAATAGATGAGGGGTTTCAGCAACAACTCTGTCATTTTCCTTCAATCCCTTAATCACTTCGACATACTCCAGGTTTTTTGCCCCGATCTGGAGATTTACTTTTCGTACTTCTCCATCTTTGACAGCAAATACAGCATTACCGAGTAATGCTTTAGTAGGAAGAATTAGTACATTTTCTTTCTCTACTTTTATTATTTCAGCACGACCAGAGGCACCAACAGGTAAGTCATGTTGACTCTTTAAATTAACAAAAAGTTTTCTTCTCCCGGTGTGAGAATCAACTTTAGCGGACAAACGAGAAACAGTACCTTCAAAGACTTGGTTACCGAATGAGAATAATGTGAGGCCTACATTTTGACCTTCCTCTACCCCGGCAAAATCTTCTTCATTTAAAGTGACTTCCAGTATTCTGTCATTTGATTGTATCTCTCCCAATATTTGTCCCCCAAAGATGGTGTCTCCTTTTTTTACATTTGAAGAAACCATGCTACCTGAAATTGGGCTAAGTATCATTCTTTTAGCTAGTTCATCCTTTAGTCTTTCTATTTCTAGTTTGAATGAGGCTGAGGTCTCATCGTTGCTTATCAGCTCAATTTCAAAACTTTTTCGCAGGCGTTCAACTAAGCTTACTTTTTTTTCTAGTTCAAAGCTTGCGATGTCTTTACCATTCTCCAGATGAAGGGTTTTGTAAGCTTTGAGATTTTTTTCCTCTACTTCTAGTTGTAGAGCAATGGATGAACCTACTTTCAACCTTTTATCATGAGACTGTTTTCTTAATAATGTTTGATTCAGGCTTCTATTAAGATCAACTGTATCCATTAAGAAAATGGTTTGGTTTTGCTCTACTTGAATAGGTTTACCATATGGAATTAATGCAGCATAAATAATTGCAGACTGAGTTTCTGACCTTAATTGAAAACTAAGACCTGCCAGCACTCTTACATTACCACTTACAGAGTCTCTGATTGAGCCTTTTTTTACAACCGTTGTAACAGCTTCTGTTTGGAATTGCTGTTGGAAGAAATTAAAGATGAAGTAAACAATAATAACTAACAATAAAAACAATAATCCCTTGGTTGAGGGTTTGTATTTATTTTTCTTACTCATTAGTTGCTGTTTATTGCTCTCATATACTGGTCGTGG
>JAOFOL010000006.1 GCA_028042835.1 Opitutales bacterium | reverse complement strand
ACTTTGATGATTCATTTGAGGAGTTTCGTCGTTTTTGGATGGGGCTTTCAGGAAACTTTGGGACTTATTGGAAATTCAAAGTGGTCAGTCAATTATCCAACGACCGTCATGGCTATCCAGGAGATTACCGCCAATGGGGGCATGAAACTTTTCGGGCAGCAAATATTACATTTGATGCAGACAAATTTTGGGACTTCGAGGGAGTGGATTCCATGACATTTGGATATGGAAGGAGAACAGGTCGAATGGCTGATGAGTGGCAAAGATCTTCGACAATGATAAATTGCTTGGAACGCTCTTCATTTTCAAACAAGTTGTGGCTGTACGATAAAGAAAAGGGAAACCCTTTAGCAGCGTGGGTTAAATGGACCGCTGGAAAGCATACCTTTGATACTGCTGTTTTCTCAGGCTCCTATGATGACTATATTGGCGGGTGGGAAGACAGTAAGGTGTACTACGGCTCCTGGTTGGGTGACTTTTCTGCCGGTAGCTCATTTGAATTACTTGAATATTGGATATCCTATTACAAACAGGAAGGTATAGCAGGGGAAGATCGTCTTGCAGGTGGTAATGATTGGGCACTTAGCTTGGTTAATCGGGTGGGAAATGGACCTTGGGCTCTGCATAGCACTCTTGCCTGGGGTAGTAATGGTGATCAAGTATCTGTTAACCGAGAAGGTGATTTCGGAGGAATTATTCTTATGCCGATGTATTGGATAAAGGATGATAAACTAAAGTTAGTGGGTAGATATTTATACCAAAAAGCTGACCGGTCAGAAGGTCTCAAGCTCAACAGTCGATATGTTTCTATTTCTGGTAAACGTGACTCGGTACTCGATGTCAATAATGGCCGAGGCGATGAACACCAGGCTCTCTATTTGGGTATCAACTACTATCTGTGCGGTGAAAACTTAAAAATAATAAGTGGTATTCAACACGATGAACTTAAATCAGCCGGTACCAACCAGTTTCGTGGTTGGACAGTGGGCTCAAGTATCAGACTATGGTTTTAACGATACTTGTTATAAAATCCACTAAATAGAATTTCTTTGGGATCAAACTCTTTCTTTTTGATTAAAAAGGCCGAAAAATTGGGATAACATTTCTTAATCTGCTCAGGATCAGCAAAGTTTCGGTATGGTAAGTAAAAGCTACCGTCCATTTCATGGGAAAGTTCGATGAGCTTACTTGCCATTATCGAAAGACCAAACTCAGCGGATTCTTCCTTGTCCACAGTAAAAAGCATAACTAGTCCAAACATATCCTGCCGAGCGTAGGGAAGCGCGGTGTCCATATCTTTGGCGATTTCCCTAACTGTTACATTGAGTAAGTTGTCATATTGATCCGATATAATGGAGGCAGCCTGCCTGACGTAAGACCCAAACCTTGCCTTAGGAATAAAAAATTCTAAAAGAACATCACGTTTTTGAGGATCGTGATTGCCAAATACTTTTGCCGGTTCACTTAGTAGTCGGGAGCGTGCCGATGTTCCACTTAACTCACCACCAAAAGACCTTTCCATCCAATGGCGGAAGCTCTTTCCCCGATTACTTCCTAAAGAAGCACGAAAGATAGCTCGCGATAAGCGTGCCTTACGATCTATTTCATAAGATTTAGGATTGCGAGCAACCTCCTCTCCTTCTGGCCAGAAAGTACTTAGCCAAACCGTTTCAAAAAAAGATCCTGGTGACACGGATAACCTTCCATAGGCAAGTTCAGCTCCAGTCACCGTAATTTCATCCCACACACTGGCGAATTCATCTGCCTTAATCTCTTTGCTCATTGATCGTAAAACTTTATTCGGTACAGGCGAAATCCATGCCTCTAGAATGATTCCAAACAAACCATATCCACCCAGTGTATGTCGGAAAAGCTCTTCATTCACTTCTCTTGAACACATAACAATTTCTCCATCAACTTTCATGACTGAGAGTTTTTCAACACTCGAAGAGACTGGAGGTCGACCTGGTTGCCATCCGTGTGCATTAACGCTCAAAGTCCCTCCGACGGAGAAATCAGAGTTACTCTGCATAATCTCCACCGTCATCATTTTTTGAGCTAAAAATTCGATTACTTCAAACCATCGGGCACCAGCCTGAACCCGGAGGAAATCTCCATCCATCGACATACCATTCATTTTCAGCGTATCCAACAATATCGCATTTTGTACGAAAGCCTGCTTTCCCATTGAATGCCTTGCTCCCATGGGCATCAGTTTCAAGCCTTCTGAATCAGCTCGCTTAAGAGCTTCCCGTAACATGTGGGTCGATTTATTTAAATCAGCTACCAAAGAAATTACTCCTCCATGTTTTGTTTGATTGACTCCACTCGCATCATCCACCTCCTTCCCATTTAATGTATAGACAGATTCAACAATAGGATCTGAAAAATAAAAGAAAGTTACTCGAATGACTGGATAAGAGAACCAGCAAAATCCAAAAAGTAAGCATCCAAACAATATTTTTTTGGCACCTTTCATCATCCTTAGAACTGAAACAGTAAATTTGTTCCTAACTTTACAGCGATGTCTAACCTTCGGGCAGCTACTACAAAGTTTTCTCCACCGCAGTCTCATACATGAGTCTACGCGGTGGTGATAATTCTAACCCATACGATCGATTAATTACTCTTGTCCAGTTCTCAAAACGAGGGTCTCTTACCGGATTAGATACCGCCTTGCATACAAATTCATTGGAATCTGTAAAAAACAAAAAATAGTGATCTACATCCACTGATTCTGAGATCCCATCCTCAAAGTTTTCATAGTCCTCAGTTTGCAATGCAAACGCTAAGGCATCGTCAAAACCCATTCGCATCGAAGAAATTTCAATCGGCCAACTTGTTATGTGTGAAAGTTCCTCATCTCCAGAATTAAATCCTTTTAAAATTTCTTCCCGCAATGGCTTTAAAAAACGGGTGATTAAAAGTTCGAACTTTTGGCCGTAAGTCGTCAGATCCAAAATAGTGAATCTCCCGTTTTTTGGAAAACGCATCAGACGCAAAAAAGTCCGCCCAGAATTGGGAGGAGGCAAATCCATGGATGCGGACAAGCGAGTGGCATGTCTTTCCAAGTAAAATGGAAAAGATTGGTTTGGCATTAGCTTACTAAAGCAATTTCAATGCCACTCATAGATTATCTACGGAACCCTTAAGTTTAATAAATGCAAGCTGTTAAACAAGAGTAACTTAATGAAGAAATCAGATCGTACTAGGTGGTAAGAAGTCGCCCTCTTGGTTGGCAAACACTGGCAACTGTTTCCTCCATCAAGCGTTGATGCTCCTCCATCGAACGTAGTAACTGAAATTGTACTTTAGCTCGGTTAAGATTATGCTCCGGGTAATTAACTTTAAAATAGGTATCTCCTGTGAGATAATCAGTTAAAAAGCGAACACCTAACTCAAATGTAATCACCAGGGGAGCTTTGGCTAGTCCGGCAATTTCATTATCCTCTAAAAATTGATGAGTCGATTGATAGTAGCCATCCAGGATAGCTTTATATGTGTCAGTAAGAAAAGTAACTTTTGTAAGGTCCATTTCATCTTCAGAAACCGGGCATGCTGCGGTTCTAACCAAGTCCCCAAAATCATGAAGCACACACCCTGGCATCACCGTATCCAAATCAATCGCACAAACTCCTTTATCTGAATCTGCATCCAATAAGACATTGTTCAATTTGGTATCATTATGAACCACTCGAACAGGAAGTTCTTCAACCTTCAAGATTTCACATAAAGGTTCACGTTTCCTTACAAAATCAATCCACTCAATCGCTTCCTTGGCTCGGTTGTGAGAATTCTCCCTAAGGCTTTCGGAAAAAGTCTCAAACCGTTTCTTCGTGTTATGAAAATCAGGTATTGTTTCAATCAGACGAGCCCCCGGCAGGTCCAGTAAATCTGCCTGGAATTGACCAAATGTAAACGCAGCTTCATAGGCTTGCTTTCGGTTTTGAGGAACCTCCAAGCATTTTACTTGCTCAATGTATTCCATCAATCTCCAGTAATTCCCATCTTCATCGAGGTGAAAAAATTGCCCATCTTTGGCAGGGATAACCCGTAAACAACGACGCCCGGGTTTTGCCTGCAGATGCCTGGATACCCTCGAGAAGTTTTCCATCAATTGTGGCGGATTTGTAAACACCAAATGATTGATTCTTTGGAGAGTGTACTTTCCCAAGCTCCCTCTATTCTCGAGGGTGGCAACGAAAGTATCATTTACATTCCCATTTCCATTAGACACAAGATTGATGCATTTTCCATCCACAGAAAAATAACTAATATTTTCAACCAGAGACTTGTCGCAAAAGTTGTCCAAGCCTATTTGCTTAGCAAACTTAAATAATCCCTGCAAACTCGAATTTTGCAGAAAATTGACATTCAAATA
The DNA here is from genome assembly GCA_028042835.1 of Opitutales bacterium. Taxonomy (GTDB): domain Bacteria; phylum Verrucomicrobiota; class Verrucomicrobiia; order Opitutales; family Seribacteraceae; genus Seribacter. Next base: position 63,300 of record JAOFOL010000006.1, on the reverse strand, counting down.
TTCATCAATGAAAACATCATCAAGACATCCTGACCATGTATCCCTTGAGCCAGGAAATTAAAGAGGATCCTCAAAGCAAAATGAGAATAATAACTGCCTTCCAGTATCAAATCCTCGCAAGCAATAAATATGCCTTACAAAGTAAGGAATTTAAGAGGTAAAAATAAATTCAGAAATTACGAAAAGAATTGAATCGGAAGCCGTGGCCATGAATGATAGTAAATTGCAAAAATGAACACTTCCAAGTCGATACATATCAAGTTATTTATTCTTATCATTCCTCTGATTCTCGTATGTTGTACTCGAGAAATCCCTGAACTTAGCCCAAAAGAAAAATTCCAGATTTACCTTATCGATTTTCTTGATTCATGGCACCAAGTAAATCCATTATTTAAGAAATCTGCGGAGGACTTAGTAATCAAAGTTATCGAGGAAAATGCGACCACACAGACCTATTCTGCAAATGTAATTTTCCCATTAAACTGGACTGAGTTTCAATATCAGGAGGAATCAGACTTTGCCCAGGGATATGATGCCATTATTCAAATAAAGTCGCTGATTGAAGTGAGGCATAACTACAGTGATGGTAATTGGTCCTTCGCAGCAGCTCGGCAGTTTGACTTCAATACAACCATGATTGAACATGCAAATGATTACAGTAAGATAATTGGCAATGAATGGATCAAACGCCTGCCTGTCGAAAAACCATTTACACAAAAGGAATTATTTAAACGGATCCCACCCAATCGAGATTACTGAAGCCCCTTATCTAAACTATTGAAGGGGTAATTCCCAACAACTAAGGGAACGATCATCCCGAACGATAACTTGGTTACCAGAATAAGCCGGATGGGCCCATGTTTTTCCACAAACTTGGTCTCGCCAATATTCCATGCATCCGTCCGTATTTAAATTTAGATAGACTAGCTCTCCCTCAGCATTTAACGAAAGTGCGTCTCCTGCCTCCTGATTCGACCAGATCAGGGTCGCATGTGGATTACGCCCAGCAAGAGTTAATTTATGCTCATCCCTCCAAAGAATCTCCCCTGTCTGTAATCTAAAAGCGGTAAGTCCGTACGTACGATCCAATAAATAAATTATTCCCTCTCGGTAAAGTGGCTGAGCCATTAATCCTCTTAATTTTTCCTCTTCTGCCCATATTAATTTTGCTCCTTTTCCATTATTGAAAACTTGAATTGCACGAGATCCATTCCAGTAACCACAAACTAATACGATGCCTTCTTCAAAAATAGGCTTTGCAATAGATACTCCATACTTCACTTCATATGGAAAATTCCAAATTTCCTCCCCTCCTCCAATGGGTAAGCCCATGATTTTTGTAGGTCCCCAGCAGATTAATTGTTTGGTATTGCCTATTGAAACCAAAAGGGGCTGAGCATAGCCTGCTTTTTCATCCTCTCCCACCGACCATTTAGTTTTTCCGCTCTTGAGATCGAGGGCCAACAAGTTACCACTCATTCCCCCACCTACATGATAGAGTACAGTATCATCCAAAATTTTTGGTGATGCGGAAAAACCCCAGATAGGAGAAGTACCATTCTCCTCGACAAGAAGATTTCTAAACCAAATTAATTTTCCTAATTTTAGGTCTAAACAAAATGCATGCCCCATCGCACCAAGTCCATAGCCATAGTTTTCGAAAATGGTAATCGATGCCCTAGGTCCCTTTCCATAGTCAAGGCTTTGGTATTTCGCTTCGTATACAAACTCCCAAATTTTGATACCTGTAATTTGGTCAATACAGATGACTCGCTCTCTCTCTTTTCCATTTTCCTTATCCGGACGATCCATTAAGAATACCCGCCCATTGGAGGAGGTGACTCCCGAGTATCCTGGATTCACCCCAATTCCCCAAACCTTGCGAAGCCCTTCTTCGGGTAAATTCTTCGCTAAACCTGGGCCTCGCCAAGTACCATTACCCTTCGTGCCTCGCCACCCCGGCCAATCTTCCCCGTGCAAGAATTGACCAAGCAAAGAAAAAATTAAACCCAAGATAAAAAGTCTCATTCCGTTTTACCCGTTTTTAAAAAATCGAACAACCGCCCAGCCATTTTTACTCCGAAACCTTCGACTGCTGATAACTCTTCCAAAGTGGCTTTTCGCATCTTTTCAATAGACCCAAATTTTTCTAGAAGAACAGCACGCCGAACTTTGCCTAAACCTGGAAAATCATCCAGTATGGATTCCTTAATTTTTTTACTTCTAAGATCTGCATTAAATCGATTAGCAAAACGGTGAGCTTCATCACGCACCCGTTGAAGTAAACGAAGACCAGGATCACTGGCCTTTAACTTTAGTTCTCCACGATCATCATGGAAAACAATCGTTTCCTCCCGCTTAGCCAAGCCGATCAAGGGAGGAGGATCCGCTTCCATTTCTGCAAATGCTTTCATCGATGACATTACTTGGCCCAAGCCGCCATCAATAACCACAAGTTCGGGAAAGCTCTGCCCTTCCTCCAATAATCGGCTATACCTCCGACCAACCACTTCTTCCATCGCCCGGAAATCATCGTTTCCAATAAAACTTTTAATTTTAAACCTTCGATACCCTCTTTTATCGGGTTTCCCTCCCACAAACCTGACCATGGATGCAACTACAAAAGTTCCAGAAACATGGGAGATATCAAAACATTCAATAGTATGAGGTGGACGCACAAGATCCAGACTTTCTCCGAGTTTTTCCAAAGCCCCCCAGTCCCCAGAATCATCTTTGGGCCAGGCACGAGTAAATTTACGGTTTTTCTTGATCGTCTTGGATAACGAATCCGCCAAATCTCGCAATTCTGCAGCTCGTTCAAAATCCATCGCTTCCGCACGCTTTTGCATTTCTTCTCGTAATTCAGCCAGCCACCCTTTCGCTCTGCCCTCTAAAAATAAGCAGGCATCCTCAACTCTTTTACCATATTCCTCTGGGGTAGTTTCGTTGTGACCGGCAAAAATCTCTGCTCGAGCATCTCCATAAAGGCGCCATTGACCGTCTGGCAACTTTTCGGGCTTCGCATCATTTAATAAAATACCAAATTTTTTTCGCATCTCAGAAAGGGTGGATCTTAGCATTCCAGCCTGTGCAAACGGACCATAATAATGGGCACCATCTTCCTTCCGGTTCCGGCACAGCTTGAATCGGGGAAGTTCATTCTGAATATCTACCCGTACCATCAGGAACTGTTTATCATCGGTAAAGTCAGTATTATACCGTGGTCTGTATTCCTTGATCAACTTACCTTCTAGAAGGAGTGCTTCAGTTTCATTACGGGTTTCATGGATGGAAATTTCACGAACCATCTCAACCATTGCTCCAATCTTAGGCTGGGCCCAAATAAATTTACGAGATCCTTGAAAATAACTCGTTACACGTTTGCGTAAATTTTTAGCTTTCCCCACATATATGACCTGCCCAAGGCGATCTTTCATCAGATACACTCCTGGGACTTGGGGGAGGTTGCGGGCAACCTTTCGCATTTCAACAATTTGATTTTGCATTGGCAATTAGTGCATTCTTGAGTACCTTTAGTTTGCTTAAAACACAAACTATTCCATACACTCCGCCCAACTCCTTACACTTATCATGACTGCTTCTATTAGAGTAGAAACCATAACTCTTGGCGATGAGCTCTTGCTCGGGATTCGGGAAAATGCTCATTTGACCTATCTAGGAAGACAGCTTGCCCATCACGGCATCGAACCCGCTGCCAACTTAGTTATCCGCGACCAAGTAGAAGATATTCGCTTATTTTTCGCAGATTGCTGGAAACGATCCGACTTGGTGATCACCACAGGTGGATTAGGCCCCACAAGTGACGATCTAACACGCGAGACAATTGCCGAAGTTCTTGGAGAAGAACTTGTGTACGATCCAGAGATTGAAAATGCGATCAAGGAAAGATTCCGGCTTCTTGAACGTCCGATGCCTGAAAATAATACACGACAAAGCTACCGCCCTGCATCCTCTGAAATTTTGCCCAATCCCTACGGGACTGCACCCGGTATATACCTGAAAAAAGAAGGCAAAATTTTAGTGATGCTACCGGGACCAGCCCGAGAAATGCACCCAATGTTTGAACAATTAGTAGTACCTAAACTTCAGCAAGAAGGAATCTTTCCAGAAATTGATTGTTATTTACAGCTTCGTACCGCGGGCCTTGGAGAATCTGCTTTGGCTGAGAAGGTACAGCATATTCTCGCCAACAAGGAGGGATTAGTTGTCGGGTATTGTGCACATGCAGGAATGGTTGATCTTAGACTGAGTTCTTTAGATTCCGATGTCTTATCTGAAGAAAGCTTGCAACAGATTGGAGAGGATTGCCGCAAGGCACTTGGAGATGACTTTGTCTGTTTTGGTGAACGTACCCTGGCTGAAATTATCTTTCGTGAATTACGATCACTTGATAAAACCCTCGCAGTTGCCGAATCTTGTACAGGAGGGCTATTATCCTCTCATTTTACCGAAGTTCCAGGAATTTCAAAAGTATTTCAAGGAGGTGCGGTTTGCTACCATAATGATGCTAAGGTACAGATGCTCGATGTGCCTGAAAGTATGCTCGAGCAACATGGAGCAGTGAGTGAAGAAATTGCCATTGCTATGGCCACGGGAGCCTGCGAAAAGTATGGGGCAGATTATGGTCTTAGTGTCACTGGATTTGCCGGACCAACAGGTGGAACTCAGGTCCTTCCAGTTGGTTCTATTTATCTTGGATACGCCTCCCCTATTGGAGTTTGGGCAAAGAAACTACAACTTCGAGGAGATCGTGCATCCAACCGCAGAAGAGCTGCAACAGCAGCTCTCGATTGGATGCTGCGAAAACTCAGAAAATATAAACTTGAAGAAGTTTTTGCGGCTGCAGAATCCGGACAGTTCGAAATTTAAAAAACTGGTTATAGACCCAGATTTATGGCGAAAGAATCTCTACTCGTCATCCTTGGAGATGATGATTATTTAGTCCGGCAGAAAGCGAAGGAAACTTACGAAGATCTCTGCAGTGATTTTCCTGACGACCTATCCAGAGAAACCATAGATGGACGCGCTGACCGGGTAGATGATGTGGAAAGTATTCTACAGGAAGCTAAGTCTGCAGGCGAAACCCTATCCTTATTTGGAGGAGGGAAACTAGTTTGGATCAATGAAGCCAACTTCTTAAATCAAACAAAGACAGGCGCAGCACAGGGTACAAAAGATGCACTCGAAGCATTCAAGCCTTTCTTAGAAAATCTTGGTGATTCAAAAGTCATCATCTCTGCCTGCCCGGTTCATCGTAATCATTCATTTGTAAAATGGTTACAGAAAAATTCTACCTATGAAGATGTAGCCAAAAGCGAAAAGGAAGATGTCGCATTTCGTCGTTTGGTCGAAGATACAGCCAGTGAAATGGGAATCAGTTTTAGCCAAGGAGCACTTGAATACTTAGCCGGTAAAATCGGTGCCCATCCAAGAATGGGTGTTGAGGAAACCCGCAAGCTTGCATCTTTTCTTGGAACTGATGGCGGGGAAATCACCGAACAAATGATAATCGACCTAGTTCCAGATTTTGGTGAAGGCGATTTTTTTGAAGCCTCAGAAGCATTCTTTTCGGGTAAACTGGACTGGGCACTGGATGCGATCGATCGTCACTTTTTTCAAGGTAAAGACGCTCGTCCACTTCTAGCCACTCTACAAAACCGCAACCGGTTACTTATTCAGTTACGCGTATTAGTGGATGGTGGAGAATTGGACCCGAACCAGAGGTTAGGTAAAGACCAGCTCGCGAAAATTGGAAATAAGTATCTGCAGCATTTCTCGAACCCTTCAGATAAAACTACCCTCAATGTTTTCTCTCAAAACCCATGGTTCTTAGGCCGATTACTTCCTCTGGTAAGAAAGTTTCCTACTCGTCGCTTGATCGATCTCCAAGCTGGCTTAATTGAAGCCTTCGAACAAGTTTTGGCCCAACCAAAAGAACAGCACAACACCATTTTTAAAAACCTGGTAATTCGAACACACTCACCTGGGTAGCAAACTGCTGCTCAAATGTACCAACGAAAGAAGTAAATAAGGTTCCATCTATCAAGAACCTTATTTAGGAGTAGATATTGAGTCACACAATCTTCATAAGTTTATACTTAGAACATTGCGAAAAATGTATAATCAAACAGGATATTACATGTGAAAAAAACTTCATTAGCCCTTACCTCTCTACTAACAATTCAGTTCATTTGGTCTGCTCCGCTGAATGTAGCCGACCCCAAACTGCATCCCTATGTCGATCCTGCCTTGGGAAGAGCTAACTACACCTTAGCCGGAGAAACTGTCAATGAGGCTCGAGTATATGACTTTTATCAAAGACAGGCTGACTATTACATGGCTAACCCGGGTAAACTGCCAAAAGTAATCCCGGCTTTCCCCGGACTTGATGCTGGTCTCCACGGGCATTGGGGGAAACATAATCAAAATGGATACAACGATGGCAGGTGGAATGATGGAGATACCGGGGAACATTTTTCACATGTGGTTAAATCCAATGGACTAAATATCGAAAAAGGAATCTGCGTTAAATTAGGGGATCCACATATTCTGTCGACTTGCTTCGATCCTCAGACACTTTCTTACCGGGCTATTTGGCAAGATGGATGGATTGGCTTCCAGCCTTTTCGCTGGGGGTCATCAAGAGGAGCAACGATCCAGGGTGAGACTTGGTTTAAGAAGGCTAAAGCAGAAATGCCGAGTGGAGGCGAGTACTTGGGTCTACGACGTTATGGCAAGCGAACTGTTTTCGAGTACCGAATAGCGACAGTCAAGATCGAGGATGAACCATGGGGAACAAAAGAAGCTTTTTATCGTAGAATTGACATTCGCCAAGCAACCGAGCGCCTGTCCTTACCCTACAAGGTAATAGATGCAAATCTAAAAATGAATATCGTAATGTCCCAAGGAGTAGATAAGGTCTACTGGAATCAAGGTGAACTCATTTTTGAGAATGCAAAAGTCGATGCCAGAATAATCATTCGAATCTCAAAGAGTAATAAGCCGAGCGGAGAAAGTGGTGTATTAGCCCATTTAAATTCAGAAAGAAAAATTCAAAAAAGATGGCATACACAGTTGAAAGTGCCGGGAAGCTTGGGGCACATAAAAGAAGGTGAAAACTACGCAATCGATACTCTTCACATTCCATATGACAATCCATTCAAAACTGTTATGCAACTCACGAGTATTGGATTCCTACCGAATGGAAATGCCCTTGTTGCCACTCTCCCCGGAGACATCTGGTTGGTAAAAGGGATTACAAACGACTTGAAGGATGTTTCATGGCAAAGATATGCCACTGGATTTAATCAGCCAATCGGAATTCATATAGATCAGGACGGAATCTTCGTGCTCGACCGCTGCCAGATTTCAATTCTGCACGATAGAAACGGCGACGAAGAGGTTGACTACTATGAAAAATACGCGAATGACTTTGGCGGCTTCGACCGTAGTCACACTCACACCTTTGGACTTCATCGCACAAAGGATAAATCTTTTTATTTTATCCAATGGACGAGTGTATTTCGTACCGGAGCCGACAAAATAACAGAAAAAATTGCAACGGGTGTACGAAATTGCATGGGTGTAGGTGGTACTGAAGATTATTTCTGGGCTGCTCCACAGGAAGGAACATGGACCCCTACCTCTGCTATTATCGAGGTAAATAAAGGAGAAGAGTATGGAATGGGAGGGAAAAACATTTCCCCGCCCCTTTGCTTTGTTCCGAGGGGAATTGATAATTCAACAGGTGGAATGAAAGAAATCACCAGTGATAAATGGGGCCCGTTTAAAGGCTCCCATGTAGGGTTGAGTTATGGTTCAGGCACTCATTATTTGATCCTACGAGATGATACAAGTAGCCGTCCGCAGGGAGGTATCGTCCCATTAACAGGTAATTTCTTAGCCGGGATTATGCGTGGAGAATTCCACCCGCAAGACGGTCAGTTATATGTTGCTGGTCTTGATGGCTGGGGAGATTACTCAGTCAAAGATGGCTGCCTGCATAGAATAAGATTCATTGGAGGAAAAGTACGAAAGCCCACTAGCTTTAAGGTTCACGCGAACGGAGTACGAATTGATTTCTCCACCCAACTTGATTCAGATACATCGACAAATCTTAAACGCATCTTTGCTCAGATGTGGAATTACGAATATGCCAAACGCTATGGATCGCCCGAATTTTCCGTTCAAGAACCAGAAATACTCGGGCACGACCCTTTACAGGTTCGTTCGGTATCTTTACTAAACGATAGGAAATCTATCTTTGTCGAAATACCAAAGATGGAACCAGTAATGCAACTTCACCTGAGAATGCACCTCAAGGATCAAGATGGCACAGAATTCAAGACTGATTTATTTTGCTCTCCCATGTATCCAGATACCGCCTTCAAGCGAGATGGAATTGCGGAATTGAAACCCAGTAAACCAACTTTTGTTACCTTGCGAGTTGAAGGTCAGCAGGTCAGAAAGAGAAAGGATTGGTCAGGTACGATCGTCGAAGGAGCGAGAGAAGTCCTGATAAATGCAGTCAGTGGTCTAAAATATTCGAGGACCTTAATCGAAGCCAAACCCAAGGAAGCCCTTATTATAAAATTAAACAACATCGACGCAATGCCTCACAACCTGGTCGTAATTAAACCTGGTGCTTCAAAAAAAGTGGGGGATGCTTCTTTTAAAATGTTAAGTGACCCCAGTGCAGGGGAGAAAAATTATGCACCCGACTTACCTGAAGTTCTCCATGTTTTGCCTGTTATCGACCCGGGAAAAGTTCACTCCTTACATTTTCGTGCACCCACGAAACCCGGGGACTATCCTTTCCTTTGCACCTTCCCAGGACACTGGATGGCTATGAATGGAATCCTCAGGGTAAAATGAATTTTTACCTACCATCCGTAAAGACTGGTTGCGTCCAAGCATAGTATTCACGAAGTGAACCATCTTCTTTTTTTACTCGGAGAGTAATTTTTGTGCGTAGGTAGATACCTTCAGTTTCAAAAGATGCTGAGATTCCCTGTACTGTTTTGAGTACCTCTCCGCCAGGTCCAATAAAGTCGATAAAGGTTCCGGGTACACCTTTTTTTACGGGACGGCCAAAGATAAATTCAGATTCTAATTCGCGGGCAGTTTCATCTTTATCAACTGAGACCTCGATATGATTATCTCCACGCACGAGCTTTTCTAGCATAATCCCTGAAGAGGAATAAAAGTCGCCACGGAGCATCGATTGAGTAATGGCATCTGAAGTAAGTTCATGAGAGTTAACCATGATCCAACCACGACCTGGATTATTCTCTTTTTCTCCCCATTTTTGAAGCTTGTGAGCATCGTCAGAAGATACCCCATAGATCTTCATACCCTTCTCAAGTAATGCGTCCCAAACCTGTTCAAGATTCGGGCGATGAGCATTTCCAAAACTATGCACCCCTGGGTGGGCATTATACAGTTCGAACATGTAAAGATTTTTCACGGGAAGAATTTCATGGGAATGAATACGTCTACCAAAATTAGGATGATTAAGGATCATTGCACCCCCGGCTTTACTAATTTCGTCCACATGATTCTGCATGACCTTGGAACGGTTCTTGTCTTTATGGTGCCAAGGAACCAGCCGACTAATATTCATGGCAGTGCTGTGAACAGCTGCTGTGACCTCTTCTCCAGGAACAAGAAGAAAGTCCGTACGAACATCCCTTTTTAATTTCACTGTAGAAGGATCAATAAATTTATTATGTTCACTAAGAACCAGGAAGTTGTAGCCCTGATCGTGGTACCATTGAGCGACAAACTCTGGAGTCGAGTCAGCATGGCCGCAAAGAGTCGTGTGAACGTGAGTATTTCCCTTGTACCAATTGGAGGAAAATAACATCAACGGAAATGAGAAACAAAGAGCAGGGAGTAAATTTTGCATTCATATCATCCCAAATTGATTAGTGTGCTAGGTCAAGTTCAGTTAATATTTCGAAAAATACACTTTGTGACTACTTATTCAGCTAGTCCCATGGATTCTTTATCAATATAATCCAGACAGTTATCTTACCATTTACCATACATTGGGTTGGGCAGTAGGAAGTACTTTCTACCTATCTCTGCAGAATGCTCCTGAGGAAAGTCGCCCATTTGATCTCCTAGATAAACAATTACATTCAATGGACCAAACTTCTCCATTCGTCCCCTACCCTCCAAAACCTCTGCTCTTCTTTTTTCTTTAGTATCCAGTTTATTTTGCCGAAGTAAAAATATATCTTTTGGTTTGAGGACATCTAATTTCAGTAAGTTCTCCTGAGTCGGTTTTAAGTTTTGATTCATACGGTTACTTAAAAAAACAATTTGCACCCCCTCATTTCTTACCGTGTCTAAAAAACTTTTAGCCCCGGAGATTAGTTTCGCCTCTTTTCTTTTAACCCAAGAAGACCAGGAGGCCTGAGTGAACCCCAGTCCAGCTTTCCATCTTTCAACCTGGTAAAGACTGTTATCCAAAACTGTTTCATCTAAATCGACCACCGCTGCAAAACCTTGCTTCTTTTCTTTACTTCCGGTGGATGCATATAGGTCCATTTGTACCTGAACGCTCTCCGCTGCTTTCCGGAAGACATAATCGCATAAACTTTTATATTCTGTCGAATTCCGGACCCACCTCACATCATTAGGAAGTGCTGGGCGAGCAAGCCCTGCCTGTGATGATAAGTTTAAAATAACAATCAGGGCAGCTAGCGTAAATTGAAAGTGATTATTCATTTAAATTCTAATATTGAAGTAATAGGATAATGATCAGACGGATATCGCCCGTTCTCATGAGTACGATCAATCGATCCTTTTAGGACATTAAAAGTAGTACTGCATAAGATCCAATCTATACGGTTTCCGATAAGCCTACCATTCCAGGAAGTCATAGTACTTTCTTCATTCGTACGAACCGGGTGAGTATGCCGAAAAGTATCCACTAGTTTACCTCCCACCAAAGTTTGGTACGGGGTGCTATCTTCTCTTGAATTAAAATCACCTGTTATCACTACCCTGGAATCATCATTCATTTTATTGATTTTATTTTTGATAATTTTTGCAGACTTCTCTCTGGCTATTTTTCCTTTATGATCAAAATGAGTGTTAAAAAAATGAATTTTTTTCTTTGGGTTAACCTTATCTAATAGGCAGACTTCATTCACGATTCTGGGCAAGGATGAATCCCAGCTTTTACTCCCTGGTCTATATTGATTTTCCGACAACCAAAATGTAGATTTTTCAATCATTGAAAATCGGTCTTTTTTAAACATAACCGAGCACGCTTCCCCATCATCCGGATTCACCAGACGACTTCTGCCGTAGTATTCATACTCAGGCAAACTTTCGCTCAAATAGTTCTCCTGCATCGGAAAAACTTCCTGCAAACCAAGCAGGTCAGGTTTAAATTTTTGAATAGTTTTGACCACCAACTCTTTTCGTAAATCCCATCGATTAGGGCCATCGTTCGCGATTCCAAGGCGAATATTAAAACTCATCACTCTTAACATGCCATTTTGTTTATGCCTGAGAGATTTCACCTCATTTACACCCGACTTACCTTCCACTACTAAAAATCCGAATGAGAGTAGTAAGAATAAATGAAATACCTTCATTATTTCATAAAAAACTAAACTAACTTTTAGGTCAAGATTTGGAACAATTAGGAATTAGAGAATATACCTGGGATTTAATTCAAGACATATCCTAATTTAGACGGGCACCAAGCCCACCTCCGTAACCCGCAAGCTCAAGGTAAGCACGACCGATCACTTCATCATCCGGACTTATTACATCACACGCTCCCTCCCAGTAGGCATTATCCGCCCGGTTACCATAAAATTCCTGATCATCAATAATTGGTCGCAAACGATAACTCTGTTTTCCCCTCGTAGGGTGATCAGCATTTATTCGTATATAAGTCGGGTAAGTAAGCCCAGTGGTAGGACTGGTCCAGTCACCTTCCTCTCCCCAAGTAAATTGATCAGCATATACATGCTGGGTTTTACCTTTTGCATCAATCCAATACACCGCAGACCAACGATCACTAGATCCATCATCCTTACGTAAACGATAAGCCTTCACTTCCGTTCCATCATCAAGTTGCATACAAGTCCAATCCCATCCAGCTAGTCCCTTACCTAGTTGACTGGAGGAAATCTCATGGTCCATCCATGCAAATCCTCTTACCTTTTGCACTTGTCCATTGTGAGATAAAACTCCAGTTGCTTTTAGGCGAGAGTACGACCAATACCAACTCACCGAGGCAGCTCCATCTCCTTTTCGACTAAGTCCCCGTTCTCCAAAGCGCACGAGAGGCTTGGCTGGTATCAGTTCAAGTTCCAACTTGCCCCCTCCTGGATAGTGCGTGGTCAAGTGGTGCCCCTTCCCATCAACAAGCATCCTGGCTTCAATCCCTGCAACCTCCAAGCCCAAGGTATCCTTACTCGCTTGAGCTTGCCATCCCTCCCGAAGAACTCGTTCATGGTGGAGGTATTTTTTTTCGGATCGATCACTCAGGGCAGAGTGTGCGAGGAAAAGCTGTCGGCTGCCAAAAGTTTCCGTTTCTGAATCCTTCGAATTTTTTGGATCCCCGGCTACCCTAAAAACCGTGGATTGAAATCCATATTTCTGCCCGTCATTAACCGTTTCCAAATGCCCTACCCAGTACCACCATTCCAACGCATAGCCTCGGTGAGCACCATGATCTTGTGGAAATGTAGGGATATAGTCCGCAGTCGGAACAAGAAACCCTTTACTCGAACGAGTTGGTGGCTCAATCCACTCGGCATGAATGTTTAAACAAGAAATCAGTAGGAAACCAAAAATTATTTTCATCTTCTTCGAAAATTCCAATAGCTCGCCGAGATCATTCCAGAAACGAAGCCAACCACGGTTAACAGCACACCAAACCATAAAATATTTGCAAGAGGCACCGTCCAAAGTAAGGTCCATCCAAAAGATTGAACATTAATTACAAAGACCAACAACCACCCGAGAGCCAGCCCGGTTATAGCACCGACAACCCACGCGGCTACTCCAATCCCGGCTCCCTCTAAACCCGCGGCCAAAATGAAACGCTGAGTAGAAAAGCCTAGATGTTTCAAGGTCTGCCATGTTTGGGTAGACTCATCAAAAATCGAAAGCAATCCCAAAAGTAAACCTGCGAAGGCAACTGCCAATCCGATCAAACTGAGTGCATGAGTGGCCTGAAAGGTCTGCTCAAAAATACCCAAAGCTACATCCCTAAGCTCCCGTTCGTTTCGGATATCTAAACCAGGATAGGCGATCCTTAACTGGTCGCGCATTTCTTTTAATTTCGATCGGTCCTCAAGATATAAACTCACATTCACCGCACGCTCGGAACCTGTCCATTTTATCCATTCCAACTGGGAGATTGCCGCCATCCCAAACTCATTTCCATAGTCACAAAAAATTCCAAAAGGAGACACCTTTTGCATTCCGGAAGGAGTCTGTAATTCTACAACGCCGCCCTCTAAAACGCCAAATCGACGAGCAAAGGTTTCGCTTACCAACGCGGGCTCCGTACCCTTTACAGATTGTAAAGTCCCAGGCTCTTTAAGCCATATCTGTCGAGCTTCCTGACTCCAGTGCTTCATATCAACTCCTGCTAAAACCGTCACGCCTCTGGCAGGCTTAGCGTAACAAATCCGCATGATATCTGCGTATTTAATATTGGGTTGCCTTAACAACCCATCCAATAGCGTTGGATCAATCCCGTTGATACTACCTGCTCCAGTTACCCCACTCTCAGAGATGTAGAGATCGGCTTGAAAACGAACATCGAACCATTCCTCAATCGTATCACGAAAGCTTTCGATCATTTGAAACATGCCCGTCACCATGCTCACCGCCACAACTAACCCGGCAACCGCCAACCGGTGACGACTCGACCCATCCCACAAACGACTGCAAGCAAGACGGGAAACTGGTCCTGAACAAAATGGTCGTACCCATCCAGCCAATAAGACCAACCCATGCCCTGCCAATAGAGCTGAACCTAAAATCCAGCACCCTGCCGCAACAAACCCCCCGACTGGCATTTTTGAACCTGCTTCCATAATAAAAGGAGGAAAACATAACGCTACCCCGCCGAGTCCAAGCAAACACAGACCGACTTTAGGCTTTCGTAGCCAAAAAAAGCCTGGTGACCAATCACCCTTGGCGAGAATTTGTGCAGGTGGAGTTTGAGTGGCATCTCGGGCCGGTAGCCAACCAGCGAGCAAACTAAAGGCCACGCCCAAGCCTACTCCCACAATAACATCCAAAGAAGTTACCGATAAGGCTTCAACAGAAGTGGCAAAATAAAGAGCATTAACGGTATCTGCCAACATACCCACTGCACCAAAGGCAAGAACCTGACCAACCCCGACCCCAGCAATCGAACCCAATAATCCGAGAACTAAAGCTTCCAATAGAAAAGTGCTAAAAAGAACAGATGCACCAACGCCCAAAGAACGAAGGGTGGCAATCTCCGCCCGCCTTCGGACCACCGCTGCATCCAAGGCCTGTAGTATGAGGTAAGCACCCACCAAAATTGCGATGAGCGAAAGAATTGTTAGATTAAGTCGAAAGGCCGCCGTCATGGCCGCACGATCAGCCGCACGATTTTCCGTAGGAGATAAAATCAAATTCCTGGGTAGTTCTTTTCGTAAACGATCTTCGATTTCAGCGAGATATGGTTTATCTTCCCTCCGGTCCACTTGTGTAAGGACTACCTCCACTCGATTTAACTCCCCGGAACGGCTCAGTAAGTGCTGCACCGTAGGCAGATCACCGAGCACAAGATCGTCTGGTAGATTACCATCTGGATCATCCAAAATCATCCGTATTTTCATCTTCGCCTTCCGTCCACTTGCCAGAAATGAGATAGTATCCCCTCCCGTCACTCCTACCGAATCTGCCAGAGACTGACCAACCCACACTTCATTATCACTGCCCAACCAGTCGTACCAGGAAGCATTCTCTTCAGAAAACTTGAGGTTTTGCTGAGTCAAAGTTGGAAGATTGCCCAAAGCTAACAAATCCAAGCCGATTAAACGAAGTTGTTTTTTTGCCCCGTTGATTAACTCCACGGCTGTTACTGACCCCTCTACCACGGGAACCAGATTCCAATCTGGACTTTTCCCTAACCGAGCTAATTGCTTCAAATCTTTTTCCAATAACCGCTGAGTAGGAGATTCGATCAAAAAATCGCTCTGGCCTGAAACAGCCTGATTAAAAAGCCCAAAGTTTGCTGAAGCTGAGCGACTCGCCTGTCGAATACCATTGAAGGCCCCGACTCCAACCGCAACAATGACCATAAGAAGAAGGTAATGCCCGGCCTTATTTCGCCAATGCCGAAAAGTCATTTTTGTGAGCAATAGCCACACAAGCTGAAAGCGGGAACTGAGTGACATCTGCTTAGTCAGAAATCAAGAAACCATCCTTCATCCTAATTACCCGGTCACATATCCGCGTAGATTCATGATCGTGCGTAACTAAAAGAAGAGCGACTCCTATTTCTATGGATAGAGATTTCAGTAATTCCAGCACCTGCCCGCCTGACTCTGTATCCAAACTTCCAGTTGGTTCATCAGCGAGTATCAGCCGGGGTCGGTGCACCAATGCACGGGCTATCGCCACCCGCTGCCGCTCCCCACCACTCAACTCATCGGGCAAGTGGTCTTTGCGATGGGACAAACCCACATCATTGAATAAATCCGTCACTCGTTGAATCCGTTGATCCCGAGGCATCCCAACCAGTTGAGCAGGAAACTCAACATTTTCAAAAGCGTTTAATGTGGGCAATAAATGAAATGATTGAAATACATAACCAATATTTTCTCTCCTTATTTTTTCTAATTCAGTGCGCTTCAGGTCAGATAATTCCTTTCCACCAACCTGGATGTTCCCGGAATCCAAAGGTTCAATCCCACAGATGCAATTTAGCAGTGTAGACTTCCCACTACCACTAGGTCCCATCAGTGCGACTCTCTCACCACTTTGAATAGTAAGGTCGAGCCCTTTGAGTACATCGACTTTCCCAAACGATTTTTTTGCACCAGTAACTGCTAATGCAAATGGTCCAGCGAAGTCTTTCATATTATCATTCAAGAATTTCATACTATGAAAATTCAGCAAAAGCCCAAGACCAACCCGACTTGGTTCTTAAACCTAATTTTATCTTCACAATTCTAGGTACATTTATTGTGGTTTCACTAATAACTTATTTTACTAAACGAACTCCTGTAATTTTTTACTCCATCAGTACCCCCCCCCAAGACTGAGCCTTTTATCCATAGTACCTAAGAACGAAAATTTGTGGACCATTGAATATAACCACAACCTGGATGAACGATAGGTTTTTAAAAGTTATGATTGGATTAAGTCGTGATTTAAATAAGTTGGAATTCTTTAACCTTAGTGTGACGGACCGCAGATAGGGACATCATTTCATAAAGTGTATGTGCTCGTCTGCTTACTATTCAAAACCTCCTTAAATCACCACCATAACAGATTCGATACTCTTTTCACTCATCACTTTTCACCGTGTACTCAGCAACCAAAAATCCGCTTAGCATTTTAAAGCATACATATGGGTATGATCAATTCCGCGGACAACAGGCCGAGATAATAGAGCATCTAGTTGCTGGGGGTAGTTCTTTTGTACTGATGCCTACGGGAAGCGGAAAGTCACTATGCTACCAAATACCAGCTCTTTGCCGTGAAGGGGTGGGAGTCATTGTATCTCCATTAATTGCACTGATGCAGGATCAGATAACGGCACTTGCCCAATGGGGAATCGCTGCTGGTGCGATCAATTCAGGCATGTCTCACTCGAATGTCTTTCAGGTAAAGCAAAAGCTTGAAAGCAATCAATTAGACTTACTCTATGTAGCTCCTGAAAGATTGGTTATGCCTGAATTCCTTGATCTACTAGATACAGTCAATATTGCCTTATTCGCTATCGATGAAGCTCATTGCGTATCTCAGTGGGGACATGACTTCCGTCCAGATTATACAGCACTTTCTTTCCTCGCAGAAAGATTCAAGGGTATTCCACGGATCGCCCTGACAGCCACAGCGGACCGAGCGACTCGTAAGGACATCATTGAGCGTTTAAAGTTGGAAAAAGGAAAGACTTTTATTGGAGGCTTCGACCGGCCAAACATTCACTATTCCATTGTGGAAAGAAATAATCCAAAAAAACAAGTGCATGACTTCATCGTGAATAATCATGCGGGTGACAGTGGTATTATTTACTGCATCTCCCGAAAAAAAGTAGATGATATGGCAGACTGGTTGCAGAAAAAGGGAATCAATGCCCTGCCCTATCATGCCGGTATGTCTGCCGAAGCAAGGAGTGCAAATCAGGATCTTTTTTTGCGAGAAGATAACATTATCATGGTGGCCACCATAGCTTTCGGTATGGGGATTGATAAGCCGGATGTACGATATGTTGCCCATATGAATATACCCAAGTCAATTGAGGCTTACTATCAGGAGACTGGGCGTGCCGGACGTGACGGACTGCCCTCAAATGCCTTTATGATATTTGGGATGGATGATGCAGCGATGCAGCGTAGCTGGATCGAAAACTCAGAAGCCGCTGAGATCCAAAAGCGAATTGAGCACCAAAAATTAAATGCTTTGCTTGGCTTATGTGAAGCAGCGATTTGTCGAAGGCAGGTATTACTGGAATATTTTGACGATACAGGAGAACCGTGTGGAAATTGCGACACCTGTGATGCAAAACCCGAAACATTTGATGGTACCATTCCTGCTCAAATGGCATTGTCCGCGGTTTATAGAACAGGGCAACGGTTTGGGATGGTATATGTGGTGGATGTATTAATCGGAAAGGAAGATGACCGTATTATTCGTTTTGGACATGACCAACAGAGTACTTTTGGGATAGGAAAAGAATCAAGTAAACCCGAGTGGCAAAATGTTTTCCGACAATTGGTCTCCCGTAACCTGCTTCGGGTAGATGTAAATGAACATAATGGAATCAAAATTACGGATAAAGGCTTTGCATTTCTAAAAAAGAAGGAATCGATCCATTTCCGTAAGATCACAGAGAAGGCAAAAGAAAGCAAAAAGAAGAACTCTAGAAGAACCAAAGTCGCACTTGATCTTGATGAAGATAAATCTCTCTATGAAAATTTAAAATCTGCCAGGCAGAAAATGGCAAAGACACGAAGGGTTCCTGCTTATGTTATCTTTCACGACAAAACTCTGATTGAACTCGCAAAGGCGAAACCCCAAAGTTTGGACGAGATGCTTGAAATTAACGGCATCGGAGAATCAAAACTGAAAAAGTTTGGCCAGACATTACTGGATGTTATTCTCGCGAGCTAGGATAGAGAAATGGCTAGAAATTTTTATCTTAATAACAACGCAAAAATCTAGAGGTAAGATTTTACAACTACTTACTTCTCCCTGTTCGCACAACGACGTTGTTTTAAAAAGAAAGAGATTCCAAATTAATTGATCATTGCATTGAGTGGAGGAGCAAACTTCGTAAGATTTATCCCCTCAACCGCAGTTTGATATTCGTCCATGGTTGGAATACGCCCAAGGATTGCAGAAAGTACAACCACTGGAGTGGATGCGAGCAAAGATTCTCCTTTTTTACGCTCGGAATCTTCGACGACTCGTCCCTGAAAAAGGCGGGTGGAGGTAGCCATCACCGTATCTCCACGGGCAGCTTTTTCTTGATTACCCATGCAAAGGTTACAACCTGGACGCTCCAGATACATCATATTTTGGTACTCTTCCCTTGCTGTATTCTTGGGTGCGTCATCGTTAAAAACGAAACCGGAATATTTCTCTAACATATTCCAATCACCTTCAGTTTTAAGTTCGTCGATGATATTGTAAGTAGGTGCAGCGACCACCAGTGGTGCTTGAAACTCCACCTTACCAGCTTCCTTCTCCAAATTTTTCAGCATTTGGGAGACAATTTTAAGATCTCCTTTGTGCACCATACAGGATCCCACAAAACCAAGATCTACTTTTTTAGTACCTTCGTAAAAAGATACTGGGCGAATGGTGTCATGAGTGTATCTCTTGGAAACATCCTCATTGTTTACATCCGGATCTGCGATCATGGGTTCGTTGATTTTATCCAAGTCCACCACGAATTCTTCAAAGTATTTAGCATTAGCATCAGGAGTCAGAGCCGGTTTCTCGCCTCCACGGATTTCTTTGATTCTATTGTCAGCAATATCGTACAAGCCCTGAAGAACCTGTTTTTGATTGTCCATGCCCTTGTCTATCATCACCTGGATTCGGCTCTTAGCAATTTCGAGGGATTCAACAAGTGTATCGTCCTCGGAAATACAAATTGATGCTTTTGCTTTCATTTCTGCAGTCCAATCAGTAAAAGTGAAAGCTTGGTCTGCCGGCAAGGTACCGATGTGCACTTCGATAATCCTTCCCTGAAATACATTATCTCCGAATTCTTTAAGCATTTGGGACTGGGTAGCATGGACCACATCTCGAAAGTCCATGTGGTTTTTGAGATCACCTTTAAATGTGACCTTCACAGATTCTGGAATCGGCATGGTGGCTTCTCCTGTGGCCAGGGCCAAAGCGACTGTCCCAGAATCGGCACCAAAGGCCACGCCCTTAGACATCCTCGTGTGCGAATCCCCTCCAATAATAATTGCCCACTCATCCACTGTTAAATCATTGAGTACTTTATGAATTACATCAGTCATCGCATGGTACTCACCTTTAGGATCGCGTGCAGTAATCAGTCCAAAGTTATGCATAAACTTCATTAACTTGGGTATATTTGCCTGAGCTTTTTTATCCCAAACTGATGCGGTATGGCAACCTGACTGGTACGCACCATCAACGGTGGGAGAAATGATCGTAGCTGCCATCGCTTCCAATTCCTGGGAAGTCATTAGACCTGTCGTATCCTGAGAACCTACGATATTTACTTTTACCCGAACATCTGATCCGGCGTGCAATACGGTGCCTTCTTTCACACCAACCATATTTTTATTAAAGATCTTCTCGACAGCAGTTAAGCCCTGTCCCTCATGGGAAACTTCACGGGCGGGTGCGTACACTAAAGGAATATCGATTCCTAATGCGGCCGAAGCAAAGCTCTGCAACTTCTTACCAAAAACGATCGCATATGATCCACCGGCCTTGATGAACTCTACTTTTTGCGGGGTCAAGGCTGGGGAAATGTCAGTTAATTCCTTGTCGCCTTCATAAAGTTTCTTTTTCTCGGTATTTATAGTCAGTACTTTTCCGGTTTCGACTGAATAAGTCTGTTCCAGTACAGGATCGCCATTGCTATCCATAACAGGATTACCTTCTGTATCCATTTTACGAACCCAATTATTGAGATCGATACCGATGCCTCCGGTCACGCTCACTGTGGTCAGGAAAATAGGAGAAACCCCGTTTGTTCCAGCAACAATGGGAGCAAAGTTCACAAACGGGACATAAGGACTGGCAAGCTTCCCGGTCCACAGAGCCACATTATTTACTCCAGACATTCTGGATGAACCCACGCCCATCGTTCCTTTTTCTGCAATTAGCATTACACGTTTATCGGGGTGCTTACTTTTGAGTTCGGTAATTTCTGCCTGGGCTTTTTCTGAGATCAGACATTTTCCGTGCAGTTCACGATCTGAACGTGAGTGAGCCTGATTTCCTGGAGAAAGTAAATCCGTGGAGATGTCTCCTTCTCCAGCAATATATGTGACTACTTCGATCTCCTCATCAACTTCGGGAAGGTTGGTGAAGAATTCTGCCTGAGCATAACTTTCAATGATATCTTTGGCGATGGAACTGCCTCCCTTGTAGGCATTCTCAAGTCGATCCGTATCTGCTTCATAGAGAAAAACTTGAGTTTTAAGTACTTGGGCTGCTTCGTGTGCAATCGATTCATTATCTCCTAGTGCCAGGTCAAGGAGAACTTCGATCGAAGGTCCTCCTTTCATGTGAGAGAGCAGTTCGAAAGCAAAGGTGGGTGTGATTTCGCCTACTGTATATTCACCTAAAATAATCTCTTTTAGAAAACCAGCTTTTTCTCCCGCGGCACTAGTTGTGCCCGGTAACGTATTGTAGATAAAAAAGTCGATTGATTCTTTCCTATGTTCATGATCGGAATCTTTTATTTGACTGATAATTTCGGCGAGCAACACAGAGTCATCAATTGGTTTAGGACTTAAACCCTGTGCTCTGCGTTCTTCGATCTCTTGGATGTATTCTAAGTAGGTATTCATAGGTAGAATAGAAAACCTAGATTGAAGCATAATTCTTTCAAGCAGAATTTACGATATATGCGGGGTTTCCACACCTTTGTACTTCCGCTAAAAATAATGGTGCAAACTTCAAACCTAGTGAAAAATAGGGTTTCTGCATAGAATCATTATTTTTGAAAAAAGAGTTCCTCCATTTGATCTGTCACATTTTTTGCGATTTACTGAAACAACATTTTAATAAAGTATGATTGAATGTTAGAAAACAAATACTTTCCAACCTTTCTACTATCATCCTCCGATGCATCTGGTCCAACAAGTTTATCTGAAAATCTGGGATTTATTGACATCTTTTATTTCCCTGTGTCTATGCCCTTCTTTCACGAGGTTTTGTCCATCCTTGTTTTTGGCTCCATTATTTTTGTATGGGGCGTTCGCTACAATAACATTAAAGACGAATTCAAGCATTTCAATCTCCCCAAGTGGTTGCGTGATCTCGTTGGGATATTTAAATTTGCATTCGCCATCATGTTATTGAACGACGATTTCGAGATTTCCAGACTTGGTGCTTCTGGCATTGCTGTTCTAATGATCGCTGCTCTGATAACCCACATCCGTTTAAACAGCAAAGCCACTAAAATGCTACCATCCTTCTCGTTGCTGTGTGTCTGCCTTGTAATCTCTTACATGTGCACTCAACTGTCCCCCTCCACTTAATTACATATTTCATGCAATACCTTAGCACTACGGTCCAAATTATTTTATTTTTGGTCTTTGCTGTTGGGGGAACCATTCGTTTTTTCCAACCTATTGATACCCTAGCTCGCAGGATGTTATGGGTTAGATATTTCAGTCCACGAATTGTTCGCGGAATCGCGTTAATTGAAGTATTTTGTGGAATCGGCATCATCCTCCCCTTGGTTTTCACCGGTTCATCTTTTTCCTTTCTGCTTTTTTCTGGATGCCTATTGATGGCAACGATGATCGGTGCAGTCATCACCCACATTGTGATCGGGGATTATAAACAAATCATAGGAAATTTTTTAATCCTCGGAATGATTTATTGGATAACTTTTTCCGTCGGTATCTAGTTACTTTACAGTTTTTAGAATGGGCACCGTCCAACAGGTGTTAAGAGTATCTACTGTAAAAATTTTAGTTTTAGCTACGACTAAACAGTTCTTCTTTATTTCTACATAGTGATTCTATACTGTTAACCGTTGTGGCAGCGAGGCCTCGTTCTGAATCAAAAACTACGATACCCCCATAAACTAATTGAACACAAATGGATTTCACTAATTTTGAATTTATGAATTCTTCACTTGCGATTTCATCAGCAGTGAGCCCTAAATTTGTACCAATTCTATCGATTATATCTTCAAACATACAATGTAAATACCCTGTTACTTTGTTTTCTTACGGAATTATTAAAAAATATATAAAAAACTAATTTTTGCTTTTGAGAACTTAAGTCAAATGTTCTATCTAACTATAAGTTATAAGAATCAAATATTTAGCCTAAATATCGAAAAATATATAAATTTTCTTTTTTTCCCCTCCTAAAATAGCGAAATTCTTCCTAGCGAAGTTCAGCTAATTGTTCACGAAGTCTTATTGCATCCTCCCCATCCAACACCTGCCAGCAGGCAAGTCCATTACCGACGAGTTCAAATTCATTAAACTCCCACACGACTTTCTTTTCTCGGCTAATTTCAAAGATCTGTGGATTATCCGGTCCAGCATGGCAGTTACCTACGATAAAGTTTCCACTTTTTGTTTCCTGAAGACAAGTCATCCATTTCAAATTAATATCTGTACCCGGAACTTTCCCCTTAATTTCCCAAACCACTTTTTTATCAGGGGTTACCTCCACCACACTGTTTCCACTTCCGGATGCAATCAGAGTATTTCCATTCCTAAGACGCATTGCACCATAGACCCGTGTATTAATTAAATAATCCCAAACCACTTTTCCATTTTCATCATACTCAGTAACCACACCAGGTTGTTCGGAACAGACAAGTAGAGTGCCTTGGGGGGTCGCACGTGCCCAACGGGAATTTTGTGTACCTCCTGTCTTAAGGTCAAAGGAATGTTTTAATTTCCCAAATACATCCACATTGATAACGCGCCCCACTCCACTTTCCACAATTTGGGTATCACCATTAGCCAACCGCGAAAAAGCATGGACATGAACATGCTTACCCTCGTTGCCGTTGGCCGTGGCACAATCGTAATCCATCACAATTTTCTTACCCAGAGTGACCTCCTTTACATCCTGCCAGGTCTCGTGAAAAAGAATATTTCCATTGGGCAACATATGCACATCGTGATGCCCGGCATGCCCTTTCGCCTGACCGGCGGTTTGATGTGACCAAATGACATCACCATTGGCTTCAGTAATCGCGAGAATATTTTTACCGTAGGATGCACTGACGAGAACTAACCGGTCCGCCCAAACTATTGGAACCACAAAAACGGAAAATAACACGAGAATACTGAATTTAATAATTTTCATAAAAGAAGGGATTGCAGTTAAAAGTTGAAATATGAAACATACTTCATATTTAAAATAGCATGTCAACCAAGCACAGGATAAATTGACGACTCTCTTCAAGGTGCACCTGCTTATATTTCTCTTGATGAAAAATTTGAATCGATTGTGAGGGCTATATATTTCCTTTACTATAAGTGTTTTTTATTTACTTAATTCAGTACTTATCTAAATAATCACATTACATGAAAATTTTGAAATTTCTTCTTATAATCTTTCATTTGCTGTTAATATGGTCATCAAGCTTTGCGAAAAAAACGGCATCAATAAAGGCTTATGGCTTACAGGTTTCTCTTGATGTGGGATCCACCTCCTTCGGGGACTATTTATATTTTACTACTTATGATGGTAAAACAACTTACCCCCTTAATGACTTAAATCTAATTAGTGGTGAACTAAAGGCACTTAGTTCAAATCCTACTACCTACGTAACTGACTATTTAGTTAATGGCTACAATGGAATTAATGAACATGGATCCGTATCTATTTCTATTCCATTGAAAGATAGTGATAGGAATGGTGTGCCTGATTGGTTGCAGAAAAACCTCAGCGCGAATGAAAATGTTACAGGATTTTCTGATGTTCATTATCTCGTGCCCGGCGCATATTCAACTAATGCTACCCTAACCGGAAAATTCACGAGAACTGCGGGCGACAGTGATGGAAGTTATGCTCTTAATTATTTCTTACCTGGTTTAGGCTCAGCGACTGCAAAAGGGATATGGTACGCTGGATATTACGAAGGTACAATAGAGTATGATAATTCTACATACACGATCAATGCCACGACTATTGATTCAAAAGGCAATGCAATCACAGCAACAGGTTCCACTACCTATTCATTTTCAAATTCAGAAAGCCTAAATCTTGGGCAAATAAATCTTAGCCTAGATGGAGAATTGATTCAGCTTTCAATTAACACCATGGACCGTGATGGAAATACCTACTCAGGGTTTGCCGAGGCAGTCGATGGTGAACCTGCTACTTCCTGGGCAGACTTCACCGATTGGTTTATCGAGGTGACAGATACAAACGATGAAGATCTTGATGGAATCCCTGATTTAACAGATCCTACCGAAAAAAAGGACCAGTCAACTAGGGTAGATCTAGATGGATGGAACTGGTACAAATGGCCCTGGGTTTACAATCAATCTTCAAAAGGTTGGTTCTACTACTATTCTAACTTGGTATGGAGCAACAATCACCAGATGTGGTTTTCATGGGACTCTGCAAACAGCAATTGGGTTTCACAAAATTAGTCAATCTCTAGAGATCGACCCTCTCTCTGAGGCTCATCTCAGGATAGCGACAAAATCTTCCGAAAAAGTATTTTCAAAGATTTCAATTCTTATGACAATCCGTCTATTTAGTTTTCTTTAAAAAGAGGGTAAATTCGTGGCGGTTATAAGTCAGGTGGGTGCAGGCAATTTGTTCTAAGCCACCTGCATTCGCACTTTTAATCGCTTCGTGGTAGAGAGAATTGCATTCTTTAAAAGTGGTAGCGCCGTGGGTTTTCAAAGTAAATAGGATTAGACCTCCAGGTAGCAAGTTTTCAGACAAGCGGATCACCTGCTTCAATGATACTTGTACATCCCCATTCATATCACAAAGTAGACTATCAAATTGTGTTTGTAAGACAGGATTGTAGCGTGCCACATCTGCCTTCTTAAAACTCAGACCCTTTCGACCTTTGAGTCGCTCATCCAGTGGTGCTCGGTCGATCGCGGTTACTCGGTATCCTCGTTCAAGCAGCTCGGATGTCATCCCTCCCGGACAGGCCCCCAATTCCAGCCAATGACTTCCCTCGACTGGTAGTGGTTGATGTAGCTTCAGGTAATGCAATGCCTCTGCAATCTTCGCACCAGCACGACTGATCGTATGAGGTGCTTTTTGACTGATAAATTTGGTTCCACCAGGATAAAAACCATTTGCCTGCAAAGGACTGCGTATTCCGCAATAAAGGCCTTCTTTTCCAACTAGACAGAAGAGGCTTGGGGACCGGACTTCCTGTTCTTCAACCTCTTTAAAAGCCGCCAACTCGTCCGTGAATAACTGAAGCGTCCGCCCTCGAAGATTAGACGCCAATGACTTATATGGATTATGAGTGGAACTGGCCTCTAAAACTCCTATAAAAACGCCCTGTAAATTACATCCACCAAATTTTTGAAAAAGTGCTTGAGCCGCTTTCTCGATGAAATCCTTCATTTTTTCCGGCCGACAAGGCCAGGCATGGTCCATCACTAGATTCCACCTAATGTAACGAGCCGCATCGGAATTCGTTATCGTATTAGGGTTGTGGCACTTTAGTAAAAAGTATTCCTGTCCTAATCGTTTGGTCAGGGTCGCACCAAGATCAGCTATGATATCATCTGCAAAATGTTCAAAGTTTTTAGAAATACGAATCAAGCAAGCAGTCGCAGGAGTCGAGGTAGAAATGGGTGTGGATGATTCAGTCAAGTTTCCAACAATCTTACATTTCGATAATTGATCAACGATTAAACGCAAATTGAATGCTTTGAAGGACAAGATCTAAGTTTTTGAGTTGTCCTTTGAAATGGAGAGCAAGATCAGTTAATCATCACTCTTCCCCCTGATGCATTGACAAAGTAAGCCAATTATTCAAAAGTGAAATTCATGACAAGAATAGTTGGATTTGTCACATTCCTAGCCTTAGCCGTTTATATTGCCTATGCTGTTCCACCTGTCCTCAATTATGCAGGTCAGGTCGCAGTCAATGGCGAAGCCTTTAAAGGCAATGGCTTGTTCAAGTTTGCCCTCGTCAATGCTGATGGCAATGTCACTTATTGGAGCAATGACGGAACAAGCATTGCTGGATCGGAACCTCAGGCATCGGTTGCCGTTTCCGTCAACGGTGGATTGTATTCCATACTTCTAGGCAACACCGAGTAAACAATGAACTAAGCGAACCTCCGCACCCGCCTATCCCGCTCCAACGGTTATCGTGAATTGGGTATGTTTGATGAATCGATCTTGGAATTGAATCAGTCAGGCTGGAACCAAGCGACCTAGATCACTCAAAAGGTCAGGACAATCAAACCGATTCATTGGGTCAGTACTTTGAAGAGGCTTCCTAAGATTCCATGCCCTGATAATTCTATCAGTACGACAAATCCAAGAAGAAGAAATTTTTTGCTTATTATAGGCTTAGGCTTCTGATCGCTCACTTTATACTTCTTAGAGTATGAGAACTAGGAAAGCCAATCCTTTCCGCCTTTTTTCTAGATCGATTACTTCATCTAGGGAACAGGTTATGCATGATCATTCGTTCATTGAATTGGACAAGAAAAATCAGATGCATTTTTTAGAATACACTAGGTAAAAGGGGATATAGGGAATTTTCAGAAAAATTAACTATTAGGGAAAAAGTTATCTTAAATTTTCTGCCTGCAAGTAAGAAACCCAAATTTAAAAGAGAACTCGGAAGTTTTTAGATTTTGTCAATTGTTTTATATGATTTTCGCAACATCAATTTTTGCTATTGTAGTAACGCAACTCACTGAGGGTTAAAGCTATTAAGAGATGGAACGAGAACATGGAACCCATCAAACTAACCTCACCACTCCGCCCTAGACCTCCTCCCCCTTGTCTTGCATAAAGACAAACAACCCCAAACATAGAGGGATACAGCCAAACTTGATGTCACTTTGGACTAAAAAAAGCCCTTAAATCCTACAAATATCAGTATTTTAGGGAATGGAGGCGCGGGCCGGAATCGAACCGGCAAATAGAGGATTTGCAGTCCTCTATTTATTTGTCCCCAGATGTTCTGAAATGCGCTGAAGATCAAAGATTTATCTTGATATTTACTGAGCTTTAGCTTCATTTAAATATTCAGATGAAAACACTTGAGAACACAAAAAGTGGCCAAGAATTGGCCAAGAATAATTCTTGGCCATTTTAACATGCCTGGAATCAGATATTCGAAAAGCGATTACCGCTACTGGAAAACCAAGGTGTTTTTCAACACTTACACCTACAAAGGAAAGAAGTTCAAACAAAGTGATTACTCAGTCAGATTTTCAGAGTATTTCCAAAGACACACTTTCGGTCTGGGAACTGGCAACAAGGATGAGGCAGCGAGAAAGGCTAGAGAGATTTTTTTGTTTCGAGAGCTTAATGGTTGGGAGCCGACCCTTGAAAAGTACAAGCCAAAGGGTGAGCAGAAAGTGGAATCTCCGACCGTTGAGATTTTCTTAAATGAAATCAGGGATAAAACCACTCTCAAACCTGATACACTATACTCATACAAGAAGAAATTCCGGCGACTCATAGCCGAAGCATGTGGCCTCAAGCACGAAGAAACAAGAGTGGGTAAAGGGAATTTAGCCCTCAGAAAAAAGGTTAACAAGGTTATGCTCTCTGAGCTAACCCCTGCCAAAATAATGACTTGGAAAAAGAAATACATCTCAAAAGCACGAAACGAGGAAGAAAAAAGAGCTCGGGTTCAAACTGTGAATTCAATCATTCGAAATTCCAAAAGTTTGTTTTCAGCTAATAATATAGTTTTTGTTGCGGCTGAAATTGGTGGTAGCAAGCATGCTTACGATCGCAGTGGTAAAAGAACTCTTAAAGGGAGGCTCATCATTCCTCATGATCCATTTGAGGATGTGAGCCAGGAGAAGGTTAGGATCAGAAAATACGATGCCCAGCGAGCGGGAATGGATCTTGGAAAACTTTTTAAACTAGCTCAAAACGAACTGCTTCCAAGCAAACCGGAATTGTACAAAGTCTTCCTCATAGCTGCAGTGAGCGGGTTAAGAAGAAAGGAAATCGATTGGTTACAATGGGACCACATCGACTTCAAACAAAAGCTCATCTATGTCCAAGCATCCACTGATTATGAGCTTAAGTCAGCGGAATCGGAAAATCTGATTGCCATCGATGAGTTCACTGTAAATCAGTTGAAAAAGCTAAAACGAAAAAGTAAGGGAAAATTTGTTGTTTCGATATCCAGGAGGAACTCTGATTCTCGCAAGGCAGGTTCCTATCGATGCGGCTACTTGTTCAAACAACTTTGTAAATGGTTGAGGAAACATGGAGTGAAATCCCAGAAACCTATTCACACACTTCGCCAGGAAGCCACATCAATAATTGCAGATCAACATGGTATCCATGCAGCAAGCAGTTTTGCAAGACACAGTGACATACGAATAACCAGCCAAATCTATGTTGAAAACCGAAAGCTATCAAAAATTGAGACATCTTCCCTTCTCAAAGAAAAAGCGTATTAAATATTATTGATTGAGAAGTTGATTCCCTTTCTCCTATGAATCATGTATTCAACAAAAATGCTTTCCTTTTCTACAACCTTGATTGATGAGTAGTAGGTTCGAAGATTACGCATTTTTCGATCTTGAAATTACCGACAGCGGTCTAATTCGAGAGTTTGGCACGATTCTCAATGGATCACAACTCCACGGAAAGAAAGTCAACGCACAATCCGTGGAGGAAATGGGAAATTTTATTTCCAAAGCGAAGGTTATAGTCGGGCACAATATTATCGCTCACGACCTTGAACACATAGGAAACCTAGACCCACGAAACCCTATTTCATCCAAACCCGTATTGGACACACTCAGGTTATCCCCCATCTGCTTCCCTGAAAATCCATATCATAAACTGGTTAAAGGATATAAACTTGAAGGTGATTCAAGAAGCGATCCAATTAAAGACTGTGAACTCGCTCATGCACTTTTGAATGATGAGATCAATGCACTCTCCCGATTAAATAATAAACATCCAAAATTAGCATCAACATACAGAAAAATTCTCTCTGAAACTGAAAATCAATTGGAGAAAGAGGGGCTTGATATTTTCTTCGATGGAATTGGCGTCAAAAAACTTTCTGATGATGAAGATCTCAAAGAAGTATTAAAACAATACCTCCATGATAAAGTTTGTGAACAAGCCTTTTTAAATCTGCTAGAAGATGATGTCTTCAAGAAGGATTACCATGCTTATCTCCTATCTTGGCTACTCGTTGCGGGTTCCAATTCAATTCTCCCTTACTGGGTATGCTACCAGTATCCCCACATTATAGACTTGGTTTACAAACTTAGAGAGACACCCTGTGAAAATCCTTCATGCGAATTTTGTTTAGAAAACCATTCCTCAGAAAAACAACTTAAGAAATTCTTCGGGTTTGATTCCTACCGAATGCAACCCGCTACAGCCGATGGCAATAGCCTCCAAAAAAGCATTGTGGAGGCTGGGTTAGAAAACCAACCCATCCTAGCAATTCTACCAACCGGAGGAGGTAAATCTCTGTGTTTTCAAATTCCGGCATTGGTCAACCACTATAGAAGTGGAGGACTTACAATCGTCTTATCTCCTCTACAGGCACTCATTAAAGACCAGGTTGATAATCTCAGGAAACAAACGGGCATGCATTCTTCCATTGATGCAATTTACGGGCTTCAAACAGGCCCGGAAAGAGGTGGCGTTTACGAAAGATTACATGGTGGGGATACAGCTATTCTTTATGTTTCCCCAGAACAACTTCGTAATAAAAGGTTCAAGGAAGCCATCGCTAAAAGACAGATTTCGAGATGGGTATTTGATGAGGCTCATTGCTTATCAAAATGGGGACATGACTTCAGGCCTGACTATACCTATGCAGGAAGATTCATTAGGGAATTGTCTCAAAGGCAAGGAGTCCCCATTCCTCCAATTTCTTGTCTTACCGCCACAGCAAAAAACGACGTCAAACAAGAGCTCCTGCAATATTTCGAAAAGGAACTAAATCAAAGTCTTGAGCTTTTGGACGGGGGCACTGAAAGAGGTAATCTCTCCTATGATGTAAGTATCGTGAGTGAGCCACAAAAGCCCTTTCGAGCTCACGAACTGCTCCTTGATCACTTGCCATCAAGAAAAGAAGGTGCCGCAGTCGTCTTTTGCTCCACCAGGGCATCGGTGGAGAGGCTGGCAGGATTTCTGGAGGAAAGAGAGTGGGAAGTTGCCCCCTTTCATGCAGGGATTGCAACCGAGGAGAAAGGGAGACTTCTGGAAGCCTTTAATTCCGGGGATCTTCAAGTAATTTGTGCAACCAATGCGTTTGGGATGGGAGTGGATAAACCAGATATCCGACTTGTCATTCACCATGATATCCCAGGTTCACTGGAAAATTACATTCAGGAAGCAGGGAGAGGTGGAAGAGATCAAGAACCAGCCCACTGCGTCCTGCTCTATAATCCAGGATCAGACGGTAAGGGTGGAGATATAGATACTCAGTTCTCCATGGATACTTACGGAAGGATAAGCAAAAATGATGTCAGGCATATTCTACGAAGTATTCGCTACCGTGTAAAAAAACAGAGCTCCAACAATGTTGAGAAAACCCCTTATGCTTTTTTGAGTGCCACTCAGATACTGGAAGAGATCACTACATCCTTTGATGACGAATATGGCACATCCAAAAGGACAAAGGTATCCACCGCCATTTCGAATCTGGAAAACACAGGATTCCTCAAAAGAGATCAAAATCAGACCAGGGTTTTCCAGGGTTTACCCCTCGTTCATAATATGGAGGAGGCAATCAAAATAATTATAAAAGTTGCCCCCAATGAGGAAAGACATGCCTGGCAAGATATATATCATACATTTTTAAATCTACCCAAGGGCACGAACCCTGAATTAGAACAGTTTACCGAAATCCCCTCCCTCTCCAAGATAGTTGAGAAAACAAATGGGGATGCCACCAGAACAGTGTTCAAGATTCTAAACACAATGGCCTCACCTTCGGTGAAGCTTATTCAGAAGGATATTGGATACTCAGCCACTCTTGCTCACAAACAAGGTGAGAAGAGTTCTAATGTTCAGCTTAAGAAACTAGGTGAATTGGAGTCTGTTTTCATCAAACTCCTACAGGAGGAATTCCCAGATGCAGAGAGCGGAGAATCATATCCCTTAAACATAAGGGTCGCAGTGGGGGTCCTCAGGCATCAGGGCTTCTCCTGGTGCCTGCCAACCAACCTCAGTAAGATCCTAACCATGCTTCGTATGGACGGAACCGGGTTAGCAGGAGGAAAAGGTAGCATTGTCCCACGGGAACTTGGGCAGGACCAGTACAAGATCCGTCTTCAGACCACCCTATCAAATTTGAGGAAGATTTCTGAAAAAAGACTTCAGGTATCACAGTTCATTCTCGAACAGATCACAGCGAAGATTCCGGAGAAAGAAAGGGGCATGGATCTATCGGTAAATTTCACTGAATCGGAATTACTGGAGGCAATATCAAAAGACATGTACAGTGACTACCGGGATCCTCACGCCGCTATCGAGCATGGGTTACGATACTTGCATGAAATGAATATCATTCAGATCAAGGGAGGCCTTGGGCTGATTACCCAGGCCATGAGAATTGAACTCAATGAAGATTCTAAAAAACGCCGATACTCGAATGCTGACCACAAATCCCTGGAAGTTCATTATAAGGAAAAGAATCTGCAGATCCATGTAATGGAAAAATATGCAAAGCTTGGAGCATCCGAGATAGCACGGGCTATCGGGTTTGTCCTCGACTACTTTGGTATGGATAAGAAAAGCTTTGTTCAAAAACATTTCAAAGGAAGTGCTGACATTTTGAATTTAGCCACCTCCAGCGAGTCTTTTCAGCGAATTGTTGAGTCTCTGGAGAATCCCTTCCAGCAGGCAATTGTTGCGGATGAAAAAGAAAGTAACATGCTTATTTTAGCTGGCCCGGGTTCTGGAAAAACCAAAACGGTGGCACATCGCTGTGCGTATCTCATTCGAGTGGAGCGGGTCCGTGCGGAATCAATTCTCGTGCTTTGCTATAACCGGTCAGCAGCCATGACACTACGCAAAAGAATCCGGGACTTATGTGACAGAGATGCAAATGGAATAACCATTTGCACTTACCACTCCCTTGCCTTGCGCATTCTTGGGTTGTCAGCTGAGTTTGCGTTTAAGTCGAATAATGACGATCAGGAGAATCAGAAAAACTTTGATGAAATTATTCCAAAGGCTACTGAACTCCTGGAGGGAAAGGTCGAAACCGTGGGAATGGATCATGAACAGTTACTTAATTCCATCCTCGGTCGATGGAATCATATCCTCATTGATGAATATCAAGACATTGACTCGAATCAGTACAACTTCGTTTCCTCCATTGCCGGAAGACTCAGAACAGAGGATGAATTCAAGACCAGTAAAAAACTATCCATTCTGGCAGTTGGTGATGACGACCAGAACATCTATCAATTTCGAGGAGCCAATACCCAGTTCATCAAAAAGTTTGAATCAGATTACGAAGCCAGAAGACATAATCTACTCCAAAACTACAGATCCTCCGCAAACATTATTCAGGCTTCAAACGAATTGATTTCACAAAATGTGGATCGTATGAAGACCGATGATCCAATACGAATCAACGATAAGCGAAAAGAATATCCTTCGGGAGGAAGGTGGGAGAGCATGGATGATTTATCCGAAGGTCTTGTTCAAATCATTCCCTGTAATTCTTTGCGGGACCAACCAGGCTTTATCTTAAATGAAATCGAAAGACTCAGAAAATTAGACTCAGATGCCACATGGAAGGACTTTGCAATTCTAGGCAGAACAAGAAAGGAGCTCGAACCCGTCAGATCATTGCTCGAAACAAAAGACATACAAGTAGAGTGGCGTTGCGGTCATAACGAAAGCTTTCCACTCCACAGGCTTAGGGAAGTCAGGGATGGCATTGAAATTTTAAAGAAGTTGGAGTCCAAAAAAGGATCAGAACCTTTGGTTACTTTTGATGAGATCAAAGAGGAAATGAGCGATTTCCTAAGCAAGGACAGAAACCAATGGAAAGAGCTATTCAATGAAATCATCAACGACTGGGGGCAGGAAACAGGGGACTCGACCTTTCCGGTTCAAAGCCTGATAAATTTTATTTTTGAAGCTTTCTTTCAACTGAAAGCCGATCAAAAGAATGGAACTGGCATTTATGTCGGTACCATTCACAGTGCTAAAGGGATGGAGTTTAAAAATGTCTTCGTCCTTGATGGTGGTTGGCATACTTCACTTAAAAACATCGAAGAAGAAAGAAGACTTTATTATGTAGCCATGACCCGGGCGATGGAAAATCTGGTTCTACTCGATTCTGAAGACTCCGTGAATCCTTTCTCAAAAAGTTTGTTCAATACTCCCAGTATTTTTCAAAGAGAGAAAATACAACCAAAGGAGAATTGGGGAGGCATACTGGATCGCAAATATGAAATCCTCGGGATGAAGGATTTATACTTAGACCTCGGATCCAAGGACCAGATTGTAATGATGAATATTTCGAAACTCGAAGTTGGTGAACCTGTTAAACTTACAACTAAAGGTAAAAGGGTTATCGTTACAAACCAGGAAGAAAAAACCATTGCTTACCTTTCCCAGAGTTCCTCCGAGCGTTGGAAAACCAGATTGGACTCAATTCATGAAGCCCGCGTTTTAGCCATCATTAAAAGATCGATTGAGGATGTAGCTGAGGAATATAAATCCCAATGCCTTTTCACTTCCTGGGAAATACCACTGATTGAAATTGTAGTTTAAATCTTATTTTCTCAATGGACCTCGCGTCCTTTGGCAAAAAATTTCCTTTTGGTAATTCGTCCAAAACGGTCTCTCCATATATGCCAACCATCCTCAAGGTCATTGCAAAAAGTTCCCTCAAATTTTAACTGACCGTTATCATGAAAGGATTTCCAAAGTCCCTCCGCCAATCCGTTTGAGAATTCCATAATATCAGTAAGGTGGCCCTCCTCATCGTACTCTGTCTACATTCCTTCCAGCTTTCCATTACAGAAGTGCAAAATACTTCGGTTTTTACCGTCGTCATACCACTCACGACATACCCCATCATAATATCCGGATGAATAGTTTCTCTCTTTAACCAGAACTCCATCGATATTCCATTCTCTCCACACTCCTACCCTTACCCCATTTTCGTGTCTACCCTGCTCCCACTTTTTACCATTTGCATGATAAAGGATATTTTCACCATCTATAAAACTTTGCCTGAATGTCTTTCCGTTATCCGTCAGACCTTTATACCCTGCTTGAATTCCCCTCTCATAAATAAATCCAATTTCAGGATTATCTGTTTCGATTACAAAACCACTACCAGATTTTATGTAGGTTTCATTAGGCTCACCGTTCATTCTCCATCCTTTTGCAGAAAATACTTTTCCCTTATTAATCGAGAAAAGTAATTTCACCTGCCCATTATCGTGGTTCTCATACGCCAATCCACAATAAGGGTGGCTTTGATTCTTTTGAAAATACTGTTCAAGACTCTCTCCAATCTGACGGATCTGGAGTGATTCAATGGGGAGAGCCATAAAGGCCAACTCCATCTTTAATCTTTCTACAGGAACAGCATTGCTGGTTTGAGGACTGAAGGTCTCCGAATCACTGATGAGCTTTGCTCGTAGAGGAGCATCCGAACAAGTGTTACATACAATTCCTATAAATCCGATGCAAAGGCATCTGATTTTCATTAAATAATCAACTCTGATCAATTTCCCTCCATACAATTAATTTAGAAAAAATTTGGAGAGCCGCTTCTACTAACCTTTGAACGAAGCGACTCTCCTACCTCACGGGTTACCACACACCTTGAGGAGAAAAACTCTTTTAATGTGCCCCATCCTCACCGATGAGTGCATCCACCTTTTTTGCTAAATATATATTAACTTCCTCAAGTGAAACTGCATTACGCTGAAGGCACCCTATTTGGAATGCCTGAAAAGATAACAGGGACAGCAAAGGATTCGCATCACCGATCTGACCTTGATGCGAGAGCATGCTGCTTAGTTTTTTCCTCAATTGCTCAAACCTCTTTAAGGTATCTGGACTCAAATCTTCTATGTTATGTATCTTAGATACTTTTTTTGAATTATTCCCTGAATAAGCTTCATTATTTTCATTATTAATAAACCTGGGATTAATTTTCATGAATTAAATGAGTCCTCTAATTTCCGGGTTCATTTTGAGCTGACCATAAGCGGTCTTACCTAATGCCTTGTAGAGAAGCTTTTTAGCTTTAGATAAAGACAAATAGTTGGAGTCTCCATTTTCCTCCACCCAGACTTTCTTGTTTTTGCAATTATCTAGCGGCAATCCAAAGGCCATCTTCTCTGAGAACTTTCCAACTGAAATAAAGAGTCGATACTCGCCCAGGCTCACCTCCATGATCCTCTCGTATTTAAGTTTTCTTTTATATGACATGATCAAAAACTCCCTTAAAATGCTATTCCGTCATCGAAATCGTTCTCAATAAAATCATCTGAATTCTCTTTAGTGGTTGAAGAGATATTTGCACCATCAAGAACCTCAAACGACCTTACTTCCAAATTGTTAAAATACCGACCCTCCCACTCTCTTCCCCTCACCTGAAAAACGACTCGCACGGTAGCTCCAATCCCAACGCCTTGAACAAGACTGACATTATCAGCGGATAACTTAAAAGTAATGGGTTCAGGATTGTAGCCCTCAGACATAATGGTGAAGTTCCTTACCTGAAAGCCACTCGCGAAGGTTTGCACATCCTCTACATTATGGAGTACGCCAGTCTCCTCATGTAAGTATTGCTTGATAATTTTCGGTCTGGTTGAGATCGCTTCTCGATTAATAGTAATTGCATTCATTTTTTATTCTCCTTTTTAGGTGATTCCAGTGGTGGTTATATAACCTTAAGGAATCAGCCTTTGGAGAATTCCGAAAAAAATGAAAAAAAGTTTATTTTTTTTCGATTATGATATCATTCATCCACTCGGGAACTTTAACTCCGCCCTTTCTCGCCATATCAAATCGCTGCTTTGGGCTAAGTCCATCAGGGTCTTCATAAATATCGTGCCGGACTAACATCCCCACAGATAAATCATACAAAGGATGGGCCTCTCTTGCTAGCCAGTTGTAGTCAGGCACTTTTATTACACGCACAATTAATTTATCTTCGAAGACTGTTTTAAGAGGATTCTTGCAGTTTTCCTGATCAAACCAAGGTATTCTCAACCCATCCTTGAGCTTAAACCCTTTTGCGGCCAGATTTTCAGTGATTTTTTCGGCTTTTTGCCAATTTTGAGCACTTTGAGAATCTTCCCATTCTAGCCAATCAATTAGTTCTAAAATAGCAACAGGACCATTTACATAAAACAATCTATTAACCTGATTCTCCTTTGAAAGCTTTTGTTTTTTGTAAAGGCTTTGCAGCTTGTGGATTTTATCAATAATTTTTTTGCCGGGTCGCTTCTCTTTACCATCGAAAGCTTCTAGAACTTTACGGGTATGCTTGGTAACTTTTTTATTACCTTTGATCTGATTTCTTTGATACCAAGTTTTTAAGGCGGATTTTGTATACTCCCCTACATGTGAAAAATCTCTTTGAGATTTTCCCTCCTCTCTAATGCGAATAGTTTCAGAAACATTTAATAAAGGTAAGAATTTTATTGATAAAATTTTTTCTAAATCTTCACCCGATGCAAAACTAAATTTACTTTTTATTCCTTTCAAACCTACTTCTAATAATTCCTCATTTTTAAGTGCCAGTCTTTCCTTAACAGAAGCTCCACTAGGTCTCAATTCGCCTTTAATGCAAAATTTGACAACATAGTCCTGTACCAATATCCAAGAATTAGCACCTTTAAAAACCCCTTCTTCCTGAAGATTCCATCCTCCAAAAAGTCCCCAAGTTGAATTACGACTATATTTTCGATTTCTCATTTTTGGAATCACGAAAGCTGCTTCTACAAGTCTTTTGGTTAAGCGATCTAAGACCTCTGATTTTTTTGCACTCCAACTTATTGCATCAAGAGAGTAAATAAGGATATCGGTAAAAAATTTCTCATGATCCTTGTCACCCTCTAAATAAAAGCTTTCAGAAAATTGATCAACCAAGTCTATACCTAGCTGGTGATTGTTACTACATGTGATTGCTTTTTTAAAAAGTAAAAGACCGCAATCATAATCGTTATCAATGTAATGCCATCCTAAAACTTGATTTGCACATGATTGAACTTCTTTTAATTCCGAGTCTTTTTTCGGAGCCTTTAAATTAGTTAGTGTTTTTAAAATTTCGATTCCCTTTGTTGCATTATAAAAGGGTAAATCATTATTCAAGTACATCGCTCCGAGACATAATTCGGCTACTTTGTTCCCAATCTCGATGGATTCTTCCAAGTAAGCCAAGGCTTTGAATGCATCTTTTCCCTCTCGATTTCTCCCGGGTCTAAGATACCGAGCATCTCGAAAGACCCGAGGGTCAGTAGGATCTATATTTAGCTCAATACAAGCTATGTAAAAGGCGGCTGTAGAAGCTAGTTTAGAACCTGATTTCAGAATCCCATCAAGCATACTTATTGCTTCCGAAGGCTTGTATTCAAGTCGATAAAGAAAAGCATGTTCATGGAATCCTGCATAAGCGCATGCCACATCAAATTGTTCACCACCATTCTCGCCTCGCCTCGCAACTTCTAGAGCAGCGTCTCGCCAAAGTGAAGGTGGGTGATCACCTTGCCCGACACCAATTTTTGTAATTAAATCAGAAGACCATTTTCTTATAATTTGAGACCAACAATTATCTCCAATTTGCCACCAAGTATTGTTAATTTGCAAAATCGACATTGTCGGATGGAAATACTCTGAACGATGTATTAGAAAGTCCAACCTCCATAGAAGGCCAGGGTTCTGGGCTTCGATCATCCAGTCACATATTTTCTCTAAACTATCTTCTACATCGATACCAAAAAACTTATCCAAACAATATTCAGGGAAGATTCTAAGAGCAAAGGAGATGGTTTCTGTTTTTTCCTTAACAATAAACGAACTATTTAGGAATTTTTTGAGTGAAAATCTTTTTTTTGGATAAAAAGTTTTAAATACTAATTGCTCACTAATGGGGGAAAGTACTTTGAGCAGTCCCCTGAAATTAATCTTGTGCCCCCTGGATTTGAGATAGGAAAATAAATCGCTGAATCTTGGGCCAACATTGGGATAAAAAGAATTTTGGTAATCGCCAGAAGCAATATCTGAATAGAAGAATCGTTTAATTTCGATAGTGTCTTTGAGGCAATGGAAGAATTCCTCTATCACAAGAAACTCAAGTGCATCTTCCAATACTTCTCCTGTCCAACATTTTGCCATTCGATCAAGAGTTTCTTCCCTACTTTGAATTAAATCATCAGAAAATTCACCCTCGTTTTCTCTTACTGCTTTACCTGCTTTATGAATAGCATAAGTCCAGCCTCCAGTTTTCTTGAACAAAAGATCGTTAAATCTTTTACCTTTCTTATTTTCATCACTCACGCAGCTGATATCAGGTACTTCTAATCGTTCCAGTTTTTGCGTTTCAATTTTTTTAAACCCGTCCCTCCGATCCAAAAATTTGTCAACCTGGACACAATTTCTGCCTGTAATCAAAACACGGACACCGTCAGGAAATAAATCCGGAAATACGCTTAGAAACCCTCTATCCACAGTCATTTCATCCAATGCGTCAATAAGTAGGTATACTGTACCTCTTTTTTCGACGAGTTGCCTCAGAGCCCTGCCCATTGCTTCTCTGTGAGCCCTAAATACTTCGCGATAATCGAGAGTTAACTCTGAAGAATCGTCCTCCCTTTGATTTTTTTGTGGATCTTTATTATATGGCATCTCCGGAATGGAGACAGGAGCAGAGATCATTGCATTGGCCTGAGTCAACAGACTTTCAGTTACTGCGTGCGGATCCGATCCAAACTTACCCATGTGCAGCAGGCAACCGGGCAACCATGGGCAAATTGCCCTGGCTCCTTCATATTTGCCAGAATTTCTCGCATCATCACTTAATCTCTTTGACACATAACTGAGTAATGCCGACTTACCCATCGCCTCCGGGCTTACTAATGCTACATGGCCACCTTTATGTTTATCTTTGAGTCTACTTAAAATTTGACCAACCAGCTTTTCCCTCCCTTTAAAATTGGAAATATGGTCTCTCCATACATCAAAATGAGACTCCAACATGGGAGGCAATACCTTCCCAAATCTCGTCTGCCATCTTTCCATAAAAGTTGTAAGTTTTTCACTCTTCTCAGGAACGAAGGAATGATCCGGTGGTTCATCCATTACTGCCACGATCCTGGCACCCATTCGTTTAGCCAAAAGAATCTTCTCCTTAAGATATGCGACCTGCTCAATACGCCCTCCTGAAACCACACCACTTGCCAAGACTTCAATCGGTTTGGGCAGTGTGGGGTCTTTTCTTCGGGCGATTGCCAGTGCCAAAGGAAGCATCAGGCTTCTCCCCTCAATCATGCCGGCATAAGGACCAAGAGGTAATTCCAATCTCACCGAATTTATATCCGTTCCCAAGAGCTCATCAATCTCCTGTTGATATTCACTCCAAACTCCAATCTCCTGAGGCTCAAATTCTGAGTTATCCCAAACTCCAGACCTCCGACGATTCCTTATCAGAGTAAAGGGAATCGGCAGTGCTTCTTCATTATCAGAGTCAACGAGTGCAATAATCCCATCCGCACGCTCAAAAGCTTCAATTCGGTCATCAAGATAGTCTTTCGATTTCTTGAACTTATCCAAAGAATCGAGATCATCTTGGTCAAGAGCCTGACGAACTTCTGAAAGTTCCGGATGTTCAATAAGCTCCTTGAGCTCTGCAGGTAGTTGGTCTTTAAACAACCATTGCCGAAAAAGAAGTTCCCCTATTAGCTCAGTAATTGCACCCTCTTTACTGAGCCGACCATTGGGTAAAGCTATCTTAAGGATTGTTTCAGATGAGAAAATCCCGGGTGCAAAAGTCTCTCTATCTAAAAAAGATTTCTGCTCACTTAATGAAATCATTCATCTACCGGATCTGACCTTTTAAGTTTTAAAATTTTTCCTTCAGGTGATTGCAGTGAAATAGAAAGAAAGTCCATAGAGGCATCCTGTATGCACTGACCGTTTTCAAAAGAAAGCTCCTGATTTTCATGCCCTTCTATCTTTATAAGGAATTCATCAATTTGATCTTTGAGCTTTTCATCATCGGTAAGCAGTTCAAAAATAATTTGGTCATGCCTTGGGATTGAACGAAAAATTAGCTTTAGCGGGAGCTCTTCACTGTAAAATTCAAGATATCTATTTTGTCTTTTTCTATCGGCAGCCACTAATTTTGGCCTCTCTTTACGTTCTTCTTCCTGCCATACCGAAAAAGAGATAATTTTGTCGTCAGCATCACTGTCTTTTTCAGTTTCAGAATGCAAACCTTGAAATGAAAACTCCCGAATGATCAGAGTTCTTTTAAGCTCTCTCGCGAAATAT
The DNA here is from genome assembly GCA_028042835.1 of Opitutales bacterium. Lineage (GTDB taxonomy): Bacteria > Verrucomicrobiota > Verrucomicrobiia > Opitutales > Seribacteraceae > Seribacter. The sequence goes on along the minus strand of JAOFOL010000006.1, from coordinate 22,191 downwards.
TCGTGGCGCGGATCTTTATCATGGTACAACTTGGGTCCAACCTTATCCTCGAGCTTCTGCGTAAGGTCTTTCATCCCCAATGAGTACCAAAATACTCCTAATGCATCTTTCCTGTCCTGATCTTTCAATTCACCCGCAAACCAAGATTCAGACAGCTGGTCTCTAGTCGAAGTATGAGCATTCCAAAGGGAAAGCACGGCTAACCTATCATCAGTATGATCAAATTTAAGCTCCTTGTCTGTAGCCGGTTGAGATAAACTTGAATAAGGTGCCCAAAGAAAATACTCCTCATCCTCTTCTTTTTCCCATAGTCTCAATACTGCTATAAAAAGGGGGCCATTCAACCCATGTTCTTTGGGCGTTAAATTATTGGATAGAAGTAATACATCTCCCGGTTTTACATTTCGGTAAAATGGCTCTTCATATGGAATTTCATGTTTTTTCCCATCATCCAAAACATCCTCTTTCTCAGTTTGAAACTGTTGATCAATCTCCCAATCGTCCAGCCACAAGGCTAACTTCTTGAAGAAAATTTCTTTCTCTTTTTTAGTCATCACTTACCTTAAGGATTTCAATACAGCCATTTTCCGTTTTTTTCGCCCACTCTAGAGAAATTCCGCCTAAAATATGTAGACTCGCTATCTCGAGCCTGGCCGTTGGCTCATTTTTAAGATCCTCACATTTTTGAATAATCCCAGCAAACGCTGCCAGGTCATTTTTGAGGTTTTCATAAAGAACGGAATGCCCTTTTTCAGAAGCTGCTAACACAATTGAATTCTTAAGGGAAATTCCTAGTGATCTTGCTAAAATCGCAATCTTTCGATCTTTAGACAGCTCAAGGTAAAACACATTCGCCTTTGCATAAAGTTCCTCTTCCAGTTCTTTATATTTAATTTCATCAGCAGGGTTTGGTTCGTTGGACTCAGCCAAATCATCTAGAGTAAGTCCTTCATTTCCTACTTTTCTTCCTTTGGAGAAATTAGAAAACTCTGCTCCTCTTTCGTCTTTAAGGAATTTCTTTCTCAAGCCCCAAATAAAATGCGTAGCTGTAGCCTCGATATGCGAAAGAGTTGGACTCTCTTTAATCATCCATTCTTTAAGAATTTTCTTCTTTTTCCCCTTCTGCTTATTATCGAGTTTATCAATGATAAATTGAGCATCTAAGTAAGCTAAAACTCTCTGGTTCTTAATTTTAAGATCAACATTTCCTCCTATTCCTAATTGCTCTGAAATCTCTAAAAAAGTTTTGGGTGAACAACCTTTTGATGAGTTAAACAGTCTCATCGAGCAGAACTTGCCAAATCTCTCCTGAGCTTTTTCGTTACAAAGTTCAAATGCACACTCTTGCTTCCACTCTGCCCAGTCAGACTCTTTCGTCAGCTTACTCATCCTCTGCCATCTTCCTTTTCAAAAACAAATCTAACTTCTCTTTCTCGTCAATGGAGACACGTGGCTTATGTCTGTTTGGAATTACATCAAATTCAGCATCCCAATTAGGCCCCAATCCTGGGTCGAAAACCGTAGTAGACCGATCAAACTCCTCCATTTTCTTTTTTGGAATAAAAGCAGGACAAATAATTTGCCCAAAGGAGCACTTATGGTTTTCGTCGTACTTTTGCTCATTTGAAATGCCCTTTACTACCACAGGGCCCTTTTTTCCTGAAGTCCCATGGAGCAAAGGCACTGTTATTTCTGAACTTGCACTTTTTGCCCGCATGATCGAAAGCCCAGGATGCATTTTTGTGTCTTCTTTGGCTACATAGAAAGAAGGCAATTGGTCTTTCCAAACGCTTTCTTTAACACGCCACAGAGTTCCCATACTGACATCAGTTGAAAAAAGTAACGCGTTTAGGTCTAAATCAATCACTCGCGAAATTTACATAAAACTTATTATGTTCTCAAGATGTATTATTCAATTACTTATACCTCCCTGATTTTTTACTGACAAAACGACAAAACCTCTTGAAACGAGAACTACATTGAGAGAAGTTGGTCATGTATGCCAGGGAAAGATTCTAATAAAACTCCAAAATCTTTTAGAAGGAAAAAAGGGAGGAAAAAAACTTTACCCGACTTTGGCATTTTCGAGTTTTACTACTATCACCTGCTTTTAAGAATGGAAGAGTTTGACGAAATAGCTTCTGAGCATGAGTTCGAAATCAAAGATTTTAATTATAGAAACATCGTATCTATTCTATTTACCATCATTCCTGAAAAAGACCTTAATGTAGAAAATGCCCATAACTATCGCTTTTATGAAGATGAACCAACTGCCCTTGAAATTTTCATTGAAACAAGAAATAGGTTCCCAGAAATTACATGGAAATTAATTCAGGTCTTATTGAATGTTACTTATGAGAATGATCAACTCACATACCACTTTTTGGAATCTGATCTGTCCAGAAAAGAAAATATTGATAAAAGAATTGCTGACGATGTGAGACCGATCTATGAGCTCTTCGGAAAAGAACTCCCAATCGATGATTCCGTGTTTAAGATTCGTTCAAAATTAGACAAAAAAAGAAAAGATTGGTTGCGATTGAAGGAAAAATATTACGGAAAGTTTTATCCACTTCATCTTTCTGGTTAACAATATTTTACAAAAATTATCTAAGGTAAATTAGAAAAAATATCTTTTTATTTTTTTAAAGGGCTAAAATCTCTCAATCACAGGTTTAGACTAGCGTTCCCTGTCAATCGGAAAAAAAAGACCTTTTTCTTCCGATAGATTTTTGGCAGTCAGTCGGCAAAATTATAAACATGATTAAGAATTATTATCTACACGCAAGTCGTCCTGAGTTGCTGTCTCGTAAGCAGGTAGCAAAGATGGCTGGGGTACATCCAGGGACGGTTAAGAGATGGGAACGCCGCGATAAGGTTTTAACGCCTATTCGCATTAACAGTAGGGTTATTCGCTATGATAAGGCGGAGGTAGATAAACTGCTTGGAGGGCCTAGGAATGACGATTAAGGAGGCTAAAAGAGTTATAAATATTTATTCAGCTTGGGAGCTATTGAACCTTCCTGGGAAGCCTGGTAAGTCATGCAAGGCGCCACATCGTGAAGACAGGAGTCCATCCTTTTCCGTTTATGAAAACGGAAATAGATTTAAAGACTTCGGAACTGGAGAAAATGGAGATGTTGTTGTCTTTATTTCTGTTGTCCTTGGAATAACTGAGTCCTTAGCTTGTAAGGAGCTAATCAAATTGGCAAGTGGAGAAAAGTTACCTTTTACGGCCGTAGCACATTCCCCTAAAGACAAAAAGACTCAAGAAAAGGACCTAAACTTTTCTAAGTACTTACGACTAGGATCTGAGGACGAACTTTATCAATTGGCTGAATTAAGGGGGATTGGGTTTCAGGGCATTAAACTAGCTCAGGATCGAGGGCATTTAAGGTTTTCATCAAATAAGGCAGATACATTATGGACATTAGCGGATATCGGGGGTGCTTTTAGGCAAGATAGGTTACTGTCGGGAAGTCGCGTAAGACTGAAGGATGGAAATAAGGTTAAAACAAGGACATTGGGAAAATTAAAGCATCCTTTGGGACTTACCGAGATTGGTCCTTACAAATACGTTTTATTAGTGGAAGGAGGTCCCGATTTCCTTGCCGCTAATTACTTAATCACCCAATCCAAACAAAAGGATCTCTTTGGAGTAATCGCAATGTTTGGAGCTTATCAGGAATTTTCTCGCGAACAGGCAAGGAACTTAAAAGGCAAAAGAGTCCGTGTCTTCCCTCATATGGATGAAGCCGGTATGAAAGGTGCGAAGAATTGGTCTTCCTCCCTGAAGTATGTGGGTGTCGATACGGACATCTATGATTTTGACAAAACAAAGTCTAATGATGGGAATCTGATTACTGATTTAAATGATCTGCTTCGGGCGAATTTGGATGACTGGGATAATGATCCATTAATCCGAAACCCTCTTCTTGGACTTTCAGAAAGGAGTTATAAAAATGCCGAAATTAGCAAACAATATGAATGAGCATTCCTTGAATAAAGGTAAATCAAATGTAACTGAGATTGATGAAATAAAATTTCCGCATTCGGCCTTCACAGGTATCCTCAAAGAGTTTTCTGAAGCTGTTGGCCAGGTCAATGATGTCGATCCAGCAATGTGCTTAATGAGCGGCCTATCTGCAATTTCTGGAGCAGTAGGAAAAAGTTTCAAGGCAACTAATGGATCAAAACATGGTGGAAGTTATCTCAATCTATACACCTTAATTTCTGCCACATCATCATCGGGTAAAGGAGTAATAATGGGAAATGCCCTGAAACCGTTACATGATTTTGACAAAGCAATTGAAGATGAGTATCAAAAGAAAATACCCAGGCTTAAAGCAAGGTTAGAACAATTTAAGGCACATAAGAAAAGTGTCTTAAATGGTTCAAGTAAAAAGATTGACCTACCAAACTTAAGTTTAGGGCAAGACCCATTGGAATTCATTCAAAAAGAAATTGATAAAATTTCACTTGATGAAAAAACGATCCGGGGTCCGGTTCCTTTCTTTATAGACAACGCTTCGCCAGAAGCAATGGGTGTAGCACTCGAAGAAGCAAAAGGGGTCCTTTTTAGTGCAAGCTCCGAGGCAGGAGATATTTTTTCTAACTTACAAGGTAAATATAGTAATCAGGGAAATGATTTTACATTAATTCTTAAGGGTTTTTCTGGGGACCCAACAGAATTTCGAAGAGTTGGAAGAGCCAATGTTAAAATACAAGAGCCTTGTTTATCTTCCCTTTGGATGGCTCAACCATCCGTAGTTGGAAAATTAATATATGATAAGGAGGCTTCATCTCAGGGACTAACCGCGAGAATTTTATATATCAAAGGACATATGATTCTTGAACCTGAAACAATTGATGAAGTTGCAATAGATCCAAATCTTAAAGAATTATGGGGATGTAAGATTCGACAAATCTTATCCATAAGGAAAAGTCTGACAAGCCCCCATGAGATCAAGTTTACTCGAGATGCGAGGATGTACCTCTTAGAATTCCATAATCAAAGAAGAAACGATACATTTGGAGACCTCAGTGCATATAGGAATGAGCTTGGTAAGTCCCGAGAGATTGCAATTCGAGTTGCTGGTATTCTAGCTATTGCAGAAGACGAGAATTCCATGCCTGTTGAAATTAACTTGGATCAAACTCGTAGGGCCGTGGAAATTGTTAAGTTTTGCCAACAGGAATTAATGAATGAAATTAAATCAAAGCGAATTCTATCCTTAGCCGAATATGCTAGTAAGCTTGAATCAGTGCTCGAAAAAGAAGGTAAAATGTCGGAAACAATTAGAAACTTAGGGAGGATGGGTTATGACGTCGAAGAAGTGGAAGAAGTGGTTGGAACCTACGACGATCGGTTTGAAATCATTAAGCCAGAAGCAGGAAAAAAAGGGGGCAGACCCTCAAGAATTCTTAGGTTAAAGACTCAGGAGTGAAGTTGAGGTTTTGTCATTTTGTCAGAATAAATAAAAGGAATTTTTAAATTACTTTTATTTATCTCTTTTCTTTTGTTTCAGTTTTTTTCCGGAAGAATGATTCCCATTAATGAAATCCTTTTTTTAGGACTCTATAGAATTCTTAACCTATGCATAAATGAACAGAATGGATTATTTTAGAATATGATGGATTGATTAAAAAAACCAAATTTTCATAACATTGCCTAATGACTTTCATTTTCATGATTGTTCTTTAGTTAATTGCTTGCCGACATGAGCTATGTAATAGGCTTGGCGAAAGATTATAATTAAGAGTGCGCGAAGCCTGAATCGTATTCTTCAAGGAGAATATTTTGTCAAAATGTCAGCGATAATCTTTTGTTTATTTCTAATCTCCTTCTCAGCTATTTCCACAAGTATAAAGTAAACTTCTTTATCTTTAACTTCTTTTTTCATCAACATTTCAAGCCCGATCTCCATACTATCACTTTTAGCCTCGTTATCCTCTTTAGTCAGCAATTGAAGATTCTGGTAATGGCATGAAACTTTCAGTTTTTCCTCATTTCCAATAAATTCACCAAATGCAGAAATTGGAATTATATGATCTAAATTCAAGGTGGTATCTTTATCACATTTCGGTTTTGTTTCTTCCAAATGCGTTAATAATTCTTTGGGCGAACAACCAACAAATTTAAGAGCCTTTTCGGTTAGAGAAATATTCTCATGATCACCCTTACTATTTTTATATATTTTCTCTAATCCACCTCTTATACTTTTAATTATTTTTCTCTCTGATTGGCTGCTATATCTGCTATAAAATGTGGGTGATCTATCAGACTCAATATCATTTGCTTTAAGAATATCTAGTATTTGCTTTTTCCAGTAACCAAGTAGATCAGCAATCGTTGAAGAACCTAATTTTGCTACACTGTATAAATCTATAATTTTAGGAATATCTTCTTCGTTTACAGTATTTTTGTAATCAAGCGAGTCTCTTACTTTATGATTCTTTCTGTGAAGTCTTGTAGTTATCGAACTTGGAGCTATTCCAAAATCTTCTGATAACTTGTATGAGGATTCACCATTTTTATAACGCTCAACGATTATTTTAAATTCGGCGTCTGTAACTTTACAGTTTTTTCGGATTTCGATATTACTTCTTTTAAGGCAACCTCGAATCAAATCACCTGAAAAATTATATTCCCGTGCTAGAGAAGATATAGTCGGTTGTTCCACAGATGTATATTTTTCGATTATTTCCTTTGCAATCTCAGCTGGTATTTTTCTTCTATTAAGCCTCTCTTTCTTCTCTCTTTTACCCACCCTGTTTCTCTTGTGTTTATCTAGGACTTTATAAATTGTTGAATGAGATAATTTTGTTTCATTTTTAATATCGCTAATGACCTCACCTCTGTCCCACATCGAAACTATTTCAAATTCAACTTCTTCTGTTGTTTTTTTAGACCCTTTCGGTTTTTGATTATAAATCTTTAAAACTTTCGAAATTGTACTATCAGTGGTTTTAAACTTCTCCGCAATTTCTCTAGTGTTAAGACCATTTTTATTGAGCCTGACTATCTCTCTTTCTGTTTTTAAAGGAAAAGCTTTGTTTCCATATGGAAATATCTTTTTGAGATGTGCCTCTGGTCTTTGCCAAGCTGGTCCAAAATCTTTATGTATAACAATTATTCCTCTTCCATAAAAAACTGTGTTTGAGTAGCTAAATTCATCATTACCCCAAGCTTTCTTAGCCTCTTTGATAAATTCTTCAGTTTTTGATTCAATTTCTTTTCTTACCCTTTTTTTGTCATTTATGTGACTCTTCTCAACAAGCTTTGAGATTATAAGTTCTTTGCTAGGAATGTTATTTGGATCAATATCTCCTTTGAAAAATGAGTTCCATTCCTGACGTTTCTCTTTAGTTGTTATATTCATTACTTGGACTTACACGGTAATTCGGTTGTACCCGTATTTAAAAAGTACAAGCAATACAGAAAGCGGAAATTTATCACCTTTAGTAATATTATCTTTTTCCCATAACGGCTGAAGATTTTGCCAGTTAAAACATACCTTTTGATGACTTGGTTTGGTCAGGTCAAAGAATGCACACGGAATGATGTGATCAATATGCCAACCTCCTCTCCCCATGTTATTCCAAGACATTCCTTCGGTAAATTGAGACTCTAGGTGCACCTTAAATTGCTCAATGGAAGAACCCAAAAGTTCTTTTGTTCTTTCAGCTTTTGAAGCCTTTCGTACAGATAAAGAAGTTCTGACTAATACTCTCAAGACGCTTGCTAATCTGTACTGCGGGTCGTTGTCTCTCTTTTTTTTAGCCCGCTCTCTATTTTGTTTTCTTTCTCTAGGTGTTGATGGTCTCGCCTGTCTCGATGGAAAATCTTTTCTTTTCTGTTTCCACGCATGTAAATCTCCGGCTGTCACCCAAATTTCATATACTTTGTTTTGTTTCTTATCTTTTTTATAACTTTTAAACACCAGTTTCCTTGAGGGATGTTGATCGCCTCGTTTAAATTTTATTGAAGAGCCCGTCTGATACGATTTTTCGGCCATAGTCGGTCGGCCTTTATCAACATTCCATCTCTTTACATGCCGTTTCCGAGCTCTTGACTTTATTTTATTTAATTGATCCGAAGATCCCCACATTTCACTGTTTTTAGCTCTCACTCTTCCGTTCCACCTGAGATAAAAACAATTTTTATATATCGGGTGAAGATCCCCTATGTTGTAAAATCCTTGTTCTTTGCCTGTCTGTAATAGAGTTTGATTAATTCTGCCAAGTGCCTTTCCTGAGTTGTGGATTGGTATATCTTTTGGTAGAGCTTTTGTTATTATGTGATTAGTTGGGTGCAAAGGCTTGAGCCTCTCTTCTTCAACCCATCGTTGTATGGTACGACTTTGCTCGTAACGTAGAAAGAATAAGCCTTTTATCTTAGGGTGTGCATCTCTTCGTTCAAAATTGTGATCTCCTTTTATTTGTACCAAATTTTGAATTATTCTCCCTTTATTTCTACCGTTTTGGTAGATAAATTTCTGTGGAATCGCCATCAGCTTTAACCAAAAGAAAAACTTTTTAGACCACTAGTCAATCTCTCACCTCAAAAGGTAACTCAAGTACCTCCTCAGACTCAGCTAACTTCTCTTTGCTTCTGTTGGTCATAACTGCATCTCTAGCTCCTAGGGTACCTACGAATTTGATGTAACAGGAAGTATCTTCTGAGGGTAGTTTGCCTGCCTCCATCTTCTTTTCGAAGTATAGAATATCCTCAAATCGTGCCCCTAAACTCTTCATTGAGCAAGCTCCTTTGTCACATTTTTTCTGTGGCTAAATGAGTTTGTAATTCAGACCGACTGACCTTTGCTTTAGCCCCCCTCCCCCCCCTTGCATTTTGAATTATCTCAATAGTCTAAGGATTCCATGGTTTTGACTTTTTCAAGCGAACCCCACAGATCCAGGACTCGAGGACTAAAAACAGCTAGGAAAGAACCCAAAAGTGGCCAAGAAATGGCCAAGGATATTTTTGGGGTTGTGAGACCAGCAAAGAGATAAATCCCGTAAAATACTGATCCAGAATAAGTAAAGAATGGAGGCGCGGGCCGGAATCGAACCGGCGAATAGAGGATTTGCAGTCCCCGGCCTTACCACTTGGCTACCGCGCCGTGCTCCAAAACATTTGTTAAGTATTGACTTTACCCCCCTCGAGCAAGCAAAAAGCCTGTTGAACCTAACCACTTATGAGATTTTCTATCGTTTTTAGCTTTTTTCTTTTTATGTACGGCATTGCCATGGGGCAAAACAGACCGAATGTCATTATTGTAATGGCAGACGATATGGGTTGGTCGGATATCGGGTGCTATGGCAGCGAGATTGAAACTCCCAATCTCGATCGTCTTGCCAACAATGGATTACGATTCACGCAGTTCTATAACACCGGCCGTTGCTGCCCTACCCGTGCCAGCCTGCTTACGGGCACCTATCCCCACCAGGCAGGAATCGGACACATGATGAATGATACCGGGTTGCCTGGATATAAAGGTGATCTGGGTACAAATGTTCAAACCATTGCCGAAGTCCTTAGACCTGCTAAATATTCAACTTATTTATCAGGCAAATGGCATGTCACTCCAAAAGTTCAACTCGGTTCATCCCAGCACAACTGGCCAAGGCAACGTGGCTTTGATCGTTTCTATGGTACTATTCACGGAGCCGGTAGTTTCTTTGATCCAAATTCACTGACACGGGACAATACCTTAATTTCTCCTTACGCCGACAAGGAATACAAACCAGATGTATTTTACTATACTGATGCAATCAATGATCATGCCACGCGTTTTATCAATGAGCATGATGGTGAAAATCCGTTCTTTCTTTATGTAGCCCACACCGCTCCCCACTGGCCAATGCATGCTCTGCCCGAAGATATTGAAAAATATAAAGGAAAATATGATGAAGGGTGGGAGAAAATTAGAACAGCTCGCTATAAAAAACAAGTCGAGTTGGGCCTGATTGATCCGAAATGGAAACTTTCTCCCCGCGATGCCGAAGCATGGGATGATGCCAAGAACAAAGAATGGGAAATCCGACATATGGAAGTGTATGCGGCTATGGTTGACCGCTTGGATCAGGGACTGGGCAAAGTGATTGGAACTCTCGAAAAAAGAAAGATGCTTGATAATACATTGATCATGTTTATAGCCGATAATGGAGGTTGTGCCGAGGGGATGGGCAGAAGAGAAGGTATTCAATATAAGGATAGTGATCCCAATATTTTAAAACCTATGAAAGCGACGGATCTACAAATGGACATGATTCCAAAGCGTACCCGTGACGGGGTGGTTATGAAACAGGGAACGGAAGTGATGACTGGCGGAGCAGACACCTATCATGGATACGGAAAGGCGTGGGCAAATGTCAGTAATACCCCATTTCGCCAATACAAGCACTGGGTCCATGAAGGGGGTATAAGTACACCATTGGTAGCTCACTGGCCTAAAGGAATTCCCCAAAAACTTCGTGGAAAGTTCGATCACCAACCAGCGCATCTGATCGACCTGATGGCTACCTGTGTAGACTTAGCCCAAGCAGATTTCCCTGAAGAAAAGAACGGAGAAAAAATTGTCCCGATGCAGGGAGTTTCTTTAAAGCCTGCCTTTTCCGGAAAGAAATTCAAACGACAAAACCCGATTTTCTGGGAACATGAAGGAAACCGGGGCAATACGAATAGGAAAATGGAAACTGGTCGCAAAGGGAGCCAATGGGGGGTGGGAGTTGTATGACCTTGAAGCGGACCGTTCAGAACTAAATGACTTAAGCGAAGCGCATTCCGAGCGAGCCAAGGAAATGGCAAAAAAATGGGAAGTATGGGCGATCGAAGCAAAAGCAAAGCCTTGGCCTTGGAACCGAAACAAAAAGAGTTCCTTCAGTAATAAAAAAACATTTACTTTAGAACATAATGCAAACCTCGGACAGAATCAGGCGCCGATGATTGCAAAAAAGGCTTTCGAGATGGAAGTTCAGATGGGGAAGCACGGAGAAGGTGTTTTGGTTGCCCAAGGAGGTGATACTCACGGATGGGTTTTATTTGTAAAAAATAATATTCTCCACTTTAGCCTGAGTCTCGGAGGAAAAGTTGAGACCATTAAAGCAAACGAAAAATTAAGAGAGAAAGATGGGAAAGTTTTTGCTAAATTAAATGCCGCGGGGATGGTGGAGCTCTTTGCCGGCAAGCGGAAAATTGGTAATGGAAAAGTTAGCAGTCTAGTCAACGAAATGCCCATCGATGGTTTGCAGGTTGGCCGTGATGAAGGCGGTACTGTAGGAGAATATAATGATGTATTTGCCTTTGACGGGAAGATCGAGAAAGTCAGAATAAAGATAAAATAATTTTAAATGAGCTTCATTCACGACGACTTCCTTCTTTCGAGCAGCCAAGCAGTTCGCTTATTCCACGAGTATGCGGAGAATGAACCTATTCTAGATTTCCACAATCATTTGCCGCCTGATGAAATCGCTAATAACCGAAAGTTTGAAAATTTGGCAGATGCGTGGTTGGAATCAGACCACTACAAATGGCGGGCAATGCGGGCAAATGGTACACCCGAAGAATTAGTCACGGGGAACGGAGATCCCAAAGAAAAATACTTGGCCTGGGCTGCCACTATTCCACACAGTTTAGGGAACCCGCTTTATCACTGGACTCACTTGGAACTCAAGCGATGCTTCGATATCGATACCCTGCTCGGACCGGAGACTGCCGAGGAGATATGGGAAGCTGCCAATGCAAAATTACAGGCTCCTAATTTCAGTGCCCATGGCATGTTGGAAAAATTTCAGGTGAATGCACTGTGCACCACCGATGACCCCGCAGCACCGACCACAGACCATGAACGTATCGCGGCAGATGACCATGTGGGCACTGGCGTGTATCCGACCTTTAGGCCAGACAAAGCCTGGGGAGTTGGAGACTCCCCCTCCTTTCTCAACTGGATAGAAAACTTGGAAATACAGGCAGATAAAGAAATTAATCATTTGAATGATTTCCTTGAATGCTTAGCTAGACGCGTAAATCACTTTCATGAGATTGGATGCCGGTTATCTGACCATAGTTTCCCAACTTTCCCGAGCTCCTTTCCTAACGAAGATAGAGCTCGTCAGATATTTGCAGATGTACTCGATGGAGTATCCGCTAATACAGAGGATGAAAATAATTTCACGGGTTTTATTATGCTCTTCCTCGGACGCCTCTACCAAGCAAAAGGATGGACAATGCAGGTGCACTTAGGTCCGTTGCGAAATAATTCAAGCCGTTTGCTCAAAGAGTTTGGTCCAGACGCAGGAACCGATTCCATCGGTGATCGGAGCCAGGCAGATAACATGAGGGCATTTCTCGACAAATTGGATAAAGATGAATCTTTACCCAAAACAATTATTTATAATAATAACCCAGCTGATAATTTTACCGTTGCCACGATGCTTGGAAATTTCCAAAGGGATATTCCAGGGAAAATGCAATTTGGATCGGGCTGGTGGCACCTTGACCAACGTGACGGGATGGAAGAACAAATTAAAACCTTGGCCAATGTCGGATTGCTTTCTCATTTCGTGGGAATGCTCACGGATTCACGGTCTTTTCTTTCCTTCCCCCGACATGAGTATTTTCGGAGAATTCTTTGTAACCTACTGGGTAATTGGATGGAAGAGGGTTTCGTTCCTGATGACTTTGAATTAATCGGGAATTTAGCCAAGCGCGTATGCTATGCAAATGCCAAGAATTATCTGGGATTAGAAATCAGCTAGCTTGGGCAATCAGTTATTTTTCTGAAAGATCAAAGGTCAAAACCTTGGTCATAAGGCTAGGACTCAACTTATGTTGTCGACCCATCGAATCCATGAGCAAAATATAAGTGATCGGATTATTTGCTCTTTGAGGAACCCACGCTTGCGGCTCATTACCAGTGAGGTAGCCAACACCTAAGGTAAGCTCGATCACTTCTGACGCTCCATTTTCTCTAATAACCTGCAGTCGCCCACCTGCTCCCCTGGTATTCCCAGGCTTGCCTTTGACCCGAACAAGCAAAGAGGACTGGCCTTTTTCATTGCAGAGAAAAGCCTGCATTGCACCATTATTCTTTGCCACTACAAGGTCAGGACGAAAATCATTATTCAGATCTAGAGTACTTATAGAAGTTGCATCTCCAGGAATAATCACTCCACTTTCTCTGGCAAACTGAGGAGACCACCGCGCTTCTTCATCACCAAGAAGAATCAAACCCAATCCTCCATTTACCTGACCAGTCTCGGGTTGCATGGGAAAGAAATTTTGAGCAAGGCAGAGATCGATCCATCCGTCGCCATTATAGTCGGCGGCAGTGATTCCAAAAACAGCCGATACCTGAGCAAGAGCTGGAAACGGTTGAAAGGAAAATTGCCCATCTGTGTTGACCCACAGTCCGGAAGCAAGTTGATTGACTTCGAGGCGTAAAGATTGCTGAAGAAACTTAGGTTGATAAATTTGGGTAAGTTCAGCAGAAGCAAATGAATGGAAGGTCTTGAATTTCTGAGCAAGACTTGGAATGGCATTGGTCGAACAACTCTTCCCTCGGATAGGAAGGAACTGCCCAGCCTTATAACAAGCTTCAATCAAACGAGGCTTCCCCGTACCGTCCATATCCCCCCAGTGTAGAACCATCGGTTCCTGAGGGCTTGCCGAGTACTTGGAATTATAACCGAGGTTTCCAACCGCATAATCCATATCACCATCGGAATCAAAATCGATGGGTAAAATAGATGTCCACCAACCCTTATCTTCTTGTACGCCAAGGGTACTTGTAACTTCGATAAGCTTTCCCTTTTGATTTTCCCAGACCCGTATAGAACCCCACTCCGGTACAATCCAAAGATCAATCCAACCATCCCCATTATGATCGCTCCATACGGCAGAATTAACCAGTCCAGCGTCCATCAAACCAGAAGCAAGCCTTTCAGTTTGATCGGAGAAGACTCCATCCTGATTCAGCAAGAGTCTACTCTTTGGAGTCTGTGGATATTTACCGGGAACTAACCTGCCTCCAACAAAAAGATCGAGATCCCCGTCGCGATCAAAATCTGCCGCACAGACCGTTCCACTGGAATCCCTAATGTCCGGGGTGTTCGGAAGACCTAAAACAAAATCACCCTTCCCTTGGTTTAAAAAAAGACGATCACGTAAATATAGAGAACGAACACCTGGATCATATCCACCGGATGTGACATAAAGATCTAAGTCACCATCCGAATCCGCATCCAGGAAAAGTGAGCCCATATCTTTGAAAGGAACCAGTTGAGAATCGGAAAAATATTTCTGTTCTTTTTTAATAAATGAACCGCCTGAATCCTGAAGATATAATTCCGAACCACTGATCCGGGACTGCCCGGCAAACAAATCAAGATCTCCATCGTTATCAACATCGCCCCAGCTGATCCCAGGCCCTAATTGGGATAAGCGGTAAGGAAGGAGAGGCTGAAGACCAAAATCATCAACGAGGTTTTCCTGATGCCGAATCTTGGAGAAGCGGTCATCTGGCTTAAATTGGGGTTCGGCGATTGGCCTCTTACGGAGCAGACCTTTTTCCCCGGACTGGTGTAAATGATGGTGAGCATTAATCGGCAGATCTGTAAAGCTGTCTGCTTTTCCATCCGGCCAACGCACCTGAATTTCACTAATTTTTTGTGCCTTGCCTAAACCAAAATGCAGGACCGGAGAATTTGCAGAAGCATACCCCTGAGAGGAAGCAAGCGTCCGCCAATAACTGCCTAATTCGGTGGTGATCCGAACGGTAGCTCCAATAGCCCACCGATTCGAGCTATGCCCATACAATCGAAGGGTAACAGCAGCACCTACTGCAGTCAGATCATTGCGGTATAACTTGTAGGGTTCTTCCATGGAAGCAACTGCCACATCCAGATCACCATCCCGATCGAAATCGGCTAGAGCAGTTCCAAAACTAACCCCAAGGAAATTAAACCCCCACTCCTTTCCCATCTTCGTAAAGTGCAAACCATCGAAGTTACGAAAAATGAAATTCTGATCTTTTTTTGGCGGAATTTTTTTCCAAAAGTTAACTCTTTCTTCTCTAGTCTTTAGTGATTTTGCCTTTCTAAGAAGATCCGAATTTGTACGGTCCTGCATCATGCCGTTAGTTCCAAGCAGGTCGACAAATCCATCATTATCAAAATCTCCAAATTTTACTGACCATGTCCAATCCGTACTCCCTACACCAGCCTGATGGGCAATTTCCATAAATCTACCCTGCCCCGCATTTAAAAAAAGTGAATTCCGCATGTACTGCTTGGGATTGGAACTTCGAAGAAACCAACCATTATCCTCCATATCTCCCATCCCCATTTTAGCTTTATAATGATCGGAGCCTGCCATGTCTGAAGTCATGAGATCGGGCCAACCATCGTTATTAATATCTGCGGAATCCGTACCCATTGAAAACCACGGGACATGGGGGAGGACCGCATTTGTGACTTCTTGAAACCTGGTACCCTCTACATTACGATACAATCTATCAGGGGCATAAAAATCGTTAGCTACATAAAGATCAGGCCAACCATCTTGGTCATAATCAAACCATGTAACTGCCAATCCTTCATCCGTTCCATCGATCCCCATACTTGCAGAGACTTCGACAAATTTCCCATTATC
Source organism: Opitutales bacterium (assembly GCA_028042835.1). GTDB lineage: Bacteria > Verrucomicrobiota > Verrucomicrobiia > Opitutales > Seribacteraceae > Seribacter. The sequence goes on along the minus strand of JAOFOL010000006.1, from coordinate 6,536 downwards.
ATTTCTATAGAAAAGGTCCCGCTCGCCCGCGTTGACTACCCGAAATTTTTCATTTGGATGAAAGACCACATTGAAAATCTCATCATATTGTTTTTCGACTTGAAGTTTTCCTTTTCCCAACTCCGCTTTTACCTGAAGTCCAGGAATAGGGTCTGGCAAGCCGCTCAAACGGTTCGTCACCAGATATCCATCTAAATCTCCATCACGATCAAAATCAGCAAAGGCCATTTGTACACTCGCCCCTTTTCTATTCAAACCGAGCTTAGCAGAAGACTCGACAAAGGATTCTCCTGATTGACTGATCAGAACAAGATTGGGATCACCGGTTCCAGCCACAAATAAATCTAACCATCCATCCCCATTGATATCGACAAAAGAGCAACCTACGGCCCAATGGTTACGGAAAATATTTTTCAGCCCTAATTCCTGCGTAACATCCTTAAACTTAAAGTCTCCCAAGTTTCTGAAAAGTTGATGCCCTCCAAAAGAATTCACAAATAGAATATCATCCCATCCATCATTATCAAAGTCTCCCGCAGATACTCCAATGGCTTGCCTGCTTGTCACAAAAAATGGATTTTTATTTAATAGGGATTTTATTTTATCATTATTTTCCCTTTGAAAAATCACCCCACTTTGAGAGGGTGCCACTTCGGTCAACAACCCTGCCTTCTTACCTTTTGATAGTGAAGTTTCAAAGGGAAAGCTTTTCACTTTTGCATTCTGAGCAATCGTAAACTCGCCAAAGAGTAAAACAAGCCAACAAAGGAGAAATCCAGATGAAGATCCAAAAGTTGAACTCATATTAAAAGTGAAGATTCTCCGGCTCACTTCTTCAAGAATAAAATTACTTTGAAACTTTAGTATTTTGAAGGCGTTTATGTATTCAATAATAACCTTAAAACCCAAACAACTATATGAAAAAAATACTCTTTTTTGTCTCTTTATTTGCTTTCTCCATAGGAAGTCAGGCAAAACCTGAAAAAGATGGTAAGAAAACAGGTCGTGGCGAAGGCCGTCCATCCCGGGAAGAAATGATCAAGAAATTTGATAAGGACGGTGATGGTAAACTCAGTGAGGAGGAAAAAGCAGAATTACGTAAGAATATGTCTGAGCGAGGTCGTAAACTTCCCCCTCTGCTAATGAAGAAGTTTGATAAAGATGGGGACGGCGAACTTAACCAAGAAGAAAAAGCCGAAGCACGAAAAGTAATGGAAGCTCGTCGGAAAGAAATGATCGAAGAATTTGATAAGGACGGTGATGGCAAGCTTAACGACGAAGAAAGAAAAGCGGCAATGGAGGCAAGACCCAAGCCTGGTGAAGATTCACCAAGCAAAGGGAAAGGAAACAAACAAGAAGAAGGAAAAAAGAAAAAAGGAAAGAAATAAAACTATTATAAAATTTAAATGTATCGAAAATGCCTCTTTCAAGAGGCATTTTTGTTTATAATTGAAAATATAAGCGAATACACTTCACCCTTAGGAAGACTTCTCTTAATAGATATGTATGAGTAATTCCCTATCTTCTGAAATTGAAGCCATTGCAAAGCGTGCAAGAAATGCATCCCTGAATCTATGTAGTTCAACTACCGCCGAAAAAAATGAGGCCCTCCAAGCAATCGCCCGGGGTCTTGAATCCAACCGAAGACTTTTAAAAGAGGAAAATGAAAAGGATTTAGCTAAGGCTGAAGAAAATGGTCTATCCAGCGCGATGGTCGACCGCCTAAGACTTACTCATGAACGAATTGATGGGATGGTTAAGGGCTTACGACAATTAATCGAACTGCCAGATCCAGTGGGCACTACCCTCGATTCAAAAGCTCGCCCAAATGGATTAGAAATTAATAAAGTACGTGTACCCATAGGTGTCATCGGGATTATTTACGAATCCCGTCCAAATGTGACTATCGATTGTGCCGGGCTTTGCTTAAAATCAGGAAATGCATCAATCTTACGAGGTGGAAAAGAAGCTAAGCATTCAAATCTTGCACTCGCCTCAATTATTTCAGATGCCCTCAAGGCATCTCCACTTCCTGATGATGCGGTCCAACTTATTCCAACGGTCGACCGGGAGGCACTAAATCATTTGCTCACCATGGACCAGTACGTCCACTGCATTATCCCACGAGGAGGAGAGGGATTAATCCGTTTTGTAGCTGAAAATAGTCGGGTCCCCGTGATTAAGCATTACAAAGGAGTATGTAATTTATTCGTAGATGCGAGTGCTGATCTAAAAATGGCAGAAGAAATTGCGGTATCTTCAAAATGTGGACGCCCGGGGGTTTGCAATGCAATTGAAAACTTGATTGTAGATGCCAGTATCGCGGAATCTTTCCTACCTTCCGTTGCCAAAAAACTCCAAGAACATGGATGTGAACTACGAGTGGATGAAAAGGCAGCAGATATACTCGAGGGGTTTGAATGCAAAATTGCTACCCAAGAAGATTTCGCTGAGGAATTCCTTGATTTAAGACTAGCTATAAAAGTTGTGGATTCTCTTGGTGAGGCGATCGCTTTCATCAACCAATTCGGTAGCGGGCATAGTGAGTCGATATTAACCAGTAATAAAAAACGGGCAGAAACCTTCCTTAATGATGTTGATGCATCTTCTGTCTACTGGAATGCAAGTACACGATTTACTGATGGATTTGAATTTGGTTTGGGAGCAGAAATTGGTATCTCGACTGATCGCCTGCACGCACGAGGCCCCATGGGACTTGAAGAGCTTTGCACTTACAAGTATCAAATTATAGGAAACGGTCAGTGGAAATAACCTAAAATAAATTCAATGAAAAACCTGCTTATTACGGGAGGTACCTTGGTTAATGAAGGAAAGCGTTTGCAAAACGACATCCTGATTCAAAATGGAAAAATCAAGTCGATTGCCCCGTCCATCTCCCAACCAGCTGTTTGTGAAATAATCGACGCTTCCGGGAAACTTGTTCTCCCAGGACTGATTGATGACCAAGTACATTTCAGAGAACCCGGACTTACTCATAAAGCCTGTATTCATACTGAGTCGAAAGCAGCAGTCGCAGGAGGAATTACTACTTTTTTTGAAATGCCCAATGTGTCTCCCCCTTCTTTGAGTATGGAGCGGATTGAAGAAAAATGTGATATTGCTCATCGTGATTCGTTGGCAAACTATGCTTTTTTCCTGGGTGCAAGTAATGAAAACCTAGAAAATGTAAAAGCGGCAGACCCTTCAAAAATTGCAGGAATAAAAGTTTTTATGGGTTCATCCACAGGAAATATGTTAGTCGATAAAGTGAGCGTGCTTGAAGGAATATTCAGAAATGCACCGGCCCTTATCGCCACCCATTGCGAGGATACTCCAACCATTGTAGCCAATGAAGTACTTGCCAGACAAAAGTACGGAGAAAATATTCCTTTTTCAGAACATCCAAAAATTAGATCGCGAGAGGCTTGCCTACAATCCTCTTCTATGGCCGTGGAACTTGCCAAGCGTGAGCAGGCCAAGTTACATGTTTTACACATTACCACGCAAGAAGAGTTACAACTTTTTGAAGTAGGAAATGATCGAATAACGGCGGAGGCATGCGTTCACCATTTATGGTTTGAGGAGCTAAGTTATTCAACTCTTGGTTCTTTGATTAAATGCAATCCTGCAATTAAGAAAGCTAGCGACCGGGATGCAATTCGTAAAGCGGTCAAAGATGGAACTATATCCATACTGGCAACTGATCATGCACCTCACACTTGGGAGGAAAAGCAGGGAACTTATTTTAACGCACCATCAGGGCTGCCTTTAATCCAGCACTCCCTCCTCCTACTGCTTGAGATGTGCGAACAGCATTGCTTCTCGATTGAAACAATTGTTGAGCGTGCATGCCATGCCCCTGCCCGTTTGTTTCAGGTTAAAGAAAGGGGTTATTTACGGGAAGGATACTGGGGTGATATCGTTATTGTTGATCCCTCACAAAATACCACCGTTAAAGAAACGGAGATCTTCAGCAAATGCGCCTGGTCTCCTTTTCCTCACATGACCTTCACCAACTCAATCGATACAACTATTATTTCAGGGATGGTTGCTTACCATCAGGGAGAAATAAAATCTGATTGCCGTGGACAAAGAGTTCAATTTGCTAAAATTAGAAGATAAAATGAAAATCTTTATTTCATATATATTTATCCTTGTTGTTTCCCTATCTGCCAAAAAGAATACCAAGCAACCCAATGTTATTCTCTTCCTTATCGATGATCTGGGTTGGTCTGATATTGGTGCCTATGGAAGTACTTTTCATGAGACTCCACATGTCGATAGGATGGCAAAAGATGGTTCGCTTTTTACAGATGCGTATTCCGCCAGTCCAGTGTGCTCTCCAACTCGCGCCAGTATTCTCACGGGGAAATACCCTAGCCGAATCAACATAAGCTATATTAGCGGAACCACTGGGCCACATGGTCCTGAATATAAATTAATTGCCCCCAAACCGGATGGTAATATTTCATATCAAGAAAAGACTTTAGCTGAAACCCTGGGTAGCCATGGGTATAAGACTGCTCATATTGGAAAATGGCACCTGCAAAACCATACCGAGCAAGGGAAGCCACATTATCCTGAAAAACATGGTTTCGATGAAAACATCGGAGGTTTCAAAATGGGACAACCAGGTTCTTATTATTTTCCTTTTAAAAGTGAACGGCACCCTGGTACCAATGTCCCTGGTTTGGAAAATGGAAAAGAGGGAGACTACCTTACTGATACCCTTACCGATCGTGCGATCCAGTTCATTAAGAACAATAAGAACCAACCCTTTTTTATAAACTTCTGGTATTACACTGTTCACACTCCGATCCAACCCAAGAAAAACAAAATGGCCAAATACCAAGCCAAAGCAAAGAAGTTTGGATTCCCTCCTCGCCATCAGGATGGAATCCCTGTTTGGCAAAGTACAGCCCGTAAACAACAAGACTCCCCAGCATATGCGTGTATGGTAGAAAGCATGGATGAAAATATCGGGCGAGTTCTAAAAACTTTGAAAACCCTTGATTTAGAAGAAGAGACTTTGGTGATCTTCTTTTCCGACAATGGTGGTCTTTCCACAGGACCCGGGGCAAATATGCCAACTTCTTGCCTTCCATTACGAGCGGGTAAATCATGGCTTTATGAAGGGGGTATTCGGGTCCCGTTCATCATGAAATTCCCAGGAAAGATCAAATCAGGCACTCGAATCCCTCAACCAGTCGTAAGTACTGACTTGTACCCTACGATTCTTGACCTCCTGGAGTTGCCGTTATGTCCCGAACAACATGTGGACGGGAAAAGTTTGAAACCTTTATTAAACGGAGCCGCATTTCTTCAACGGGAAGCCATTTATTTTCACTATCCTCACTATCACCACATTAATTCTATGGGACCTAGCGGAGCGATTAGAAAGGGTGATTATAAACTCATCGAAATCTTTGAAACCGGTGAATATGAACTCTACAATGTTCGTAAAGATATTGAAGAAAAAAACAACTTAGTAAACATAATGCCCGGGCTGGCTAAAAAAATGGTTCAGTCCCTACACAAATGGCAAGTGGAGTCAAATGCTCGACTTAATTCAATCAATCGAAATTATGATGCAAATCAGGATTTTCGGAAGAAAAAGAAATAGCAAATATTAGGGCAACCAAGGGTACTGCCCAAAATCGGGTTTTCGTTTTTCAAGAAATGCTTTCTTACCTTCCGAACCTTCTTCAGACAAATAGTATAATAGAGTGGCATTACCTGCCAGTTCCTGTATGCCAGATTGCCCATCAAGCTCAGCATTAAATGCAGACTTTAAACAACGTATAGCGAGTGGGCTTTTTTCCATAATCTCACTTGCCCACTGTAAACCTTCCGATTCTAATTCCTCAACTGGTACAACTTTGTTGACCAGTCCCATGTCCGAAGCCTCTTTGGCATTATACTGTCGGCAAAGATACCAAATTTCACGAGCCTTTTTCTGACCAACGATACGGGCAAGATAACTTGAGCCAAGTCCTCCATCAAAGCTACCAACCTTGGGCCCAGTCTGTCCGAAAATTGCATTATCCGCAGCAATCGTAAGATCACATACAACATGTAAAACATGCCCACCACCAATTGCATAGCCTGCAACCAGTGCGATCACCACCTTGGGCATACTACGAATAAGTTTCTGTAAATCTAATACATTTAACCTGGGCACGCCATCTTCTCCGACGTACCCAGCTTCCCCGCGTACACTTTGATCCCCACCAGAACAGAACGCATATTTTCCATCGGTATGAGGACCGGCTCCGGTAAGCAAAACTACTCCGACTTTTGGATCTTCCCTGGCATCTAAAAAAGCTTCATACATTTCGCTTACAGTTTTCGGGCGAAATGCGTTTCGTTTATGAGGACGGTTGATCGTGACTTTGGCCACTCCGCCAGCTTTGTGATATAGAATATCTTCAAATTCTCCAAATGTTTCCCAATTCATACTTCTTTTTCCTGATTCTCCTCATTTTCTTTATCAACTGGGACAGGGTCAACCTGCCTACCCTGCATACCCCATTTTT
>JAOFOL010000059.1 GCA_028042835.1 Opitutales bacterium | reverse complement strand
TTTACGGGCTTCTTCAATGGAAAGAAAACCTTTTTGGTAAATCTTTTCACCAAGTTCTCCATCGGAATAACAAACAAAATTTACTAAAGAGATTAAGGAAGCAGTTATGCAGCAGGCTCTTTTCATGGGATGATTATGTTTAGATTAAGTTGCAAATTAAAATCTATCTTTAGCCAAATGAATTTGGCAAGAGATTTTCTGTAGCTGATAAGCTTTATTATGATGACTACGAAGTTTTATGAGCGGGATTTTTCATCTTCCTTTCTTTAGCCCTTGAACCGATTTGAAATAGTATCATTACTTAAAAAATGAAGGATTTGGTTTCAGGATTAGTTAAAAAACTACGTGAAAAGGGGCTACGGGTGACCGAGCAACGAAGGGCAATCCTAGAAGCCTTAGCCAAGTCGGAGGCTCCCAAGTCGGCGGAGGAAACTTTTTCGGCATTGCCTGCCGATACCTGCGATTTGGTTACTGCCTATCGTTGCCTTGAGCAATTTGAGAAGGCTGGAATTATTGAATTGGGTGTAAGGGAAAATGGGACAAAAGTTTATTGTTTGGGCCATGGTCATGGTCACCATCACCATTTAACCTGCAGGAGCTGCGGCCATACAGAAAGAGTGGATCTTTGCGTGGGTAAAGAATTGGAGAAAATTGGAGTAGGCTATGGTTTTACAAAAATCACACATTTAATGGAGGCTTTTGGTATTTGTCCGGAATGCCGTTAATCCATAGTGTAATAATTGTTCTATCTGCATGTGTTATTTTTCAATAATTCGCTTATATGACTTGCATGATTTGTGGTAAATTGTTCGGCTCAAATTAATCATGCATACCTTACTCAAAATTATTCCGTTTTTATTAGTTAGTACGATATTTAATTTTTGCCTTGCTGAAGATGATAAGAAAATTATCGAAGCGATGCCTGTGCAGCTACAAGTTAAGCCAACAAAGAAGCACAAAGTTCTAGTTTATTCTCATGCCAGCGGTTTTAAGCATTCTTCAATACCCACTGGTGCCAAGGCATTACGGATAATGGCAGAGAAAACCGGCTTATTTCAGGCAACTTTTACGATCAAGCCCGATGAATTTACTCAAAAGGGATTGGCAAAATATGATATGATAATTTTTAATAATTGTACCCATGTACAAAAGGCTTTCACTGAAGATTCTCAGCGAAAGGCTATTCTTCGTTTTATTGAAAATGGCAAGGCATTTGTAGGGTTTCATTCCGCTTCTGACGGAGGAATACCGCAATGGAAAGAATACACTGATATGATCGGTGGTTGCTTTGCTGGTCATCCATGGAATGCCGGGGGCGAGTGGCCATTTTTCGTCGGAGATAGTAACCATCCTGTTAATTTTGCATTTAAGAAAAATGAATTTAAGTTTTCTGATGAAATTTATCAATACAAGGAATATGATAGATCAAAATTGCGTGTCCTTATTGGACTAGATGCGGTCAAATCTGGAAAAAAAAGGTAATTCCAAAACCAACGACTATCCAGTTTCTTGGGTTCGTTCATACGGAAAAGGGAGAGTTTTTTATTCCAACTTTGGTCACAATAAAGCTACTTGGTGGACTCCCTTTATGTTGCAACATTTCCTAGATGGAATACAGTGGGCTCTAGGTGACCTTGATGGTGCAACAACTAGCATTCCTCTATCTGAATGATTTAATTTATAATTTTATCCTAAACAGAAAATCTAAAAATAAATATGAACGAAAACAAAATTGTAACCCGTAGAAAATTCATTGGTACTTCTGCACTTGCAGGAGCTGCAGCTAGCCTTCCGTATGTTGCTCGTGGTGAGAATCTAAAGAGTGATACGATTAGAGTTGCAGCTATCGGCCTTGGTGGTCGCGGATCTGGAGCTATCTCACAAATCCTCGATGCTCCCAAAGATCTGGAAAACCAAAAAGGGATTCGTTGTAATACCAAACTAGTGGCAGTAGCAGATGCATTTCCTGAAAAAAGCGCTCGTAAAATTGAAGGTTTTAAAAAGAAATACGGGGAAGATAGAGTTGATGTAGAAGGTAGGATTTTTGGAGGTCTTGATGGCTACAAACAAGCGATCAACGAAGATGTTGATATGGTTGTTATTGCAACACCACCCGGTTTTAAGCCGCAACAATTTGAATACGCTATCAATCAAGGAAAAAAGGTGTTTATGGAGAAACCCGTCGCGAGTGATGTCACTGGAATCAGGCGAGTTCTCGAAGCTTCAAAAAAAGCGAAAGAGAAAGGTCTTAATGTAGGCATAGGCTTACAAAGGAGGCACGAGGAACGTTACATTAACACCGTGAAGCAGTTGCAGGACGGTGCCATCGGTGATATTAACCTGCTTCGGGTTTATTGGAATGGTGGAGGGATTTGGCACCGTGCTAAACAGGAAGGAATGACTGAAATGGAGTATCAGGTGAACAACTGGTATCATTTCACTTGGGCATCTGGTGATCAAATTTGCGAGCAGCATATTCATAACCTAGACATAGGTTGTTGGATTAAAGGGATGTATCCCGTGAAAGCCAATGGAATGGGTGGAAGTGAGATGCGCATGGGTGGCGACCGAAAGTTGTCGCAAATTTTCGACCATACTTTTGTTGAATACACTTTTGAGGATGGAACGAAGATGTACAGTCAGGGCCGTCATTTAAAAGGAGGTTGGTCAAATGTCTCTGAATCTGCACATGGGTCAAAAGGTACCTGTGATATTGCTCGAGCTATTTATCCATTTGAGGGAGACCCAACCCGTATCACTGGTGCTGGCGGAGGTCACTACCAAGAGCAAAAAGATTTAATAGAAGCACTTCACAAAGGCGAATATTATAACGAAGCAGATTATGGAGCAATGAGCACCTTTACTGCGATTTTAGGCCGTGAAGCATGTTATTCAGGGAAAGAAATTATTGCTGATGACCTTATGAAGAAAGGTCGGGACTATGCTCCCCGGTATTGATGACTACACCTTTAATTCAACTCCTCCAGTAGTACCTGGTGAAAATGGAGAATATCCAGTTCCTGCCCCTGGTATTTATCGCCCATTTGCGTAAATAAGTTCTTTAATGTAATGTATAAAGCCTCCCTGCTTTGCATGGGAGGCTTTTTTATGTTGCGATTTTGGAAAACAAAAATTGCCATTTTTTCCTGTAAATAATTTACTTAAATTCCCTTTCAATCTTTCACTTTAAAATAACAATTCAATGATTCTTTCAGACCGTTCTATACTCGAGGCAATTGCCAAAAATGATATTGTTATTGAACCCTACAGTAGAGATTGCCTCGGCACCAACAGTTATGATGTACATTTATCGAAATATCTAGCCTGTTACATAGATGAAATAATTGACGCCAAAAAGCATAACCAGGTTAAGCACTTTGAGATTTCAGAAGATGGAATTGTTTTGTCTCCCGGAAAAACTTATCTTGGCTCAACGGAAGAGTATACTGAGACTCGTGAATATGTTCCTTTTCTTGAAGGCAAGTCAAGCGTCGGTCGTTTAGGTATTGATATACATGCGACTGCCGGTAAGGGAGATGTGGGATTTTGTAATCATTGGACCCTTGAGATTTCAGTATCTCAACCAGTACGGGTATATGCAGGTATGCCCATTGGACAGTTGATCTACTTTATGGTGGATGGACAGGTTGAAGTTGACTATGCAGCTAAGTCTTCGGCTAAATACAATCTTCGCACGCCTAAACCGGTGGAGTCGATGATGTGGAAGAATAGTTTCTGAGTGATAGAAGATTCTTTACACCGTGAAATACTGGAAGATCACGCCAGGAATCCAAGGTTTGATGACGATCTGCCTGTACATACTCATCAGGCAGAATTCCACAGTTTAAAAACAGGCAATACCTGTACAATACGAATCAATGTCCAAGATGGTTTGATTGAGGGGATAGGACTAGAGGTCCAAGGGTCTGCGTTAGCCAATGCAGGTGCATCCCTTCTATTTTCCGAAATTATTGAATTTCGTGTAGATCAAGTCAAAGATCTTATTTCAAATCTGGGAAGGGTATTGGAATTTGATGAATCCCCTGATCTGCCAGGAGATTTGGTCGTCTACCATTCGATCAAACGCTTTCCTGAGCGACACGATTGTGCTTTGTTGGCATGGCGTGCACTTACCAAAGCCTTACCTTTTTAATAAGTTTTTCGACCGTAACCACCACTGTAACCACCGGAGCCATACTGGTTCCAACCTGATGATTTTGAACGACCTCTCCCAAATGATGAATGAGCATTCAATAACTCGTAACTCCCCTCAGGGATTTCTTTAAGAAACCGGCTTTGCATTAATCGGACGGGAGTTCCTTTTTGGGATGAAAGCATCGGGTAAATCATATGAAGTGATTTTTCTGCCCGAGTGCTAGCTACATAAAAAAGCCTCCTCTCCTCTTCCAAGTCGCTTTCACCATCTATCGCACGCCTACCTGGAAAAAGTCCATCAGCAAGTCCAATAATAAAAACATGTGGATATTCCAATCCTTTGGATTGATGAATCGTAGATAAACGAAGGCATTTCTCTCCAGCACGAACTACTCTATCTCCAGATTCTGAACTTAATAATACAAGTTGGGATAGCATTTCTGCCAAGTTTTCATGTTTGGTTGCAAAATCGACCAAGCTTTCAAGGTCCTCTTCTCGTCTAGGCCAATTTTCATAGGTCCTTCGAAGGTAATCTTGATACCATCCGCAAATTGCACCTTCTACGACTTGAGCAGGTGTTGCACTCCCTGCAAGAATATTTACATTTTGAAGGGTTTCCGCCATTGATCTCCAATCTTCTTTCGCGTCAGCGGGTACTTTTGCTAATACAATAGGATCAGCTAATGCCGAGAAAATATTATTCTGGTTATCCTGTGCTTGCTTTTCAGCTAATTTCAAAAGTTTTGATGCGGTTTTGTCACCAATTTTAGGAAGTAAGCAAATAAAACGATAAAACGCAGTTCGGTCTTTTGGGTTAATAACAAATCTGAGTTGAGAAACTAAATCCTTTACATGAGCTTGCTCAAAAAATCTAAGACCGCTTGTAATTACAAAAGGTATTCCACGACGCGAAAGTTCAATTTGAAGCTCCATGGCATGAAAGTGAGCTCGGTATAGAATTGCGATTTGATCATAGTCAACGCCAGCGTTGTATAGTTCGTCAACTTTCGTGAGAACAAAATCAGCTTGCTGATAGGTATCCATTGTTGGTACGAGCACCGGTAAATCCTGGTGGGGGCGGGAAGGTTTTAATTCTTTAGAATAACTAGATTCAACTGCACGACTTTCTAAAATGCCATTGGCTAATTTTAAGATCTCAGGTGAACTACGGTAGTTCGTTTCGATTTTAAAAATTTTGGTCCCTGGGTGACGGTCTGGAAAACTCATAATTTGATCGAGATCCGCACCTCGCCAGGTGTAGATACATTGAGCGTCGTCACCTACTGCCATTACTTGATGATTGGAAGCTATTTTATCCACGATTCTTGCCTGAAGTGAATTAACATCCTGGTATTCGTCCACTAGTACATGAGAAAATCTTTGCTGATAATATTGTGCCGCTTCTTCGCTATTTTCTAGAACCTCAAGCCAATATACTAGTAGATCGTCATAGTCCGCCAGACCTCTTTCGAGCTTTGTTTGGAGGTAAACTTTAGCAAAAGATTCAATTTTAGAACAGAGCTCTACATTACCTGGATAACGTCCTTTAGCCACTTCCTCAAAAGAAGAGCCAATATTTCTTGCAAAACTTATTAATCCTTTGATTGGTTTTGCTTTGGGATTTTCTTTTGATTTAAAAAAATCAGGATCTAGATCACGAATGATTTCGTTTAAGAGTGAGTCTGAGTCACCATCATCTAGGATCGTAAAACTTTTCGATAATCCAATGCTATCTCCATAGAGCCTTAAAACTTGACCGCCTACGTGATGAAAGGTTCCACCTAAAAAGCGATGTGCTCCAACTCCGGTTAGTTCTTCTACCCGTTCAAGCATCTGCTTCGATGCTTTGTTTGTAAAGGTGAGTAGCAGGATAGCTTCTGGGCTCACCCCATTTTGAAGAAGGTAAGCTACTCGGTAAGTAAGAGTTCTAGTTTTTCCTGATCCTGCACCTGCTAGAACCAATGCGGGGCCATCTTCTGCCGTAACCGCTGCAAGTTGGTC
>JAOFOL010000058.1 GCA_028042835.1 Opitutales bacterium | reverse complement strand
GGATGGCATAGGGATTTATTTCCTTTTTGGCATGGCCGGTAGATTGTTCTGTAGCTTTGGGACTTTTCTGATTCCAAATTACAGCATGAGGCTGCCTGAAAGAAACTTCAAAGAGTCCGGGGAATTCCGGAGGAACCGGAATGGTGACTTGGGCGGTGGCGGCATATTCAACAGAACGGGCTAAAATCGTTTGGAAGCCCACGCAGTGCAACCCGTCCCAATCGGTCTGCCCATTCCAAAAATGCCCCATCGTGGTGATGATGACCCGTCCCTTGCCGTACTTGACTTCATAAGTGATTGGCTCGTGCTCGCCGGTTCCTCCCTGTTTTGGGTTTGAGTAAGCGGAGGAAAGAATGGTCAGGTTTTTAGCTGGCCCCCTCATATTGTGATAGAGTTCGTCTTTTCCGTGCATCCAGGTGGTAGGGATGTCTTTCATAATCGGATGATCTAATTGGCGAACATTTACCTGAAAGGGATGCCTGGAACCATGTCCAGAAGCACAATCGACACAGGCAATATAAGCTTTTTTCTTCAACACTTCCCATTTAATACAGTCTCCAAACTTTGCAGGACGCCAGCCAAGTCCGATCATTTCATTGTAGGCGTCCCAATTGCGAAAAGCATTATTTGCGGCATGGACCAGAACCAGTCCGCCACCCTCCCGCACGAACTCGACTGCAGATTCCTTGGTCTCTTGAGCCCATTCCCGTCCATTATAGTTAAGCACCACTGCCTGATGCCTGCCGGTAAATGGATTCCAGTTTTCCCATTCTTCCTCCTGGCTCTCTTTGTATTCTTTTTCAGCACCTTGTTGAATTCTGCGAAAATTCTTATAACTCTCCTTGAGATAATGAGGGGCATCTGTTTTTGGTCCACGAATGCCCTTCATCGATTTGTTTTGGGGAGCGGTATCGATCTCAACCGAGAATCGCCCCGTTGCCCGGAGAGTGGCTTCGATCGAATCGGTTGTACTTACCCAGTCGTGGTTATTCTGTCCGTCGACAATAAGGACTGGGATCAACTTCTCTTCAGCCAAGCAAAATTTACATGCAAGGAAAAGTGCTAACCAGTATTTGAAATTCAATTTAATCGAAATCATGCTGAAACTAAAGTATTGAAAATAAAATAAACTTTAACAGAAAGACCAAACCTATAATTAATCTTATTGGTTTATTTATTCGATAATCAGTTTCCCCTGCATCACCTGCCAGTGACCCGGGAAAGTACACAGAAATGGATAGGTTCCAAGTTTGCGGGGGGCACGGAAGTAGATGACATAGGAATTACCGCTTTGCAGAATCGGTGACATCGCAATGACACCTTTATCGTTCGGAACATAATGCTGAACTACTCCTTTAGGCGATGAGGCAAGCTTCATCGAAGCATCCATAATTGCGGTAAGTCGGTCGGGTTGCACAATGGCAACATTATGGGGCATGCTCGGGTCCAGATTACGGAAAGTCAGGGAGACCTTGCTTCCCGCTTTCACCCGTAGTTCTTTTTGGGCATATTGAAGTCCCGCAATCGCATCGAGTTCGACTTGTTCAATCGCGGCTAATACCTTTTCATCTCCCACAATTTTAGACTGAGCCTCCTGGGCAAGCAGCCTGGGGTCGACTGGGCTTTCGTCGGGATGGGGGAAGTCGTTCCATTCCTTTTTGGCAATTTTTTGATAACCGGGAAAATCGGTGAACTCTTTATCCTGATGAAAAATTGAATAGTAAATGTCCGGGGTAAACGCATGTCCATTCCTGGTTTTCATTTCCAGATAGAGATGAAACTGCATCACTGGATGAAGCTGGGGAATTTCGACAAATATGGACTTACCGTCTTCCAAGGCATGAATGGAGCGGGTCTTGACCGGATCATGTCCGGTGATTCCGGGTTGGCGGACGGAATATTCGGGTGATCCGTAGGCGTCGCTGTGTAAGTAATTCCATTGAGATGCAAAGACCTTATCCAGATCCAGGGATTGAGGATCGATGAATTCATTGAAGCGGATGATCAATCCATTCTTGCGGGTTTCCAGCGACTCGGGAAGAAGCATCTCACCGCCGGTCCAACGAACTCGTTGCAGGCTACCATTTTCCTGTGCATAACTTTGCCAACCATCCGTGCCCACGATGTATAAGTGTCCATCCTTGGAACTGAACGCTCCACGATGAGCACCGGAAAGAAATTCTCCGGGGAGGGGTACCACTCCTCCCTGCACTTTCCCGTCCTTCATCACTTCTCGCAGGACTAGGTAGTGCTCACAATACCCAAAGGAGGTACCGATCATTCTACCGGCTAGGGGACCAAATCTTTTATCCTTGGGAACGAAAACGATATCACCGGATGAATTATCAATTCCGCGGGGCAGGAAACAGAGGGGCATTTGGTAACCGTGTTTTCCAAATTCAGGCTTGGGTCCAAAGAAGCCATGGTAGCTTCCATTGCCCACTTCGAAGATACCGGAGGCTGGTTGCCAGCTTCCTTCCTGAGGCATCGCAAAGACAATCGATCCATCCGGCGAGACCCCGGTACCATTGCAGCCCCGTAGACCGGTGGCAACCGCTATCGGTTTGGAACCGGGGGAGAAACGGGTCATGCCAAACTGGGAAGACCGGGTAAACCAGTAAAAACGATCCTGATCGTCCTGATGTAGGGTGAGAGCAAAACTGTTTCCCCTGGCGGTGGGAAATTCATTGGTCAGGCATTCATAGAAATCCGCTTCTCCATCCTGATTCATATCGTGAAGGCGGGTTAATTGATCCCTCCCGATCACATGGATTAGATCATCATTAACCACCAGACCGAGCGGTTGATTTAAGCCGCTTGCGAATCTTTTCCACACCAACTTCTTGAGGGTGTCATCGATTCCATCCACAATCCATACATCCCCCATGATCGTGCACACGGCAATCTGACCGTCAGAGAAAACACCCACACCTCCGATTCGCATGGGTGTTTTATAAGGGTTTAGATCCCGGTAGGGAATGGTGAGTGTATCAATCACATAAGGCGAATGGTGGAGGGCTTTCCCTAGTTTGCCTTTAGTGATGACGACTTTATCAGACCATTGAGCCTCAGCGGGTTGGAGGAGTTCTATCAAATCGGATATCGATGATTCGCGTATAAAATCATTTCCGGTGAAGGCCACTCCCTCTGGAAGTTTTCCCTGGATCAACCGTTGATAGGTGAGCTCTCCCTTTCCCTCGACCCACTCGTAGATCTCCGTCTTTCCAATGCGATACCCAAACACGATCCTGCCTTTGGCTTTGTAAAATCCAAGATATTTGGTTTCAATCTTTTCCGGGAGTGTCCATTTTCCCGCAGGAAAGCCTCCGACTTTCTTTCCCTTTGCCTTAATTCCGGAAGTAATGCCATAGCGGCGACTTCCCCACTCGGGCAGACCGCCTTCCCAGGCGTCCACAAAGGAGAGTTTTTCGGGGTCGAAGACTGCGGAGTAGTTACCTGCTTGTACGGAAACTCCCTTGTTGGCCCAGCCCTCCGCATGATTGGTCGCCTGCATCAGGACACCGCCAAAATCCATTTCATTGAGTCTGGTATCCGTATTATTTGATTCAGGGTTTTGTCCCCAGTGGCCCCAGCCTCCACCGTCTAATCCCGGAAAGGGTTGTAGGGTTCTTGAATAGTTCCTGTCTTCCTTTGCAATAAAACTTTGTGCCTGTGTTCGGTAAAAATGACGCAAACGGTTTTCAGGGAAGGGAAGTGGGTCATTCTTTGTTTCCAAGGAGTTAATTTTTCCCAACAGGGTATCGAGCCCCGCAAGATTGGCTTGCAGGGATTTTTCAGCATCCAATTCGTTTTGATGATCAAGAATGCCGACGGGGCCGTTATATTCACTCTCCAGAACGACCTTGAGCATTGTCAGTTCATGTTCCCCTTTGCCTAGTTCAAGAATCTTGGGTTGTGCTCCTGTATTCATGCCATTGAGGTTCAGGCAGTGGAGGAAGGGTTTCATGAGATTGAGGTCATCCTTCCATTCATTGATCCTGTCGTGGCCGTGGTGCCAATTATATACGATCCCCACATGATGCTGCCCTTCGGCCCGCAGAGCTTTGCATACCGCCACCAGGTTTTCCGGTTCACCGCCCCAACCGCCATGGTTGTAGAGACCTAACTTGCAACCAATCTCGGCGGTCCGCTTGGCCAATGGAACCATGGCCTCTTTCGCGGATCTGATCTTTTCTTCCTGGTTACCTGACTTGGGGGAGCTCAATGTTTTCCAAATTTGGGGATGGATCTTGTGCTTTTGAAAAAGTTCGAAAGCTTTTTCGTGAATGTTCCAGAAGGCGAAGAATTCGATCCCGTGTTTTTTGTACTGGAGGATTTCCTCCTCGAACTCGGGAACGTGTTGGGCTCGCCAGTCGTAAGCGGAGCGTTTCAACCCAAGCCGAACCAGCATCTTGGCCCGTTCTTCCGGAGAGCGCTTGCTTGCGTCGAAAGGAACGATGCACCAGGGCACGATGTTTTCCCGATTGAAATTTCTTCTCTCTGTTCCCTGAAGGCTTATTATCGGCAATAAAAAAAGTAGGAGTAATTGGCGAGTCATGGCATGATTCGGGGGTTTTAGTGCAGAAGATTGAGTGTGGCAGACAGTACCGTCGAACTGATGCGATCCAATTGGGGGTTGGCCGGATTCGATAACTTTGGTTTGTCAGACAAAAGATAAGGGGCAACAAGGTATTCTGGCAAGAAAGCAAAGCGTCCCTTACCTTCTGGTTGGTAGACTGCGGCAACCACCTTACACCTCCCGTTCAATTCAATTCTGGCTAGCGGTTCGATGTCCGAACTGAGAGTTTCGTTGAACCAGTACGGACATTTGGGCTTTTGCCACCCTGCTTTAGTGTCTGGGTTGTGAATGAAAGGATAAGCTTGTTCACCTGTCGATTTTGCAAGTGGTCCGCAAAAGTAGACGCTTAGCTGATCAATGTAATCAAGGTTGTTCTGTCCATACTTGGTCGTGACTGGTAGCATATCGGGGTCGGCTAGCGTCAATACCTCCGAAAGTGGGCCTAGGAGACCTTTGTGTTCGCCACCAATGAGAAGTAATTTTCCTCCGTCATCCGTATACTTGTTTATTGCTTGAACCAATTTGTCATTTTGTAGTTTTCCTGAACAGAGGATTGCCAACGAAGTGCTTCGCTTATGGAGCTTTATTTCGGGCTTGCGGGCATCAATGACACGAAAGGGAATCTTCGACTTGTGCAGTTCCCGTAAGATGGCACAAGCGATCAAACGACCGCCGAAGGAGAGTCCCCCCTTGTTCATGCTCGTAGATGGCTCAACCACAACGCCTATTGCCGGGATATTTGAATCGGTCTGGAGTTTCAGCCATGGGGCGTAGAGAGAATCGGCAGATAGTGGACGGGCAGTTACGAATTTCGTATGTCGTGCCTTGTAGTCAGCGAGAAGTTCAGGGGTGAGAACTTGGACAGGTTTACTTTCGTTGACCAGAGCCCATGCAGTGGTGATCGCCTCCAGCCACTTCCTCACTCCATAAGCACCCAACTCGGCCATGGCGAATCGAGCGTCGGCAAGAGCCCCTTGACCCGCATCGGGATCGAAGGCGGAAGCGATGATCACGCTCCGTTCGGTCATGAACTTGTTTGCCCGAAGGCCGTGCAACATGATTTCAACCAGAACTTCCTGCGGTTCTTTACCAAGGCTCTTTGGGGAACTCGGGCCCAATGCTTCTAACGCCAGAGCATATCCTTCAGGTGTTCGGCAGAGTTCACCGAAGTCGAGCATCCCGGCTTTTCCAAATTTCATTCCGTAACCACCTTTGAATGCATAAGTAAGGTAGTGAATAAGTGGATCGTGATTGCAGGCTACTTCGTCAGCCAGAGTGTGGGCAAGACAGGCGCCCCAGAATGCAATGCGGTCTCCATCCCGATCTTTCAAGGCCCGATATAGCAAAACATAATTGACCGCCTGTCCCTTTGCTGAGTGGAGTGCATAGGGCGTTTTGATCTTGTAATTGGAGAGGGTAGCCAAGTCGTTTGGAGTTATGACTTTGCCCTTTTTTTTCTCGTATTCGGACCATGGAGTGAAATCGTCCGGCACCTTGGCATCCTTGACGAAGTCTTTGCGATTATCCGGAGAGAGAAGAGCCTTGATTTCAACCGGAAGCCGGTCGAGCGCGATCTGGTTGACATCGTCGTGCCCAAGTCCCCAGGCGCTTAAATCCATAGAGCTCCCAACCAAAGCGAGCATCAGAATCGAGAAGGTGAAGGAAGGGTTACTTGCAGGAAGTCGCATTTTCATACTACTAGCGCTCGGGATCAATTACCTTTTCCGAGGCGGTCAATGAGTACTGGGTCGACAGCATGCAGACTGGCTGGCAGTATAATAAATAGAATAAGTATCAGGCGAATCATAGTGTTGGATGTTGTTACAAACAGCATCGGCCTTTAGCAATATTTTATGGTTATAGGCTGACCCTCTGGCAGGTTCTTTTATCGGGCGAAAAACCCTTTGTTTTTCAGGAATTTTTCAGTCTTGGCAATAACTGTTTGGTAGAGTTTCTCATCAAAAATAAAGTATCCATGCCG
>JAOFOL010000057.1 GCA_028042835.1 Opitutales bacterium | reverse complement strand
ATTACCAACGCGACCATTCAAAATATATGGAAAGTTATAGCAGAAAATAATATTCCCTGCCGGGCCTTTGAAAAAAAATTTGCTCCCCATTTGACACTGGTGTACGGAGAAATTACCGGTTCCAAAAGAGTGAATTGGGAATTTTTGGAAGGTCAGAAGAGATTTGAAATCAGTTTTGAAAATCTGGCTATTTTTGAAGACCGGGGATTACTCTTTCTTGCACCTGAAAAATCGAAAGCACTTACGAAACTGCATAGTTTACATGATACAAATGCGAACTTTTCTTCAATGAACAAATTATACCGGACTGCAAAATGGGATCCCCATTGCTCCCTTGCCAGCCGACTTTCCCGCAGGCAGGTTCAGCGTTGTACCTCACTCTTCAATGATTTGAAATTACCTTTCAACGCCACCTGTGTCTCCTCAAATTTAGTGAAGTATCCGGATCCAGTAATCCTATCCACCTTCGAGTACCAATCCGAGTAAGCTTTTTAAAGGAGGAGCCCTTGAGGTAAAAGGATCTCGCTTCTTTTACCTTAGCTTGGAGAAAAGAAGTATTTCTGTAAGAAATTGTGTACAAACCGACATAATAGTTTGTAACATCCAATTTAAACAAAATCTTAATGAATACTCGGCCAAACATCATCTTTATTATTACTGATCAACAACGCTTTGATACGATTGCTGCCCTGGGTAACGATCATATGGACACTCCGCATATGGATCGCCTTGTAAATGAGGGAGTTTCTTTCGACAACTGCTTCATCACTGCAGCATCCTGCGCACCTGCCCGAGCGAGCCTTTTTACTGGCTATTATCCACATACAACTGGGATTTTCAAAAATGCGGATTCATGGAAACGTTCATGGATTGAGCAGCTGGCGGAAACGGGTTACCGGTGTGTCAATGTGGGGAAAATGCATAGTTATCCTTACCATACCCCATTGGGATTCCATGAACGATATGTGGTTGAGAATAAAGATCGTTACCTTGAGGAACGTTACTATTTTGATGAGTGGGACAAGGCTTTAAAAGCCCGGGGTCTGGTTAAGCAGCAACGTGAACTTTATCGTAAGCGGGCTGATTATAAGGATGCTCTAGGTGCTTTTGATTGGGAACTTCCGGAGGATATGCATCCAGATATGTTTGTGGGGGATACCGCTACCTGGTGGTTAAAAACTTATCCAAAAACAGAACCCCTGTTTTTACAGATTGGATTTCCGGGGCCTCACCCACCTTATGATCCGACAAAGCGCTTCAGTGAGCCTTATTTAAAAAAAGACTTGCCGATAATGGAGGTTACGAAAGAGGAGCTCGATGGTTTACCTGAGCCATTGAAGGGTCTACGCAAGCATAATAATGAAGTGGATCATGATTCAGTTGTGCTTGATCTTGAACCAAGTCGTGAACAACGGCACCGGCAAAGGGCATATTACTTGGCGAATGTCAGTATGATAGATGAGAAGGTTGGTGAAATTTTATCTACACTCGAAAAACAGGGTTACTTAGAGAATGGAATTGTGATCTTTAGTTCTGATCATGGGGATTGTTTAACCGATCATGGACACAGTCAAAAATGGACTATGTATGATCTAGTAACTCGAATTCCAATGGTGGTCTGGGCACCCGGTATTTTTGAGGGTGGTCGTTCCATAGAGGGTTTGTGTCAACATATGGATATCGGACCCGCTATTCTTGAGATGGCCGGGATTGAGGTTCCGCCCACTTTCGAAGCCCAGTCTATTTTGCCAGCACTACAGGGTAAGGAGTGGAAGCCTCGTGACTATGTTTATGCTGAACAAATCAAAGATGGTATCTTAACGGAAACAGAATTCATGAGCATGATTCGAAATGAAGAATGGAAATTAGTTCATTTCCTTCATATGAAATGTGGACAGTTGTTTAACTTGAAAGATGATCCAGATGAGGTGGTGAATTTGTGGGATAAACCAGCAGCAAGTGGAGTGAAGCAAAAACTCCTAGATCAACTTCGTGAATGGCATATTGAAAGCCAGGTTCATACCCACGACTGGGCCGCGGAATGGCGATGAAAATTTAATCCCTATAAAACAATGAAAAAATCAGTTATTACCAGTTTCCTTTTTTTTAACCTTATCTTTAGTTATGCTCTCGTGGCTAAGGATTACCCGACTACCGGATCTATTGAGCGATTGGATCCCTCGATTAATCAACTCATTCCATTGGATGCAAAAATTGAAATTCTTGCAGAGGGATATGACTGGTCTGAAGGACCGGTATGGATATCCAAGGGAGAATTCCTTCTTTATTCTGATGTGCCCGCAAATAAAATTTACAAATGGAAAGAAGGAGAAGGTGCAAGCGTTTATCTGGACCCATCCGGATACACTGCCAAAGAAAAAAGACCGGGTGAATCTGGATCCAACGGTTTGACCCTCGATGAGAAAGGTAGGCTGATAATTTGCCAGCACGGAGACCGTCGGGTTGCCCGTATGAATGCACCGACTGATTCACCCCGTGCGGTATATGAAACCCTTGCGGGAAAGTACAAGGGGAAACGATTTAACAGTCCAAATGATTTGGTCTATAATCAAAAGGGTGAACTTTATTTTACCGATCCTCCTTATGGTCTTGTTCAAAAAGAAAAAGACCCAAAACGTGAAATTGATTATCAAGGAGTATATCTTCTTCGCAAGAATGGGAAAGTGACTTTGGTAGCCAAGGATCTTGAACGACCGAATGGGATTACTCTTTCCCCAGACGAAAAAACTTTGTATGTGGCGAATTCTCATGGTCCGCACCCGATCTGGATGTCTTATGCACTGAAAGAAAACGGTATGGCTCAAAAGGGTAAGCTATTCTTTGACTCCACAGAGTATCGAAAAAAACATCCATCCCGAAAAGGGGGGAATGATGGTATGAAAGTGGATGTGGATGGAAATATATGGGCCACCGGACCCGGAGGAGTTTTAGTATTTTCCCCCAAGGGTAAACATTTGGGTACTATTCTTACCGGCCAACGCACGGCAAATTGTACATTTGGAGACGATGGATCCACGCTTTACATGACGGCTGATATGTATCTGATGAGAATGAGGACATCAATCAAAGGGAATGGTTTTTGAATTTCCCAAAAAGTAAATAATCATGAAGTCAATTATGCTCTCTAAGTCTATAAAGAAGGCGGGTCAGAAGTTACTGATCTCCTAATTCAATAACTCCTATTTTATTTATTTTTTCCTGACATTTTTATTGAAATTAAAATACAGTAAAATTTATGAGCCAGATTAGAATGAAAGTTTTGCCTTCTCTGTTTATTAATATTCTTATTTTTTTGGGAGTATTTAATTCTTTTATCTTCGGTCAGCATGACCGTGAGCGAAATGCCTTTCGTTACCTGGCAGAAGATAAGATTGAAAAAGCGTACCATGAATTAAAGAATGGAAAGAAGCATACCGATCCAGCGGAAAAGGGATTTATTTCCACCTTATGTCTCTTGCATGAAGGAAAAGTGGAAAAAGCTTTGGACTCGGCACGGGATGCAGTCCGTTTGGGGCTTCCTTTTGAACGTCTTTTGGCGGAACCTAGGGAATGGTTAGCACCGCTCCGTGAGCATGCGGATTTTAAAAAGTGGAAAAGCAAAATTTCCCCATCTCCTATATTGCATGGACCTATGCTGGGCAGGGTTACGGATACAGGTGCAAGTTTTTGGTTTCGCACGGACGGATCCCACGAGGTGGCAGTGGAAGTCTCCGGTCATTCTGGTCGTGAATCTATACGCACCACTCAGGAAAACGGATTTGTCGGAGTAATTGAACTGGATGGACTCCTACCTGGAACTTATTTTTCTTATCATGTATTTGTAAACGGCGAGAAAATTGAGATTCCAAATGTGGACTTGGGTTTTCGCACCTATCCGCAGCCCGATGAGGAATCTAAGTTCACCTTAGCCTTTGGTGGATGTTCAGGATTTGTTCCGGAGTATGAAAAAATCTGGGAGTTGATTGCTGGGCATGAACCCCGCGCCATGCTTATGTTAGGGGATAATGTTTACATTGATGATCCTGAGGAGGTTCAGTGGACAGGTAATTACTGTTATTCCCGGCGACATTCCCGTCCCGAATGGAGAAAATTAGTTGCCGGTACTTCAATGCATGCGATTTATGATGACCATGATTTTGGAACTGATGACTGTGTGCCAGGCTCATTGGTCAATCAGCCAGCCTGGAAAAAACCGGTGCTTGCCAATTTTACCCGTAACTGGAACAACCCGATTATGGGTGGGGGAGATAAGAATCCAGGGTGTTGGCATAGTTTCACTTTGGGCAAGGTTGAAATCATTATGCTGGACTGTCGTTACTACCGGGATCGGAAAAAGAAGTCCATGCTGGGCCCTGTGCAAAAGAGATGGCTCAAGGAAACCCTGAGGAATTCTAGTGCAGTTTTTAAGATAATCGCTTCTTCGGTACCTTTTTCTGAGGGAATTAAACCTGGAAGTAAGGATCCATGGGACGGTTACCCCGAAGAAAGAGAAGAAATCTTCAGTTTTATCGAAGATGAAAGTATTGAAGGAGTGCTACTTATTGCAGCAGATCGCCATCGAATAGATTTGCGAAAAACAGAACGTCCTAAGGGATATGGTTTGTTTGAATTTGTAAGCGGTCGTTTAACTAACCATCATGTGCACCCGGTAATTAAGACTGAAAGTTTAATTTGGGGGTATAATAAAACATGTGGTTTTTGTCTTTTGAAGTTTAATACCCGTACCAAGAACCCAGAGGTTAAAATGGAAGCTTACAATAATTTGGGAAAACTTTTATTCGTACAAAAGATTTTAGCTTCTGATTTAATCTTTACTAAGCAGTCATTAAGATAATTGCTCCACTATTTTGCTCTCCCCCGTTTCTTTATGGAATAGAACTTTTCCCTTATTCCACAATAAGTACTGTTTAGATTGATCCCATCGACTCAGTTTGTAGAGAGTTGCAAAATCGAAGTCTGGAGCATTCCCTCCTTGGCCTCCAACTACTTCTGCTCCACGCCGAACATTATCCTGCATCCACGCGGGTAATCTTAAATGAAAAGGATTTCGCTCAACCTCTCCGCGGTGATGAGATAGGGCGGCCACTAAGTCGGCAACTTCCTGCATTGAACTTTCCACCATTAAATTAGGGTCTTGGGTTTGACCCCAAAATTCGGTTTCAACCAAGGTTGTTGAAAATGAATCCAATTGAATGAGAGCATCCTTAGTTAAAAGGTGGACACCAAGGTGCGTACGGTTCCAATCCGTTGCATTTGGTAAAAAGAGCATATCCGGTTTTATTTGATCCAAAGAATCTCTAAGTGCTATAACAGCCTTTTCCCAATGAAATGGATCCATTTCTCTAGACTCCGGAGTTATCCTTTCAAGTCCCCCCTCTTTGATACTCTGAAGTTTAAAACCAATCCATTCACAGGCTAATGCCAGTTCTTTTTCTCTTTCTACCTTTCTTGCCGGGTTACTTCCCAAGGTGATAGGTAAGGTAATCACTTCTGAACCAGCTTCTCGCAGTAATCTTAAAGGAAGCGCTCCCATTACACACTCATCATCAGGATGGGGAGCAAGAATTAACACCTTAGGTGCAGACTTGTTTATTTTTACTGCCTTGGGCTTATTTATTTCCCCAAGTGGGAGAGATTGCCCATCACGAAATGTTTGGGCCATTTTCTTTACATAATGTAAGTATGGGTTTTCATTTTCCATGATAATTAACCTAGACAAAGAATTCTCAGTTGCCCACTAAAATGGTTAGTCTATCTGGGCGCAGGGGGTAAGTTTTGTTTGGGGAATAAGTCTTTCTTGTCCAAAATCCAAAAAGGAGTAAATTGCTCTTTCTATTATGAAATATTTCTTTATTATTAAGTTTGTCTGTTTACTTACCTTGTTTTGCCAAGCCAAGCCTTTGGAAGTGGAGGAAGCAAACATGCCTGAATTGAGCAATGAAGCATCTCCTTTTCGTGGAAAGATTAATCATGATGGATATGTAGGGCACACCTGGGTCACCTATCCGCATGTTGAGAACCCGGCAAGTTTGGATATGGACCCAAAAGGTCGAATTTTCGTTTCGGAGGCTAATCGATTTTGGTTTGGGGTACCGGATTTGCGACGGGCTCGTGAAATGATTCGTGGCGACTTCCGCTCAAGAACGGTGGCAGATAGACTTGCACTTTACGATGCACATTTGGATAAACGTGATCGAGCCTGGTATGAACAAACGCCAGACCGTTTAATTAGACTTGAGGATACGGATGGGAATTTCGTAGCTGATAAACGTACGCTGTTTTCTGATGCATTTGATAGGCCTTTGGATGGTATCGGATTTTCGGTTCTCGCTGAAAGAGATGCTACCTACTTCACATGTATACCAGCATTGCGAAAGCTTACTGATCCTGATGACGATGGCGTAGCTGATACCATGGATAATATAGTCGAAGGTTTTGGGGTGAGAGTCTCTTTTATTGGTCATGACCTGCACGGGATTATCCGCGGACCTGATGGTCGATTATATTTTTCGATCGGGGATCGGGGATTTTATGTCGAAAGAGAAGATGGAGAAATTTTTGAAGCTTCAGGAAGAGGAGCTGTTTTTCGTTGTGATTCCGATGGAACAAATTTTGAAGTGTATGCTCATGGGCTAAGGAATCCACAGGAGTTGGCCTTTGATGACGAGGGGAACCTTTTCACTTTTGATAACACTGGAGATATTGGGGATAAAGCCCGGATTGTTTATGTGCTGGATAATACAGACT
>JAOFOL010000056.1 GCA_028042835.1 Opitutales bacterium | reverse complement strand
TTTTTCCAATCCGAGAGCTTTGAGCATCGATGATTTTAAAGTCTCAATATTTCCATTTTCACAAAAAACCATCGGTACAACCAACCAGTAGTTAGCTGTACCTACAGCCCCGTCAGACCTGAGGTAACCATTAAAAGTTTGGTTCTTCCATAAATCGGTTTGTGGTGGATCCCAAGTAACTGGGTCTTCGTTGTTTTGGTATGACTCTGCTCGGTGAATTACATTACTCTGAGTGATTTTCTCACCTTGCTTGATTTCCTTAATTGCTTCTCCCACAAGTACCCCATAGAGCCTGACTTGAGTACCTGCAGGCATCTGTTTCTCTGCAAATTTGTGTTTGGCTGGAACATCTTGGTGGAGGGAAAAAGAGCTACCATTCGATTCAATTTTCGTGCCGATTGGTAAATCCTGAAGTGCAACAAGCAAATTGTCGCTGGAAGAAATGCGTAAATAAGTATTTTGCTTTGTAGACATATGGAATTAAGAAAATGCGATACATCATCACTCGCTTCAATGAATAATAAATCGAAGAGTTATTGTAAATTAAGGATAGGGAAATTGGAATAGATAAACTTGTCTTAGGGATGCCTATTATTGATATCTACGATAATCTCCTATTCATTAACCGCAACCATCTTTGTTGAGGGACAAAAGATATGCGTTGTATGATTATCTATAGAACAAGCAGGCGAGATTTAGTCGTAAGCAAACCAAGTCCTATTGCTGAAATTATAGTAGCGAAGAATATCTTGATTCATATCGATGAAAATCCAGCCTTTATTTTCGCTTGAAAAAAAGTAGGGGAAGTTTTCTGCATGACTCCAAATCCAACCCAATTTACTTGTCCACAACCAAAAGCTTGCATCTGCAGATTCACTGAAATAAATCCACTTGAGTTTGGCGTGATAGATCCATGGAAAAGAGATGTCGTAAAATGAGCCAAACCAAATTTGGTTTTTCCATCTGCCGTCTACTAATTTTACATCCTTGTCAATTGGGGTATTGGGTCTGTATTTCCATGCTCTCGTAACATTGGAATCAAAAAAAACAGGAGGCTTGTCCACAGCGAACAATCGGATTCTTTCGGGGGCTAGAACTTGCCAATTATTGCTTGCTTGAGACCTGCGGTTGGCCGCATCATTTTGTGGCTCATCTTCATTTTTTGTTCCCCGTATCCATCCGCTTGGAGCGGTCCAACCCGCTGAGTTAGCTACCCAGTATTCATTGGTTGTCGGATTGTAGTAAGGTACTAAAACCTGACTTACTAGTGAGCCTTCAGGGGGAGGAGTGAAGTTGTATGGGTTTGGCAGACGACTTGGTAGTAAGTTTTCTTCAGGACGCTTGATCCATTCGACCCCATAATTTCCGGTGGAAATGGCAAATCCATCTGGGGAGGTATCAAAGTTTTCTAAATTAAGGAAGAAATTACCGGATTGTTTATGCTGAGGCCATTCAAGTAAACCCTGACTTAGATGAATGCCCTGATCACTTTTACCCACTACATCCATCCCGTTAGTAAGGATTTGTGCGATTTCAAAGGATTCAAACAGTGACCCAGTTTGCAAAAAAGAACCATCCTCTTGAATTTGGTATGCACGCACTCCTTTCATATTGTCTTCGGACTGGGCTACAAAAATATAATATTCGTTTATTTCAACTGGCCCGGTAGTTCTTGAGAGATCAAGTTCATCCAGAAGATAGAGATTCGATCCGTCAAAAGCACAGGAAGTTAGAGACCTACCAAAACCCTCAAGCGTACTTGCATTATTCTTGGACAGGGACTTGGGATTATAATTACCCAATTGTACGGCACTGTTTTCAAAAAATAAATACCCAGTTTCTGGATCCTGAGTATTGGTCTGTGTGCCAATTAAAGTACCTGGGCTTGAAATGGGCTTTTGGACTTCAGCAGATTTTGGGTCTTCTAGATCTACGAGTAAGATCGTGGAGTTGGTCTCCGCGGCAATAATACCGGAGTCTCGGTAATGGTCGATATATGCAGTTGTACCGTAAATAATTTTTTTGCCTACACGGAAGGGCCCTTCCAGTTCAGTTGTCTGGTTAATGTTAATACTTACATTGCTTTCATGAACGATGGAGTTGCTCGCCAAGCCTGTTTCGTAGGAGAAAACATGAACTTCCAAATTAGATGAGAAATTATTTGGATAAGGAAAATATCCATCCGATGCTATGCGTAAGAAATTTCTTTCGAAGGGATAAAAGAAATCATTACTTTCAGCTTTTGTTGCCCAGCAGACGAAATTTTTATCGACTAAAAAGCCTTTGAATTCAGCATGCGTTGAAGATGTATGAAGTTTTATTTCTGTGCTTCCAAGAGGAACGATCTTTTCGTCTTCTATCTCAACTGTTTTGGCAATAAACTTATTATCTTGGATTATGGCAAGATGAACGAGGGTACCATCCACAATGCTACCTGCTAATCTTCCTGAGCCCAGATTGATTTCTTCCACAAGGTCATCGAATTCGTCCCCTGAAGTAAGCCTGAGGGTGGCATTTTGTTCATTATTCAAGAAGCCCCAACCCCATTGATTGCTGGCGGACTTTTCTAACTGCACTGCATTATCTCCAACAAGGTGAGTACGGTTGGTTGTCCAGGCCAATGGAAAACTCCCGACTTTATAAGGTGCATCGATGTCCAGTATATTACTCACGATAAGCTCTTCTTCAGATATTGAGAAAAGGTAAATGCCCGTGCTGTCGGTTGTGGAGCGTCGTGCTTCCACCCTGTGAGAAATTTTGCCCCCTTTTTCTAAACTTCCGCTTTCAAGTTTTAAAAGTTGAAGTTTATTTTCCTGGGTTCCTTGCGTCCAAGTTTGGTATGGAATAAAAAACAGCCCTTGCGAAAGCACTTGTCCAATTGCCTTTTCGTCATAATTTGCTTCACTCCAACTAAAATCATTTTCATCTCCCATATAAATTCTTTTTTTAAGAAAAGGGTTTTTCTTATCCGAAGTATCGAAGAGTGAAGCAGTCACCCTGCTATTTTCCACTCCTACGGCAAACAATTGGTTATTAATTATTTGAAGGTATTCAGACCAACCGGGAACGATTAATTCGGATACGATTGTGGGTTTAGCAGGGTCTTTTAAGTCGATTATAAATAACGGGTCAGTCTGCAAGAAAGTAACAATGTAGGCATTATTTCCTTCAAACCTTGTGGCGTAAAGAGTTTCCCTTTCAGCAAGATCGATAGAACCGATCACTTCACCTGTTGTCATATCAAAATTTTCCAAAAGAGAATACCTCTGGTTCCAATTTGAGTTTCGGTAGGCTTGAGAGATAAGTGTGAGTGTATTGCCGGATATTCGAATCTTAAATTTATCTAAAATCCGACCTCCTGGTCGGACCAAAGCAATTTCTTCCGGGATATTGTTTGGGTTTTTAAGAGAGAAGATTCGAGTGACATGTTTATTGTAATAGTCCACAGGGTCCCGCGTGACGACGGCTAGATGATCGTTGGTTGCCTGTATTACCTGTGGCCTTCCGGGAATCATGATCTCATTCAATTTCGTCAAGTTCTCAGGGTCATCCAATTCCAAGCTAGTAAGGAAAGTAGAGTAGTTGAATTTCCAACCCTGCCATTCAGTTGATTTATTTTCCCATTTTTCACTTAGAATATGGAGGGTATCGCCGATCAGTCGGCTCTCTTGATAATTCCCAGGGAGGGTAAGACTGGAAACTTCAGTAACCTGTTCGCTCTCGAATTTCAAAATACGAAGATCGGTCACATAAGGCCAAGTTTGGTGGGGGCGGGTTGCGAAAAGAAAAATATACTTCCCTGATTCACTTATATACATTTGTTCGCCGGAAGCTGGCAGGCGGTATCTAGCCACGACTTCGGGTTTTAAAGGATTTTTTAAATCTAAAATTTGTAGTCCTCTGCGCTGATTAAAAAAATACAACTTGTGTCCGAGTATTTTCCAAATGTCGGATTCTTGAACATCATCATCATTGGTTTCAGTTTCATCGACCGAAGTTTCAAGGTAAAATGCTCTTGCTAATTTATTATTTCTCTCAGTGGGATCTGATGCTCGGGAAGTAAAATTACTATTTCCAGTGTAGAATGAATAGGGCAAGGGATCGTAAGTACTCCACTCAAAACTTACCTTGCTTCGTTCAATGTCGTATGGCACACGAAAGTAGATCGTACCATTGGAATCCAGGGGTAAGTGGCTAGTTTGCCATGGTTTACTTTCCCCTGTCTCGGTATCTTCGAGTAATAAACGCAAGCGACTAGAATCTTCTGGTGGGCTAATTTCTATGACTTGGTCTTTTTTAAGCCATAACGAAGAAGACAGCCAAGAAACCTGTCCGGTCACAACCTCACACAGGAAAAGGAGGGTGACGACCGCTAATAGGAGGTGCCTATGTTTATGATAGGTGATTAGGAGCTATTTGTCTGAAAATGGGGTAATGTAAATCTTCTTCAGTTAAGATTTTTTTAGCCAATTTTTAAGTGCCCCCTTGGGATTACTCGAAACATCTCCGCGTCCATTTTTAGTAATAGTTTTTCCTTTATCCGAAACGATCACTAACGACGGAATTCCTCGGACTTCAAATTTTTTGGCTAATGCATTGGCTTCATCTGAGCGGTGGGGAAGGGTATACCATTTCATCCCTGCTTCTTTCATGTAATCCATTTGTGCTTTAGAGGAACGGTCAGAACTTACAAAGACGATCTCAAAATTTTTCTTATTCTTGTCACGAAACTTCACGAGATTTGGGGTGAAAGAACGGCAGGGAGGGCACCAGTGGGCTGAAAAATAAATACCGACTGTTTTGCCCGCAATGACATCTTTGGATACTTCCTTACCGTCTGAATCCAGTAATTTACCAGGAAACAATTCTTCCAGACCGGCACTTGGGCTATCCGACTGTTTAGCCCAGCCTGAGAGGGCCAGGGAAAGTATTAATAATAAGTTTATTGCAATGGAGGAAGTTTTCATAAGATATAATTTATATTAACTTATTATAAATATTATGTAAAATGCAAGAGCTTGCGTAGATAAATAAAGTTTTTTCTTGTCAGATTGCCTTCATTTTCGATTGTAGGGAAGAAGGCTTTTAACAATCTTCCCCTTAAATCAACCCCAATTATATAAATAAAATGAGTTTATCTTCTTTGAAACTTCACAATGCAATGTGGCCCGGTCTTGTGGGTAAAGGTGATGACGACGGACAGGAACCACCAATAAGTCTCGAGCACATGTTAGATCTTACTGCTGCTGCAGAGGTCAATGGAAGAAAGTTTGATGGTATTGATTATTTTTTGTTTTTACCGCATACCAATCCTGAAGCCAGTGACGACGAGTTAAAAGGGATTGCGGATTTAATAGTAAGTAAGGGTTTTGATATTGGTTCTTTAGTTGCTCCTGTTTGGCCCGGTACGATAGGTGACTCAGCAATGGGAACCGAGGAACAGAAAGGAAAGTTTCTCGACGCAGTGAAAATGGCTTGCCGTATAGCTAAAGTATTTAACGAGCATGGTGCTCGTAAAGGAGGCGTGATCAGAATTGATTCTGCTGAATTCGGTGTGGAAAAGTGGAGAGAAGATGCCGGAGCCAATACCGCAAGCATAGTGGAAACTTTTAAGGAAGCAGCTCGTATCGCCGCGGATCACGGTGAACGTTTAGCAGCAGAAGGGGAAATTTGTTGGGCAGGTATGCATAGTTGGAAAGACATGCTCGATATCCTTGAGGGAGTCGGAATGCCCGAAGCCCTTGGCTTTCAAGCTGATCTCGCCCACACTTATCTCTACTTAATGGGATACAATGCTCCCGAGCACGCACTTCTTCATGACGGATACGCCGAAGAAGAATTTTGGCCAGCCTACGAGAAGATGACGGACAAACTTCGTCCTTGGACAATTGATTTTCATGTGGCTCAAAACGATGGCCAAGTTCATGGTGCCGGTTCGCATGACAAAACAGGTAAGCATTGCCCGGCCGATGATCCCAATGGGAAGTTAGATATCACTCGTTGCTCTCAATATTGGTTGAAAGATTTTGAATCCCGTGGAATCAAACATATCTGCTGGGATGGATGCATGTTCTCAAATGAAACCCTTGAGACTCCATCTACATGGAACTCGATATTGAAGTCTATGATTGATGTTGTTGCCGATTGATACCTACTGACTACTACACTTATATCTAAGTGTATGTCTGCATGTGTTTTTAGAACACTCACAATTTTTATTTATATGTTAAATATTGCCTCAGGAAAGATAAATTTCGTTTCTGAGCACATATCGAAATAAATTGCCAATGGCTTATTTCGCTTAGTAGGATAATTACTTAATGTTAGGTAGATCTATTAGCTTCTTCTTGCTTTTCACAAGTTGCTTATTGTCAATTTGTGTTGTCTGTGGGCAGGAAGAGAGAGATTCACTCTTAAGCCCTTTCGAAAAAGCAGAATTAAAAAGGTTGCTTGAGCTTGATTTTCGAGACTTAGGTAGAGTTCCGATTCGCAGTGTTTTAGGGTATGAACAAGAGTATTGGAGAAACCCAGCATCTGTCCATGTTATCCGTCCGGATGATGTCAGCTTAAACGGTCATGTTTTGATGGTGGATTCTTTACGAAATGTTGCGGGTATGTATGTTAGCCGCGGAGTTGGGTATGATGATTTTGTCACCATGCGGAACTTCAGTGGTTCGGCTACAGAGAAATTCCTTACGATTGTGGATGGTCGGGAAGTGTTGCAACGTATGGGAGGTACGATCAATTGGACCACCGAAGATGTACCTCTCGCCATTTTAGACCGTGTGGAAATCATCCGTGGTGCGGGTGCGTCGATTTGGGGAACAAATGCCGTAAGTGGAGTTGTAAATGTAGTCACCAAGCACGCTG
>JAOFOL010000055.1 GCA_028042835.1 Opitutales bacterium | reverse complement strand
AAAAGAACAAGGCTAGATTATGCAATTTTGACTTATTTTTTAGTCCGCATCGCGCTTGTCAACGAATTCGTCAAAAACTTTTTTATCATGATTGATCGCACGGTATGTACGAACATTATCTTTGATCTCAACTTCAATGACATGGCGGGTTGGTTCGAATTTTTCAACATACCAATACTCCTTGGCTCCGGGCTTCCGAGTCTTTACCCCCCAAGCTCCATCTCCAATATATAGCGTGCCATCTTGGTTTACTTTGTCTCCCTTCAAAAGTTTAGAACGCTTATAAACATGGTGATCGTTTTCAAAGGCAGCATCCAGACCGTATTGGTCAAACAAGGGAACCCAATGCTTTCTCATACTTTTACTGATGGGACTATTCAAACCGCCCTTCATGATTCCGTAAGCGGGGAAATGATAGAGAGCAAATAAGTGGGTACGATCCTTGCGAGAAGAAAGCGAGGATTTTAAAAATTCAGTCTGACTTTCAATGGAATAGGTATGGGAGGAGTCGAGTATTACCACAGATAAATCTTCGTACAAATCGATGATATAATAGGATTTCAGTTTTTGTGGAAATGGAAATAAGTTGTAAAACATAGGTGCTTCTTTGGGCGTTTTTCCATACCCGCCATTCACCTCATGGTTGCCAATCGCCACAATAAATGGGATGGAATATCCGTCCTCGCTCACCGCATGATCTGCGTATTCCTCAATCCAATCGAGCCACCGCTCCCACGACTGACCATTTGCATAAGCCAAGTCTCCTCCCAAGAGTGCAAAATGGGGCGACCTTGATGCCATCGCTTTAACTCCATCCTTATGGAATTCAGGTTGATGCATCATATCCCCACCGGTCACAAAACTAATGCGATCCGGTCGTTTTGATGGTAAGGTTCGAGCACGAAATTCCTTATCGCCCAGAAATACTCGGTAACCTGTATTTGGACTCAAACCTGTAAGTTGAACCTGACAAACCTCCAATCCCGAGCCCTTGTAAAAAGAATGTCTTTTCACATTTGTAGATTGTGTATCTTTTTGATCAGCCTGCCCCCAAAGAAAAAGGGTTGGATCTTTATCTTTCACTAACCAAATCACATTCAGCGTGGTGGAAGGAGAGTCCGTCCAAGTAAAAAGAGCTTCCTCGATACCCTTAGCTCCCTTTAGAGAAAATGAGAGAATGACAGATGTAAATGTAAGGAGGAAGGGAAAGGATAATTTCATAAGGTTTATTAGAGATTTAGAGATTGGGAGATATGATTCAGTTCGGTTTTAGGGAAGGTTTCATAGATAAGTAAACTGATTTCTTAAACAATTAAAGTTTTTCTCATTCTAAGTGCTCAAAGATATCACTTACCAGTTTGGTTGAACCTAAAAGATTTAAATGGTCATCATCATAATACAAAGGTAAAGCCTCCTCTTCGTTCTCTTGATAGGCTACCCACTTCAATAAATGATTGTTTGTAGCAAGAAAAGCGTGTGGAAAAACAACACTTATGGATTGATTCTTTTCATCTATTTTCTGAAGGAAATTTAAATATTTTTGCTGTATTTTTATAAAACCCTCCATGCAACTAGAAACTTTGACATCATTTTGCAAAAAAGTTCTTCCATGATTAGGTCCCCAAAATGGAGTTTCGGGCACAGGGCCGACAATTATTAATTTTGGAGTTAACTTTGTAATTTGCAAAATTCTCTGCTCCAAAATATCGAAAAAATTGTCTGATTTTTCAGGGTTAATCGTATTATAAAAGTAATTGTTTTGGGAACGAGAGTTTCTGAAAGACAAAACAATGGCCTTTGCGTTTTTTGCTAATTCTTCAATTTCTACCAACCAGGTTGAGAGGAATTGCCCTGTAGTTCCCTGGTTTATTGCTAAAAAGTTTGATTTAGTTTCTTTATTATAAGGGTGAAAGCCTCTCCAACCTCTAGCTTCAAGGTGCTTGGATACATTAGGAATCAACATTCGAGCATGGGAATCTCCAAGCAACAAGAGATTTATATTTTCTTTATCCAAAAGCCCAAAATCATAACCGTCATTATTACGATGTGAGTCATAATTACTCCGAGCAAGATCACGAACAGTGTTGGAAAAGGATTCAGTTCTAGGATTTATACCAAGGGATGAAAACTCTTTAGTAAATATTCCAAGGAAAACCAGTATGATCAAAGGAAATAAAAGCCAAAGGATAGACAATCTTCCAGAACGGAATGGTTTTTCGATGAGATGAAAACTAATCAGTGCCAATAAAAAAGAGACGCTAATTGCTATGCTTATTAATGAAGGAGAGATTTGGCTGGGGTGGATGACAAAATGCCTCGTTACAGCAAGTATAGGTTGATGCCACAAATAAGCACCATAACTAAGTAGTCCAATTAAAACTAAAACCTTATTCCCGAGAATTGATTGAAGCGTAGTTCCTTTCTTACAGAACTGAATAATTAAGACTGTACCAATAGCAGGTATTAAACACCAGAGTCCTGGTGCGTTAATGGATTGATCAAGAAACAAAATCGAATACAAAATTAAGCCTAGCCCCAAAACACTTAAGAATTCATTGGTTATTTTTTTACTCTGAATTTTTACAAAATCTCGTGAAGTAAAATAGCAAAGGGCTCCCAGTGAAATTTCCCATGCTCTTGTGGGTAAAATATAAAAGTTCCATTTCCCAAGGATCCCAGAACCAAAATGTGCAAGAGCTAAACTTAGAAAGAAAATCAAAAGAAGAAAAATAATCGGAAATTTTTTACCCAAGCGTAGAAAGATTAAAAGTAAGGGTGGGTAAATTAGATAAAACTGTTCTTCAACTGATAAGCTCCATGTATGCAGAAAAGGTAAAAGTTCGCTAGAAGCTGCAAAATATCCTGTATTTATTGCAAAGTAAAAATTTGATAAAAAAGAGACTGATGAAAGCAACGACTCTCCGAACAGGGTGCATTCTTCAACCGAAGGCCTTGCTATTAAAAGATAAAAGATCGATATAGCAAACATCATGAAGTACAAAGGCGGTAAAATCCTTCTTGCTCTTCTTGAAAGAAAATTAATTACTGAAAATTTATTTTCTTGGGTTTCTTTGACGATAATTCCCGTGATCAGATAACCACTGATAACAAAAAAAATATCGACTCCCAAGAATCCTCCAGAGCAAAATTCTGTCCCCGCATGGAAGAGAATAACAGGTATGATTGCTAATGCACGTAACCCATCAATTTCTGAACGATAGTGCATGATCTTTTTAAATGAATAAAAAAGCTATGGAAAATATATTATCTGATCTGAAGTACACGATCGGCCTCTCTACCATAGCCCTTCACCTTCAGCTCATCCTGATGAACACTAATGATCGAGTAGGCATTATCTTCCGTCTCCACCATTCCCTTTAGAGTTAGGTAATGGATGCCGTCTTTTTGTCCATACTTCCCTTTATGATTATGGCCATTGATGTATGCCTTCACACAGGAAAACTCTTCGAGTATTGAAACTACCTCCTTTGCATTCCATAAATTATGGGGATCAGCGGGATAAACCGGAAAGTGGCAATACAAAATAACCTTCTCCCCTTTTGCTTCGGCTGTCTCTAAAATTTTTCGCATCCAAGCAACCTGTTTTCCCCCCACCGCTCCATTCCATTTGGGTGAGCTGATTTTATTTTCCCGGTAATATACACCCGCTTTCTGATATTCCAGACTATCTTTTGGGTAGGCATGAAAACTAACATCATTCCCATCCAGTACGATGAACCGCCAACCTTCGACTTTGAAATCATAATACTTTGACTTCATGCCCATACGCTCTGGCACTTTGGATTTCCATTTATCGGCAACATCAAAATCATGATTTCCGAGAGCATGATAGGCAGGCATTTTCAAAGATTGATAGATCGGTAAGACTTTATCGAAACTGTCATAATCCCGATCAATAAAATCACCAAGGTGGATAACAAACTCGAGATCGTGGCTATTTAGTTCCTGAACACATTGATGAAGCTTTTTTGCAGAAGATGCATAATGCCTAGACCCCCGATTTGGCCCACTGCAATACTGACAATCCGCAATCGCACCAAATGAAAATTTATATTTTGCTTGCTTGGTTTTCTGCTTCAACCATGGACTCACTTTGTCGAACCATGCATCAGCATGGGCTTCCAACCCCGGTCCGCTAAAGTGAACGCCCTGTCCGTCACGCTCTCGCAATTTCCCTTTTAACTGATCAGTATCCGGGCCCTCTAGGGCAACTCCGTTTTTCCAAAGGCTTGCCTGGGCTTTGCGAATATTCGGATCCGCTTCATCACCCGGTACATGATAGGTGGCTTGTGCGACAAACCATGGAACATCCCATTCAAGATCTGCTCGGGTCTTTACAATTAATTGGGTAAGATACTTTTCATAAAGAGGACCGGAAAGTGTGCGTGTGGGATCTTTTTGGTTGGCATCACTTTCACCCTGATGCCAGAGCACGGCACGAAAACCATTCTTTCCAAATGCTTTCATACGCTCAATAAATCCGGGGTAGATCTTCCCCAAACTTTCCCATTCGCCATCTTTGATTTTTCGAACCTTGTTTTCAACAGTTGGCGGATTTGGAAACTTTGAGCCTTGGGGCAACCATTCACGCACGCTGGTTCCACCTTGCCCGTAGGCGATAATTCCAATGGGTAGGTTCAATTTCTTACTTAGTGCATCACCGAACAAAGGCATAATACTTCCTCCCCTTCCACCGGCACCGGGTTGTGGATCCACAGCAAGTTGCCACATTTTATTTTCAAAGTCGAAGGCCGAAACTAATCCTGTTTGGGTCGCCTGTTTTTTCTCCCCGTAATTTCCTGAGTTCGATTGTCCAGCAACCAAAAAAATCTCGCCTACTCCAAACTGAACCACTTGCGATCGATTATCCGGATTTCCTGCTTCTCTTATTTCGAGGCCATACCAACCACCATCAGGAACCGTAAGTCGGGATAAAAGATTTTGATTCTTCCATTCACCCGATAGCTTTTCCCAAGATCTATTTTTACCATTTAAAACAAGGCGATGCTCCAACTGAATTTCAGAAAGGGGGGTTTCTGGTGTGGACACTTGCACATCCACCCATCCATAATTTTGATCTTCCCGCTGAATGACCTGATACTGAAGAGGTGCTTCCACCTTGAAGATGAAACTATTTTCAGAAAGAGTATTTTCGGCAGTAGTAAATTTCCAGAAAACCGGAAATAACAATGCAAATGTTAAAACCCATTTCATTACATGGCTTCGAAATCGGACTCCTGAAAATCCTCTACTTCGGTAATCCAACGCTCTAGGACAAAAGCATCATGGAGCGAATGATTGGAGTATGCCCGAAAGTCTTCGTCGCTGTCGAAATAAATCGATAAACCAAAGGTATGGGAATTCTTCGGGCTGACTTGGCGGCGAATACGGAAGTTTTTCACCCCGGGTATTTCGGCAAGTTTTTCCAAAGCTGAGAGAAAATCAATTTCCTCAGGAGAACCCATGGAATGCTTAAGACGAAAGGTCACGGTGTGTTCCATGCAAAAGAAGAGTTACGGATGCTTGGTTAACGGAGGATTTCTCATTCCACCACATGGATGGTGTGATCAATCCGTCCTTTGATTTCTTCTCCCTTGGCTGATTTGATATCGTAATCAATCTGAGCCATGTGCACCGGCTTTAGATTTGGAATATATAGGGCAATGGTTTTCCCATCTTCAAGAAGTTCCACTTTTTTCAATTCCAAACCTTTAACCGGAATTTCGGGAGAGCCATAGTTAAATGACCATTTTAAATTCCAGGCACCAAACTTGAATTGGGAAAGTGAATTGACTGCGTTCGGATCAAGGGCTTCATAAAAACTGATTTCAATGCTGTCCTTCTTCACCTGAATGGACTTGGGTAAATGAACTGGTTTACCGGTGTATCGAATACGATCCAATCCACCGTTTCCTTTGGCATTGGTTTGCCACCCCTTAAGCCCAGAAACATAAAGTTGTCCATCCCTAAGGTTCATTCTGGCTCTCATTGCACTACTGGAAAGTTCAACTGGGATCCTGGCGACACCACCCTGCATCTGGCCATCCTTCTCTTCCTTAAGCACGACGTACATTTTACTTTGTCCATAAGAGAGATGAAGTAATTGGTCTTTAAGTGGACCCCATTTGCTACTGGTTACCCATGCCTGCCCGCCTCCGGAATTATCAATCCCGCGCTTCTTACTCATCCATACCAACGGCTTAGGTGCTTCATTAGGATCATGCTGAAAACCTTCGCGGGCATCCGCTTTATATTTTTTCCAATCCTTGTATTCAATTTCATACCCTGCGATCGGGGAACTTTTCAATTTTCGTTTCCCATGATAGGAATCAACCACCCCATTAAAACTTCCAGGCTTTACCCAATGCAGGGGTGCGCTCGGCACGAAAGATCCCTCATTATCCCCGGTGGTCACTTCTCCATTCGGCCCAACTCCAATTCCATTAGGCGCCCGAAAGCCACTTGCATAAATAGACATTTCTTTTCCATCGGGAGAAACTTTGATCACGGAGCCGTGCTGCTTACCCATTCTCTCAAACCCGCGACCTCCAGCCCGTACGGGACAGCCCATGGCGAAATAAAAATTTCCTTCCGGGTCGGTATGTAAATCAAAACAAAAGGCATGAAAGCCTTCTGTATTCTCCCAGTCGTTATTGAAATTTTCCAGAAAGTCGGCTTCGCCATCTCCATTGAAATCATGAAAACGGGTAATTTGATTATCTCCGACGGTGTAGATTTTTTTATTCACGATTTTCAGTCCGAGCGGTTCATGCAAACCGGTGGCAAATCGTTTCCAAGAAACCTTATTCAACTGCTCATCAATATTGGAAACAATCCATACATCCCCATCCCATGTGCATACCGCCGCAGTCTTGCCATCCTTGAAAAAATCAAAAGCACCAATTCGCATCTTGGGTTCATGTGGGTTATTAAAAGGAACACCAATCTTGTCCACCACATAGGCATCAGTCTGATTATCCGAAAGTTCACTTTCGGCGGGGATGGGATCACCCCATTGAGCTGAGCCTCCCTGGGTAAGCTTGGATAAATCCTCAGCCTTTCCAGCTGCAGACCGAACGGCAGGCTGATAAGCCGGATCGCCTGCCCACATCGCAACCTTAAATCGACTCTTTCCTTTGGGCACTTCGCAAAGTAAAAGGTTTTCCCAAATGGATAACTTTACCCCTTTTGAAGAATCAACTAATGAAAAATTACAGGCCCGCCCTTCCAAGGAAACGGTAAATGTCTGGTCTGTCTTCTCAATTTGAGCGTCACCATTCTCTGCCAGCAACATTACTGATGATTTAGGATTTTCGACCTGCATAGTTCTGGTCAGTGCTGTGAGTCCTTTTTGTTT
>JAOFOL010000054.1 GCA_028042835.1 Opitutales bacterium | reverse complement strand
GTAAGTTTTACGGCGATTCATCTCACATTGATCATATTTTCGAGGCTAATCGAGATGTTATGCGTAGTAAAGATAGTCTCAGTGTCGGCCAGAAATTACGAATCCCACCTGTGCCTTTAAATCGCTAACGATTTTTTAGGGAT
This sequence comes from Opitutales bacterium, assembly GCA_028042835.1. Lineage (GTDB taxonomy): Bacteria > Verrucomicrobiota > Verrucomicrobiia > Opitutales > Seribacteraceae > Seribacter. Next base: position 8,221 of record JAOFOL010000054.1, on the reverse strand, counting down.
GTCGTATTTCGACAATAATGCAACCACGCCAATGACTCCCGCTGCCCGGGATGTATTGCATGCATCCTTGGGTCAGGATTGGGCTAACCCCTCATCCCCTTATTTGTCTAGTGCAAGGGTTCGGGCATCTATGGAGAAATGCAGGGAGTCGATTGCCTCTTTTCTTCGTGTCAGCTCCGATCAGGTAGTATTCACTTCAGGAGCTACCGAGTCCAATAACTCGGTTTTTTCCAATGTGGCTAGGGTTTCTTCTCCCTCATCTCGTGTTCTTATTTCTCCTTACGAACACCCAAGTGTTTCTGAAGCTGCGAATTATTGGTTTTCAGGGAGGGTAGACTTAATGCCTTACACCGTTAATGGAAGCTTGGATACAGATCAGTTGGCTGAATATCTAAATACTTCAGCAAAGCCTGCACTTGTCTCCGTTATGGCAGCCAGTAATGAATCAGGAGTTATCCAACCTTGGCGGCAGGTAGCTACACTTTGCATGAATCATGGTATTCCTTATCACTGTGATAGTACTCAGCTACCTGGTAAGGAAAATGTAGATGACCTTAATCTTTGCACCTTTAGTGTATCAAGTGCCCATAAGTTCGGAGGACCGAAGGGGGTCGGATGGTTGGTTGGAGATGGTGCATCATCTCTCCTCTTAGGTGGAGCCCAGGAAAAAGGCCGCAGAGGAGGTACGGAGAACTTTCCTTCGATTGTTTCAGCTTTTTCTGCTTGGCAATCCAATGTCGATAGATCGATTGATTCCAGGAAATTAAGCCTCCTTCGTGATGAGTTCGAAAAGCACATGGCAACCGAATTTCCAAGCATTAGATTTATCGGGCAAAATTCTCCACGGCTTTGGAATACTTCCCTATTCATAATGCCAAAGTTTGAAAATCTTCGTTGGGTGGGAAAACTTGATAAACTCGGGTATCAGGTATCCACTGGATCTGCGTGCTCAACGACCAAAAATGGAGGCTCTCCCATAGCTCAGGCTATGAATTTATCTCCTGTTGATAGTCTAAAACTCCTTCGGGTTAGTTCCTTTCATTCTCATACTCGAGAAGATTGGGACGGGCTCCTAGCTGCCTTTGTTCAGGTTTACTGTGAGCTGAAAATGGAATCATCTGATTCCTCTGTTATCTCGATTTGATTACCCCGTATGCGTCTCCTTTCTCTTAATCTCGAGGATTTTCGGAATGTTGCAAATGCCAACCTTACTTTTTCTGGAGATCGGGTTTTCTTTTTGGGACCAAACGGGCAGGGTAAGACTAATCTGCTCGAAGCGATAGGGCTGGCGGGTAGTCTACGTTCCTTTCGAAAAAGTGGTATGGATGGTTTGGTCAGGGAAGGGCAGTCACGTAGCCAAAGTTATTATCGTTTTCTTGATGATAATGGAGATGAAAGAGAAGTTTTCTTATCTTTCCGTACCAAAGGAGAAAAAAATCTGGAAGTGGATGGCGAACGTGTAAATCGGTTAGGGGAACATCTTGGTCAATTCCCTGCAGTAACCCTCAGTTCCCGGGACTTTCGACTTATAAGAGAAGGCCCCTCGGATAGACGTAAATGGCTCGATCTTTTGCTATCTTCCTCTTCTCTTGAGTATTTTAATAATTTACAAGGGTATACCCGTTCTTTACGTGAGCGAAATGTTTTACTCAAAAGAGAAGCGAGTGACGGAGAACTCCTAGCCTTTGAGCAATCTCTTGCCCAATGCGCGGTCGCAATACATATATTTCGTGCCAAGTCTATTCCATTGATATCTCAATCTCTTGCTCTTAGTTATTCCTCCCTTACAGACAAAGCAGAAAAGGCTGACCTCCAGTACGCTCCGGATTTATCAATTGAATCAGTCGAAGAATACTTGCAGAGATTAGCTGATGAAAGGCCTCGGGATCGTATTATGGGCTCCACTCGTAAAGGACCACACCGTGACGATTTTTTGTTTCGTTTACAAAAAAGGGATGCCCGGACTTACGCATCCGAGGGGCAGCAACGAGGGTTAGTACTCGCTCTTCGCTTGGCAGAATTTACTTACCTTCGCCAATCTCTTGGTCGCGTACCGCTTATTCTTGCAGATGATGTGTTGGGGGAGCTTGATAATAAACGAAAAGCAAATTTCCGTAAATTATTGCCACCTGAGGCACAGGTTTTTGCAACAGGTACAGCTTATCCTTCCGAAGCCGAGTCTGCCATTTGGGAAACCTTTGAAGTTTCCTCGGGTACCTTTTCCCTCGCCTGACAAGTTTTTCTGTTTAAAACACAACTCGTCGATGATCGATTATTTAAAATGGAAGTCTTGACTCAGACTCATTGGTTTCTACTTGCCCTTGGCGCTTTAATTATGGGTATGAGTAAGGGTGGGATTCCTGGTGCTGGTAACCTGACAGTTGCTATTTTTGCTTTGGTTATGGAGGATGCACTCGGTCCAATTGGAGTTCCATTATCGGTAGGTCTTCTCCTTCCTGTATTAATTTCTGCGGATATTGCTGCAACAGTAGTTTACCGCAGGCATGCTGATTGGAAATATATAATTCGATTACTGCCATGTTTCCTGATCGGAACAGTTTTGGGGTGGTGGGTCTTTGATTATTTTCAAGGAGGTGACGATCGGGTTAACCAATTGAAAATTTTAATTGGAATGATCCTTTTGAGTATGACTGCACTTCATTTTATTCTTAACTTTCGCAAAAAGAAGAAAAAGAAAGAACCAACTTCCACTGAAGATGATTTAGTACAAGAAATTCCCAAAGGTTCTATTGGTTTGGGTATTATATTTGGATCGATTGGTGGAGTTGCCACGATGTTGGCCAATGCGGCAGGCCCGATTGCTCAGCTTTACCTTCTAGTCATGGGCCTGCCAAAATATGCTTTTATTGGAACTTCTGCATGGCTTTTTCTTATTGTAAATGTTTGCAAGATTCCCTTCATGGTTGACCTTGGGATTATCAACTGGGAATCCATTGCTGTAAGCGGTTGGCTATTTATTCCAGCAATGATAGGAGCAGTAATTGCTCCGATCATAGTAAAAAGGATCCATCAGAAATTTTTTGAGAGTATGATTTGGTTTTTTATCGTAATTGCCGGATTAAGGATGATTTTTTAATTAGTTTTTTGTATGAACAGTCGATCGCGTAAATTATGGGCCCAACATCTCGCAGGTCAGGGAAAAAAAGCACTGCCAGTTGACAGCTCCGCTCTCCTTCAAAAAAAACCTTTCGTTGGGCGAATCTTAGGAATTGATCCCAGTCTCCGCGGTACAGGGCTTGCTGTCCTTGAGTGTAAAGGTTCCACCTATCAGTTATTGCATTCTGAAACACTCAAACTAACCGCTAAAGTTGATTCTGTAGATTGCTTGGGCAGAATTCATCAGACGGTAGCAGGTCTTGTTGATCTATGGAAACCTCGTCATGTTTCCTGTGAAGCCACCATTTATGTACAAAATTTCAAGACTGCTCAGATTATGGGTTCTGCAAAAGGAGCCGCTATTTCTGCAGTGGCGATTCGCGGTACCGCTGTCTTTGAGTATGCTCCCCTGCGGGTTAAGCAGGCGGTCGTCGGATTCGGTCGGGCGAGTAAAGAACAGATGTCTTTGACTTTATCACAGATGCTTGGATTAGGGAAACCCTTGCCCTTTGATCAATCGGATGCCCTCGGGCTTGCTTTATGTCATGCCCTTACTTGGCAGGGATAAGAATTATCCAAAGAGAATGAAAATTCGATGACTTAGGGTCGTCCACCAAAGATTCGGCAAGGCAAAAAGGGTCGTATAGTTTTTGAACCCGCCATCAATTGGATACGAACTGTGATTGCATCTAAGACTGAGTCAAGAGCAGATCCTGAGTTAATCCCAAATTGGCCACGACTTAGTGGGAACTCTCCTGTTACATAAAGCACATCTCCGCTTTTTCCATCATATGCACGTCGTTCAGCCCGCAAATATCTCAGATTGACAGGCACAGAGATCGGGATCAACTGCCCCTTGATTTTGAGCTTGCCGGATGCTTTGGCCTTCATCACTTCTCCCTGCCAGCGATGGTTGGATAATTCTTCCAGGCGAAATGAGATTCGTGGAAACTGGGAAGAATTTAACCATTCTGGATTATGGGCATCTCCATTCACTTTTCCATATCCAAATTGTAAAGTCCGCGCGTCCATCGCAACATCTCCAATGGATACACTTGGGTTGCGAACCGAAAATTTTATATTACCTGCTATTTGAGTAAATCTTCCCTTCACCTGACCACTACCAAATCCCGTGGCCAGAAGCACATCTATCTTGTTCATTTTCCCAAGTGGCGTTAGATTGAAAACCATCGGGTCCGCCCAGGCACAAGTGACTACGCCTCCTGCCGAGAATATGCTCATCCACACCCAAATGTATTTAAATATTTTCACCCTACCTTACATTCATTAGACCCAGATTATTCAGAAGTCGAGAAAAGGTCTGTCTCTTTCTTGTAAAACTTGACTTGACCTTGGGGGATTCGTTAAAGAAAGTAGTAAATTAGTAATATTATGAATAACTTGTTTTGTTTCCCAATTGTATTTTTCTTTGCTTTATTTCATTCAATCACATTCGGGGCGATTGAGAATCAGGGAGTTATTGGTGGTTCCTTCCATGGAATAAATCGGGATGCCTCTGGACAGGTTCTCAACCAAGTCGGTGCCTATGCAGACTTTACCGTTCCCACCGGGATCGTTGGGGAAGCCGGCAAGAGTACCCTTTCATCCAAGGAGAAAACCGCCCTTAGAGCCTACCTTCGGCTCGACGACGGTACCCTTACCGTTCTTCAACCAAGCGAACTCGAATGGTCCACAAGCTCAACCGATATTTCCATTGCCGACGGTTTTGCCGAGACCACCCAGGTTACTGAAAAAGCAAGAGTTAGCATCAACTTGTCGGCCGAAGGCTTCACCACCCGGGTTTATATCCGGTTGGACCCCGGTGAAACTACAGCGGACGCTGTGGCGAATTCTGGTCTTAATCAAGCACTTTCTCAGTCAACTCAAGTGGGTGGGGCAGAGGGATGGCTCGATTCCTCTTGGTTTGGGAAATATTACAACGCCGGGAATGACTGGATCATGCACGAGAATTACGGATGGATCTATGTTCCTGTGTTGAATCAGCCGAACCTCTGGTACTGGCATCCTCAGCAGGAATGGGTTTGGACAGGTCCTCAGGTACATCCTCACCTGTTTCGTAATAAAGACGCCACTTGGCTCTACTTCATGAAAGAAGCTCTTCCCCAAAAAGTTTTTTATAATTACGAAACTCAGGATTTCGAAAAAGCATCTGAGTAAGACTGCAGGCTAGTTTTCCGGGAAGTAGACCGATAAGCCCTGTTAGAAGCATGACATTAGCCCCGTTGGGCTAAAAAAATCCAGTCGTCACAGATGTAACCACTTTGTCTTTGTAAGGTCGCAACCTACGGCGACCTCTTGTTATAAAATGTGCGAAAAGATGGCTCGGGCCAAATTCCGCAAACCACTTTGGATTACCGCCACCTCCGCCTTGCTGTCTCCTCGCATTATTCCATTGTTCTTGCAGATAATTGATAATTAATTATCAATAGTAATCATGTACATTTTCGGCATACCCAAGTTCTGTTTTTCATTTATCCTATCTGTTGTCATCTCAGGATTAGTCCACGCTGAAGAGCAAGTGCTCGAGCCGATGGAAGTTTCCGCTCTTCGCTTGGAGACTCCTGACAAAAATTTACCTGCCCGGATCCAAGTAATTGATCAGGCAAGGATTGAACTTTCCGGTGCCACAAATATTGTCGGTTTGTTGCGTAAGGAAGCAAACTTGCAGGTTCGATCAACATCCGGGAATTCAGCAAGAGCCTCTATTTCTCTGGGGGGGTTTGGAGACAATGGGGGACACCGAACGCTTGTTTTATTGGATGGACATCGATTAAATGCATTCGACCTTTCACCAATCAATTGGCACTCCATTCCTCTTGCTATGATCAAATCGATTGAAGTAATTCGAGGGGCACAATCTGGTACTTATGGCAACCATACAGTTGGAGGGGTAATCAAGATCAATACCAAGCTGCCTAAGCTTGAGCCAACGGCTTCTTTGGAAGCTTTCTCGGGAAGTTTTGATTCTTTTAATGCCAGAGGTGCCTATTCCCAAAAGCTTGGAGAAATTGGATTAACCATATTCGGGGAGAGGGCAGAATCGGATGGCTACCGGATGAATGGAGATCACCAGACCGATGCGGGTGGGCTCAGACTGGATTGGGGAAACGAATCTGACTTCAGGGGTTACTTATCTTGGAGTTTGTCGAATAGCGAATTTGGATTACCAGGTTCTTTAGATGCGAACACTGTCGCTGTTGACAGGAGGCAAACTTCGAATCCCGACGATCGGGGCGAAGCCAGGTCCTCTCAATTGCGGGCTGGCCTAATGCACCAGATCAATGAGAAATGGAGATTGGAGAATAGAATTGGTTACGAGGATCGAAAAAATGCTGCTGATATGCCAAGCCAATCTGGATATCTTGCCGATACAGACTATGAAACTTTTTCATACAGCCCGATTCTTCATCACAACTCTGAGGACTCGGATTATTTGATAGGTTTTGATTATTTCAAAGGAGAATTGGATCTAAATGGCATTTACACTTCATTTAATAGTGATGCCAGTCGAGATTATGAAAGAATGACAGCAGCTATTTTCACTTCGGTTCGTCATTCCATTTCAGAAGAATGGGATTGGATTGGAAACCTAAGGTTCCAGAAAAGTGAGAATAATCTTTCATATACAGGAACAAAACTGGAAGATGTAAAGGATGAAGACTGGGCTAGTGGTATAGGACTAATTCGAAAATTTGGAGATGTAGACCGACTTTACACAACAATACGCCGCTTTTTTCGTTATCCATCTACGGATGAGCTAATTGCGTTTTATCCCCCAAGTTACTTCCCTGCTAATCATTTAAGTTTAGTTCCGGAAAATGGATATGAAGCTGAACTAGGACTAGATTGGTCAATGGAGAAAATTTTGTTGAGTGGACGTATCTTTAGACAATGGATGGAGCAAGAAATTATTGTGGATGGTTTCGATAATATTAATTTAGATGAAACTAGTCGCATAGGATTGGATTTATCTTTGAGTTGGGAATTAGCTGATTATGCAAGCACTGGAATAAGTTATGATTTTGTTCGTGCTAAAATTGAGAAAGGAACGTACGAAGGCTCCAATATTCCATTGGTAGCCGAGTCCTTGGTTAGGCTTTTTTTAGAGATAAAACCCATAGATTCTTTGCTCTTTAATATTGGAGGCTCCTATGTCGGTGAAAGTTTCGTAGGGAACGATTTGTCCAATTCGAATGGTAAATTAGAGGATTACTGGTTGTATGATATCCTGATAAATTATGAGTTGTCGGAAAGTGCCACTTTTTTTGGAGGAGTTGATAACTTATTGGATGAAGAGTATCTTTCAACTGCGTACAACACAGCCTTGTACCCAGGGGAGGGAAGAAATGTAAGAGCTGGGTTACGCTTTTCCTTTTAAGCTTATTTCGTTCACCCACACTCCGGACACATCCCGTACAGCATAACCTCGAAGCCCTGTACCTTAAATCCTTTGGGTGCTTTGGCTGGGGGTGTATCTTCCATGGTGTCCTCTAAGGCAAATAATTTATCACAGGCTCGGCAGGCAAAGTGGACCTTGTCCTGCCCATCCGCCCACTCATAGCGAGGTGGTTGTCCAGGATAATCGACTCCCACGACCTGATGGCTTTCGCTGAGAGTTTTTATGTGCCGGTAAGTGGTGGCTACTCCTAGCCGGGGAATTTTTTTTGAAGCCAATTCATGAATCTCTAATGGCGTAAGAGGTCGACCGGCAGTCTTGATCGCGGATAAGATGACTTCTCCCTGTCTCGTGTGTCTTTTCACTCCTCAGCTTGGGGGATGGGTACTTGGGGTAGTTTCCCATCTTTTAGACAATCTAAGGTCCTTTTTTTCAGAGCCTTAACATCCGATTTTATTTCGGCGAAAACTTCTTTTTCCATTCGGTCAATAAAGAGGATTCCTTCGAGATGATCGGCCTCGTGCTGAATACAGCGTGCTAAAAGACCGTCGCATTCCAATTCGTGCTTTGCTCCATCTAAGTCCTGGTATCGAACGATGATTCTTTCAGGTCGGGCTACATCTCCACGAATTTCAGGGAAAGAGAGGCAGCCTTCTTCGTAATAAAATTCGTCAGAGGGTAGGAGGG
>JAOFOL010000053.1 GCA_028042835.1 Opitutales bacterium | reverse complement strand
GTACCGCCCCCTGGTATCTGCCATGCTTGAAAAACGATTCCCGCAAACAGATTTTACTTTTACCCAGGCCGGAATCAGTTCGACCTGCTCAGACACCGGTGCCTTTCGACTCTCAGAAGATGTTCTCAGTCAAGGTCCGTTGGATATGCTCTTTGTTGAATTTGCGGTCAATGATGATCAGGATGCCCAACTCGATGCCAGTGATGCTCTGCGGGGAATGGAAGGAGTGATTGCCCAGGCCAGAAGCCATAATCCAAATGTGGACATTGTGATGACTTTTTTCACCAACCAGAATATGCTTGCTCAATTGGATCAGGGAAAAAGCCCACCATCCATTGCCGCACATTCCAAAGTTGCCGAGCACTACGGGATTTCCGTAAATAACCTGGCCCAGGAATTATCTGATTTAATGAAAGCCGGAAAAATGGACTGGAAAAAATACGGAGGGGTACACCCTAACCAATATGGGAACACCATGTGTGCAACAATGATTGCAAATTCACTGCTCGATGTTTGGTCCAAACCACTAGCCAAGGATGCTAAATCAAAAGCATACCTTAAAGTCAGCCCGCTCGATCCATTCAGTTATGTGCGTGGAAGATTTTTAAATTTTGAGCAAAGTAAAATCGATAAAAATTGGAAAAAAGGAATTCCGGACTGGCCAAAAGAAAATAAGGGTAAAGTACGGTCCCGCTTTCTCGGGATACCATTCATTTATGCAAATCAAGCAGGTGCCAAACTCAAGATTAAGTTTAACGGTACTGCCATTGGAGCCTATATGCTTTCCGGCCCGGACACCGCGATTATTCGATGCATAATCGATGGTAAACAAACGAAGGAAATTGATACCCTTCATCGACACAGCGGATTTAATTACCCGATGACAGTTATGTTCTTTACCGAACTAAGTGATACTGATCACACGATGGAATTGGAAATCCTGAAAAACCGAAAAGGTCGGATTCGGGATGGAGGAGAAGCACTTAGAGTGATTCACTTTACCGCCAATTAAAAAAGCTCACCAGTTGGTGAATAACCGGGAGTAATACATAATGACTCCTCAATTTCAAGCATCGATAAAACTCCGGATTGATAGTGGATACAAGCCAACTTGGACTTCCAATTTATTCGCAGACTTCTAAACCCTTGTAGATTTAGACATCACAGACTTCTGCGGCATGCCTGAGGGCCAGTGCCTTGTCCTCCCAGGTTGGAATAAACTCCTGGGCCACATATCCGTCATACCCAGTGTCTACGATCGCATTCATCACCCCGGGATAATTGATTTCCTGCGTATCATCGAGCTCCGCCCGGCCGGGATTTCCCGCGGTGTGATAATGTCCAATTACCTCCTTGTACTGATTAATCCGTCGGATCACATCCCCATTCATTACCTGCACATGGTAGACATCAAAAAGTAATTTAAAGGAGCTTGAACCAACCCTATTGATCATCTTCACACAATGATCGACATCATCCCCAAAATATCCGGGGTGCCCTTTCATCGGATGACTGTCGTCCCGGGAATTTAAATGTTCCAGGCAAAGAGTGATCTTATTTTTCTCCGCAATCGGAAGCACTTTTTTCCAGCAGGCTATACAGTTCTCCTCCGCCTGTTCATCATCTATCCCCTCCGCTTTCATTCCCGTGAATGTAATCACCCGCTTATACCCGGCAGCGGCACACATTTCGATTGCCTCAGTTAGTTTGTGCTCACACTCCCCATGATTGGCCGGGTCCACCGGGCCTTTTTTAAACCCATGACTGCCCACCAGTGAGATATCCAGCCCCAGATCCTTGATCATCGGATAATGCGTGGGGGAAATTCCCTCCATCGCCACCAAGCCGATATCCTTGCATAGTTTGGCCAGTTCGGATGTGGGCATTGGATTGAAGGTCCAACCCATGATGGATTGTTTAATCCGTCCGTTTTTAATCCGAAATTTCGGATTGGCTTGCCCCATTGGAGTCTGAGCATGAGCAGATTTGGGTGCGGTCAGTAAGGTACCGGCAATTGCAGTGGATGCGGCGGTTTTCAGAAGGGTTCTTCGATTGGTTTTCATCATTTTTTAAGTAGGAAATTTGTTGGCAAGAAGGTTTCAATTCAAACTTGAGGAGGTTGGTGCTAATTATCAATAAAATTGCTGAGGTCCCAAAAGTAAAAATTGAAGTGGGAGGTTCGAGGGCTATCCACACATTGTCATTGCGAGGAAGGAACGGAGCGAGGGACGCGGCAATCCATCGTGTCTCGGGGGACGCGGTCGACTTGTCTGTTCACTTACTGGTTCCCAGTGGATCGCCACGGGCTTTCAGCCCTCGCGATGACAAGACTCTAGAGGGTGGATCATTCATTTCATTAACCACACACTCGTTGTCATTGCGAGGAGGGAGCGCAAGCGACGGACGCGGCAATCCATCGTGTCTCAGGGGACGCGTTCGACTTGTCTGTTCGCTTCTCGGTTCACAGTGGGTAGCCACGGCCTTGTGCCCTCGCGATGACAGGGGACTAAAGAGGGATCTCTTCTAAAAAAAAAGGAAAGGAAATTTAAAATTCCGCTTCCGTCCAGGGAGCAACCCGGGCGGATTCATTTTTCCGGTATCCGGTAATATCTTCGGTGGAAATTAAGCCTGCTCGGTTGCCCCACGCATTGCGAACATAGGTAAGAATACCAGCAAGTTGTTCATCCTTCATAAAGCCATGCGGGGGCATAACGGGAGGAACTCCTTCCACTGGTTTACCATTCACTTTAATCGGTCCCATGAGACCATGAACGGCGACGCCGATCAACCGTTTAGCATCCCCTGTCACCCAATCACTTTTGGCCAGCGTGGGCGCCATATTAGCTAGGCCTTTCCCGTCCGCCTGGTGACAGGCTCCACAGCTAACCGCGTATTGATCGCGACCTTTGCGATAGGCAGAGAGCAAATCCTTATCCTTTTTCACCCAGTCCGCTTCTTTATCCTTATAAGTTTTGACCGCACGGGATGGGTAACCGGACTTGCTTAATATCCCAGCATAAGATGCGAGAGTCGATGGAACTATCTTACGGTCCACCACCCGTTCCGCTAATGTTTTAAATTCATCGGGAAAGAAATCTGCAACGCCTTTACTCTCACCTGCCAAGCGAAGACCGGTCATGGAAACAAACCAATGGTTATCCTCAATGGCAAGACGAACGGTTTGTTCTTTCAATTGACCGAGCCCGGCCAATGTCCACATGGCGTGTACCCGGGTATGGGCTTTCGCTTTTTTATTGTCAGCAAGTTTTTGGACATCCGTGGCTAAATCCTGACGCCCCCCTTCCACGATCCGTTTTTGGGAACGCAGGCGCCACCAAAGATGAGGATGGGAAAGCCCGGCAACCAAATCGGATGGAGGATCAATCGTTTTATGATCCTCCGGAACGATCCGATAAATTCGGCCCAATCCGATCGGCTTATCCAATTGCCGCTCCGCCGACTGACGGCGTAAATAAGAAGTAAGGTAGCGCTTATGCTGGATAACGCCTCGGTGAAAATCGACCACATAAAGACAGCCATCCGGCCCCATGGATGCATTGACCGGACGAAAACGTTCATCGGTACTGGCAAGAAATTCCCGTTCTTTCCAAACCGCATCGGGGTAGAGTTGATGGACGTATTCATCAGATGCAGGAAATGGTTTTTCGGGAAGGAAAGCCCCCACTGTGTTGGTTCCGGGAGACATCGAAAAAATCGCTCCTTCCCAATCTTTCCCATAGGCCCCATGACTGTGAACCGCCAAACCACTGATGGTGGTTACACTGGCTACGCGGCCGTCTGCCAGAATTCGACCCGGACGATAATTTCGGTTCAAGGCGGTATTTGGACGAATTCCGAACACACGATTGGTCGGAGGTTTCACACTGGAACCTTTGCTGGGCCACTGACGATCGTAAGTCGCCCAGTCCACTTCAAACCAATTGCTGTTGGCATTAAAATATAAGCGTCCATAGGCATCACTTCCCATACCCCATTGTCCACGGCCTTTGGCAGGCATTTCAATTAGCTTTCCATTCCGCCAGGCTAATTTTCTTGATGACTTTGAATTGTACATCCAATTATCCAATGCGAAGTGCAATGCATTCTCCGCATGTTCAATATTACTCTGGGCAGCAGTGGCAAAATCGATCAGTTTTTCCCGTTCATCACATCGCAAGTCTCCATCAGTATCCTTACAAAACCAAAGACCCCCGGTTTCCACAACTAATACACCATCATCCACAAAAGCGATACAGCGCACATTAATCATCTCATCCACGAAAGGCGTGGCTTTGTCCATCACCCCGTCCTGATCGGTGTCCTCCAATACCATTACCCGGCTCATTCGTTCATTTTCTCCGGTGCCGTCCAGATCCCTCATGTAAGTGCGTAGTTCACCAACCCACATTCTCCCTTGGTCGTCCCAGTCAACAAAGACCGGATCCTTGACCATGGGTTCAGAAGCAACCAATTCAACTTTAAAGCCCGGGGCCACTTTGAATTGAGCGAGAGATTCCGCCGGGGTAAAAACGGGAACCACATCGGGAGACCATTTTTTCCAGTTTAAAGATGAAATGAGATCTTTCTCACTGGCTTTATCTCCATTTTGTGAAAATAGAGATAGAGAAGAAAATGAGAAAAAGATTAGAAAAACAATTCTTGAGAATTTCATACTAAATAAAAATAAGCTGATCTTAGAAAATGCCAACCCTTGAGTCTGCAAAGTATTAAAATTTTATATAATGAAAACCAAACATTACAGATCGATCCACTTTCTTTCTCCCCATGATTGAATCCCTACCTCAGCTAACTCTACGCCCTTGGCCCCTGATCTTAAATCGTAGGGAAAAGGTTCGTCCAATGCGACATGACGAAGGAAGAGTTCCCATTGGATTTTGAACGCATTATCATAGGTGGTCGCGTCTGGCATTTCCGACCAGCCTTCATAAAAGTTGATCGGTTGCTCAATATCGGGATTCCAAACCGGTTTGGGGGTAACTCCAATCCCTTGAGTCTGGCACCCTCGGAGATTTACTACCGCCGAACCTTTGCTTCCGTCCACCTGCATCACAAACAGGTCGTCCCGGCGAACCCGCACCGTCCATGAACTGTTAAACTGGCAAAGGATTCCATTTTCCAATTCCATAGTGGCATAACAGGCATCGTCCGCGGTGCACTTATAAGGATTCCCCTGTTCATCGATCCGTTCACCGATATGCGTGGCTCCCCGGCAGGAAATACTTTTGATCGGTCCAAATACATTATCCACCAGGTAGCGCCAGTGGCAGAGCATATCGATCATGATGCCCCCACCGTCTTCTTTTCGATAGTTCCAACTGGGACGCTGGGCCGGCTGATCCTCATCATGCCCGGTAAATACCCAGTATCCAAATTCTCCCCGGACGGATAAAATCTCTCCAAAGAAACCCTGATTGATCAGAGTCTTCAGCTTCCGAATCCCCGGCAACCAGAGTTTATCCTGAACCGCTCCGTTCTTGACCCCTGCATCCTCGCAGAGTTTGGCTAAACGAAGAGCTTCCTCCGTGGTGACCGCAGTGGGTTTCTCACAGTAAACCGCTTTTCCCGCCTTCGCGGCCATCTCCACAAAGCGGGAGCGGTGAAGGGTGGAACTGGCGTCAAAAAAGATTTGGTTGTCCGTATCCGCCAGGGCCTTTTCGATATTGGTGGTCCATCGGCTCACTCCGGTGCGCTCAGCCAGGGCCTTGAGTTTATTTTCATTCCGGCCGGTAAGAATGGGGTCAACCGTGATTACTTCATCGGGGGAAACCTGAATACCTCCCTGCTCCCTGATGGCGCAAATCGAGCGAATCAAATGCTGATTCGTTCCCATGCGTCCGGTGACGCCGTTCATAATAATTCCAAGTTTATATTCTTTCATAATAGATTAAGTGTAATGTAAATAGGATTGTTTGATCGCTTGTAAAAATTCCTGAGGTGGTTTTTCCCACCAACGGTTGGAGAAGACTTCGACTTCGATCATGCCTTTAAATCCGGAATCTTCTACCATTCCCCGGATACCCCGAAGATCAATACAGCCCTCCCCCATGAGTCCACGGTCATTCAGTAAATCGGTGGTCGGAGTCATCCAATCACAGACATGAAAAGCAAACAAACGATCGGCTTCTCCGGTACGCTTGGTTTGCTCCTGCAGGTTTGGATCCCACCAAAGGTGATAAACATCATAGGCAATGCCGACCAACGGATGATTTAATTCATCACAAACATCATTGGCCGAAGCCAGGGAGTTGATCGCGGAACGATCATCCGCATACATCGGGTGCAGTGGTTCAATGGCCAATTTTACGCCGAGCGACTCGGCGAGTGATAAGGTAGCCGCAATTCCATCCGTGATCTGTTTCCTTGACTCGACAAGAGACTGCCCCGGCACGGCCCCGCAGACCAAAACCACAAGGGGGGCACCCAAGGCGGCTGCATCCTCGATCGCTCGTTTATTATCTTCAATGGCACCAAGACGGGATTTCTCCTCGACGGCTGTATAAAATCCTCCACGGCAAAGGGAAACGATCTTCAAGCCGGCTGCCCGAATCGATTCACCGGCTTTCGATGGATCCCGACCTTCCAGCCATTGTCTCCAAACAGTAATTCCGGATACCCCCGCTTTGGCATAATGGTCGATCGCTTCTTCCAAGTCCCAACCCTTGGTGGTAATGGTATGCACACAGAGACGGGAAAAATCTGTAAGGGGTTCGGCGTTCATGATGGAAAAGAATAGAAGGGAATATTCATCCGCCCGGCAATCCGTAGTGGGCGGATCAGTGCCTCCTGCATCCGAGCCCGTTCGTCCCCAGTACGCAAATCCGGACATTCAGGATGGATCTCCGCAGAATCGAGCACGCCGAGCATTTGTAAAATCTCTGCAGTGCTGTGTTTATACCCGGCAGCACTTCCCTTGTCATCGAGGCGGAAGACCAAATCCTCCAGCGACTGAAAGGCTTCGAATAATTTGTATACCCGGGAATCAAAATCATCTTTCCTCCAATATTTTTTGGCTGCACAAATAAGCGGACAGGCGGATACCCCCGCACCTATCAGTAGGGGTAAGCCCATGCGAATGGCGGAGGCGATCCCGAAATCATCTCCACTGTGGGGAACGAAGTCGAGTCCGAGGTCACGGCACATCGATGCCCAATATAGAAAGTGCGGTTCATCCAGAGTGGAAATTTTCCCACCGACAAATTTCTTATGACCTGCCAATTGGTGCAAAAGCCAAGGCTCGAAGGGAGTGGCCCAGGGAACAAAAGCGGGTTCCAATGCATGTACCAAAGCAGGAACTTCGATTTTTTCGGCAATTTTAAAATAGGCATCCCTTCGCCGCTTTGGGTCCAAAGCGTTGAGGGCCTGTGAGGTCATAACCATTACCTCACAAGGGCTATGAGCCTGTGCAATTTCGAGATGTGAATGATAACAGGATGCCTGGAAATCTGTGGGTGATGCCCCCACTGCGGTGACTCCGCTGATAAAAGATGCATCCGGGTACAGAGAACGGAAGCGGATAATCACTTCCTCATACAATTCATTGGAGAGATTGAAAACATAGCCCGTATCCGCATTGAGAACAAAAGTGAGCTCTACTCCAAAGTGTTTGGCACATTTCATCATCCAGTGAAGCATCCTTTCAAAACTGCCCCAATCCGGTTGCCCTTTCTGAAATGGAAGCAAAGCGGCTACACAAAGCCGGGGGTTGGAGTGGTCATCGGTTAGATCCTCTTCCCGGGAATGTGCCCACACGGTTTCTTTCCATTGAGTATCGGGTTGAAGCCCATCTGCATCTTGAATCATAAATTTCATTCTATCAGGTATCCGGACATACCGTTAGGACAGAACTTGCATAATTAGCATTTTTCAGACATTTTATTTGTCTTTATAGATGAATGAATTTCAACCTATCTTTTTGGAAGATTTACGGGTTTCGATTCCGGGTTATTCTATTCTGCGACTTGCTCATCATCGACACACTCCAAAAAGCGACCTAATTGAAGAGCATACCCATTCTCATTCCCAATTTCTGCTCTATTTAAGAGGACAGGGTATTCAGACCTTTAATGACGAGCCCATGCCGGTAAGAAGGGGTGCATTATTATATTTTCCACCTGGTACCCCACATGGTTTTATAAAATCCATGAAAAGCCCACCGTTATCCCTGGTGATTAATTTTAAAGAAGATAAGACTAAAAAATGGAGGATAAAAAATAAAGTTTTATTACCCGTAAGACTTTCGGAAGTAGAAAGTATACTTAATCAGATGATCCAATCCGTCGATCTACATAAAGCTCATAGTATTTTGGCATCATCAAAAATATTACAAATATTTTCTCTCCTGTTCAATGAACTCGATGAGGGAGATATAAATAATAGAACGGTATACCCAGTAACTGAAAAAGTAAGAAGATTGCTAAATGAATTACCGGTTATTCCGAAAGCACCTAATGAAATTGCCCAAATTCTTGAAGAGGATTTAAGTTCACTTA
>JAOFOL010000052.1 GCA_028042835.1 Opitutales bacterium | reverse complement strand
TTACCCGCATTGAAGATGGCATGAAAGGTGATTTAGGAGACTATCGTAAAGCATTACAAAGACTGATTGAAGAAACAAGTAAAGACACGATTGATATTGCAGCAGCGTTAGCTTTTTTAGCTGCTGGAAAAAAACCACTTTTCTACGATAGTATGCCAAAGGCAGACACGAGAAAACCACGGAGAGAAGATCGACGAGATCGTGACCGTGGCGACCGTCGAGATTCTTCATCCAGGGATAATGACCGTTCGGACCGTAGATCATTTCGTGATGATCACCTTCAAAGCTACCGCTTGGAAGTAGGAGAATTTCATGGTGCACAAAAGGGAGATATTGTCGGAGCGATTGCCAATGAAGTGGGGATAGACCCCAGAGAGGTGGGTAAAATTCGGATGTTTAAAGATCATACCTTTATCGACTTACCCAAGGATATGCCCAATGATGTATTCGAAGCCCTAAAGACAGTTTGGGTGCAGGGTCACCAAATGAATATTTCGATTGATAAAGGAAGACCTCGCCCGGGAGGAAAAGGCGGGAAATTCCAAAAAAGTTTCGGAAAAGGTAAGAAGTTTGGAAAGGGAGGAGACTTCCGTAAAAAATCAAAACCTCGCTTTAGAGACTAGGAAATTTCAAGCTTACTTCTTAGCCGTTACCCAACGCACGGCATTTCCTAGCATGTCCAAATACTCCTTGGTGGACATAGTCGAATTATGGTGCCCCAGGGTAGTGGAAAAGATTCTACCTTTGCCATGAGTGTTTACCCAGACACAAGCCTGTGGTTCCTTAGGATTTTTGTTTGCTCCGTTATCACCATAGGCAAGAACCGTGGTACCTTCATAAACCTGCTGTACATTGTAAAGTTCACCTTCGGGTGTCAGCCAACCGTCTGGCATATCTTTCATGATCGGATGGTTGGCATGTTTTTTCACTTTATTTACTGTAATGGCAGCTTTCGGACCATGTCCCTTTGAACTGGCACCCAGCATCTTGGGCCATGCTTTCTTCTCTCCCTCCTTGGCAGGAATACTCCAATGATAAGAATGCATCGCACAATGTAAGGCGATCGCAGGTTTACCCGCCTTGTGAACATCGGTAATGGATTTAACGAATGCTGCATCCTTCTCATGAGCAAAGCAATGGTTGTAGACAACATAGTCATATCCATCCGCCCAACCTGACTGGCTAAGCTTGGCTTTACTCTTTTCCTGATCCATTTCAAAAAAGATATCCCATTTAGTCGGCACACGCTCACTGATCCCCTCACTGATAATATTTTTCTGATTAGGATAATCATGACAGCAGCCACCTGTGATCATAAAAGCTTTGAGGGGCTTTTTCTTACCGTGATGGTCGGCAGATACAAGCAGCGTGGAAAAAATAAAGAGCAGGCTGGTAAAGAATTTCATAGGTGTAAGTTTTTGAATATCGAGATCATTCGATGCGAGGATTGTTTTTTTGACAAGCACGGAATGTTACTCCGCCGAAATTTGCCATTCGAGGCAACGGGTAGAATGAGAAGAGATTCCAGCTTTTGTGTCGCAAATTAACAGAAAAAAGACGCAAAATTGCCTAATTTTAAGTTGATTGCACTTTTGAAAAGAATAACAATTAAAATATGCCAGAGTTTCCAAAAATTTGCTTAAAATTGACCATCGTCTTGATGGTTGCAAAATTGATTGTTCTGCATGCAGCAAATTCCCCCGAAAACATTACTTCTTCGACAAGGAAATTTTCTAAGGAGGAGAAGGCATGGTGGGCCATCCAACCATTACGAAGTCCAAAGGCCCAAACCGAAGAAAACCCAGTCGACTATTTCATCCAAAGGAAACTGGATAAACAAAATCTAGGACTTTCCGGACAGGCTGACGTCTATGAATTCATTCGTCGAGCAACCCTTGACTTGACCGGCCTTCTCCCTAGTTCCAGGGATGTACTGCGCTTTGCAGAATCTTACAAAAATAACCCAATACTGGCCAAGGAGACTCTGATCGATAAACTTCTGACTTCGTCCGCTTATGGTGAACGCTGGGCGACTCACTGGCTCGATGTCGTTAGATTCGCAGAATCAGACGGCTATCGTGCTGATGGTTTCCGCTCTTCCGCGTACCTCTATCGTGATTATGTTATTCGTAGTCTCAATCAGGGTAAACCATACGATCAATTCGCCCGCGAACAACTGGCCGGTGATGAAATTAATCCTGACGACTATGATCACCTGGTTGCAACGGGGTTTCTCCGGCATGGGGTATACGAATGGAATCAACGAAATGCCCGCATGCAATGGGAATTGATCCTCAATGAAATGACCAATGTGACCGGTGAGGTTTTTTTGGGACTGGGGATGGGTTGTGCCCAGTGCCACGACCACAAGTTCGATCCTATTCTACAGAAGGACTACTACTCCCTGCAAAGTTTTCTTTCCAGTGTCTGGTGGCCAGAAGAGCAGAAGATCGGCTCTGCCGAACAAAAGAAAAAGCTTACGAAATGGGAAAATGAAACCATGCCCATCCGCAAGAAAATGAGGCAACTCGAGGATGAGGTCTTCAAGTATCATATAAAAGGCGTAGTCAAACGGTTCCCGGAGGATATCCAGGAAATTTTTTATAAAGAGAAAGCGGTGCGTTCGACTTACGAGCAACAACTTGTGGAACTGGTTAACCGCCAGATACGCGAAAAGAGATCCAAGACCAAATGGGAATTTAAAAATAAAGAGGATCTCAAGACTGAATATGAAAAACTAAAAGTCGAACTGGCTAGTTTTTCGCCCAACCCCTCATTGCCTCAGGCATTCATCACCACCGATCTTTCTGCAAACCCTGCACGGACCTACATCCCTGGCCGAAAAAAAGAGGAAACCACCCCTGCTTTTCTTACCCTCCTCGGACTTCCCAAGCCGGAAGTTCGTAAAACCCCGCATGGCACCACCGGACGCCGACTGGCGTTGGCCAACTGGATCACTTCGCCTGAAAACCCGCTTTCCACCCGGGTAATCGTCAATCGGGTCTGGCAAAAACACTTTGGACAGGGACTGGTTAGCACCGCCAATGATTTTGGCTTTTTGGGCGAACCTCCCTCACACCCTGACCTTCTCGACTACTTAACCAATTACTTTCTGGAAAATGACTGGAAGCTCAAACCCCTACATCGTCTGATCATGTTGAGTGATACCTACGGACAGACTACCCGTCGTGAGCCCGGGGATCAGGAGTTGACAACTGATCCGCAAAATCAGTTCCTCTGGCGATTCCCCCCACGACGTCTCTCCGCAGAGCAAATTCGGGACTCTATGCTTCAGGTTTCAGGCGAATTAAAAACAAAAAATGGAGGAAGCTCTGTCGACGGAAATTCTCCTCATCGCAGCGTCTATGTTAAAAAAAGAAGAAATTCTCCTGACCGCATCCTTGCAGCCTTCGATACTCCAGCGGGCTTTGCATCCTCTTCCGAACGGTTGGTTACAACCACTTCCACTCAGGCACTCCTTCTGCGCAACAACCCATGGCCCCACGCAAGGGCTGCCGCTATGGGCCGAAAATTCTCTTCCATTAAATCACAAAGGGAAGCCACTTCCCAAATATTCCTTGAAGCTTATGGTCGACCCGCCAGCGAGGCCGAACAGGAGCTTGCCGCCAGTTTCCTCAACCAATGGTTCCGGCAAGACCCACTGAAGGTCGAACCCAAAAAGGATGCGATCAAACCACAGAAACTAGAAAATCTATCCCTTTTTCAGGATGGAAAACCCCGGATCTACCATCGGAAAGGTCGAGACCTGGGAAGTAGTTGGACCATCGAAGCGATCGCCAAACTCGATCATATTCATGCCAATGCTCATGTGAATACAATCCTAAGCCAATGGTCAGGCAGTCACCAAAAACCGGGTTGGACCTTTGGAGTCACCAGTGCAAAGTCAGCCTACGAGCCCCGCAATTTCATTTTGCAACTGACCGGAGAAAATGTGGGAGGAGACGTGATCTACCGGGTGATCGACTCCAACTTGCAGGTACCCCTGGGAAAAAACCTTTATCTTTCCTGTACGGTCAATTTATCGGAAGACGGCCAACCGACCGCATACTTTGCATGGAAGAACCTCGACGATCCCTCCAGCAAATTCCATGAGGCCCAAGTGGAACATGAAATCACCGCTCTTCAAACCATCGCATCCGATCAACAATTTCTTGGGGGCCGATCCAATGGACAGCATTTTTGGAACGGACAACTGTCAAGCCTGCGCATATCCACACCCTCCATTACCAAGGAGAATTGGCTAATTCAGAGTGATCAGGAGGAATCTTCCAGAAAGCAGTCGGGCGAATACCTTAATTTTACTTCTTCGCCCCTTGCTGTCCTCGAAAGCGCTGGATTCGAGCTCAAGTCCTCATCCACAAAACCATCGACTCCCCGAATCGAGGCACTGACTGCCCTGTGCCATGTCATTCTTACCTCCAATGAATTTCTTTACCTCCATTAATCATGTCCTGTAATCGTATCGAAAACCCATTCAATCGCAGGCATTTCCTCAACTCCGCGGGTGCCGGATTTGGAGCCGTCGCCCTCTCCGCCCTGACCCAGGAACCCCTGCTTGCCCGCGTATCCAAGAATCCCACTCTGCCCAAAATTCCCCACAACTGGGGGAAGGCGAAGAATGTAATTTTCCTTTTTATGGAAGGTGGCCCCAGCCATCTTGACCTTTTTGACCCCAAACCTTTGCTCAACAAACTTGCGGGTAAACCCCTCCCTGAAAGTTTTGGACGTCCGATCACTGCGATGGGCGAAGTAAATTCTCCGTTGCTCGAATCTAAAAGAAAATGGAAACAACATGGGGAGAGCGGACTATGGATCTCCGACTGGCTACCCAACCACAGCCAAATTGCCGATGATCTCTGTGTAATCCGTTCCTGTGTTTCCGACGGTATCAATCATGCAGGAGGAGTTTGCCAGATGAATACCGGTTCGGTTTTTGGTGGCCGCCCATCCCTCGGATCATGGGTTTCCTATGGGCTCGGCACCGAAAATCAAAGCCTGCCCGGGTTTGTGGTAATCAAGGACACCAGTGCGATGATTGTGAATGGTACCCGTTGCTGGGGGAATGGGTTCATGCCCGCGTCCCATCAGGGAGTCCTTCTCGAAAACGGGCCCGAGCCGATTGCCAACCTTAAACCCCAGAAATCCAAAATCGAACAGGCAGAGGACTTGAAACTTTCTTTCCTGCAAAGTCTCAACCAAAGACATCTTCAGGGCCGGGAATCCAATTCAGAATTGGAAGCCCGTATCCGTAGTTACGAACTGGCCGCAGACATGCAAATGGAAGCACCCGAATCCGTTGACTTGGAGAACGAATCCTCCGCCACCAAGTCATTGTACGGATTGGATCAAAAGGAAACCAAAACCTTTGGCCAGCAGTGCCTGCTCGCCCGCAGGCTGGTGGAACGGGGTGTCCGCTTTGTCCAACTCTACCACGGTGCAGGCAGTAAGTGGGACAGTCACACCAAAATGGAAAGTAACCATTCCAAACTGTGCCAGCAAGTCGACCTTCCAATCGTTGGTCTGATCACCGATCTGAAAGCCAGGGGATTACTCGACGAAACCCTGGTGATCTGGGGAGGAGAATTTGGCCGCACTCCGATGAGTGAAAAAGGCGATGGACGAGATCATAACCCGACCGGATTCACCATGTGGATGGCGGGTGGTGGCGTGCAAGGAGGACAAGTCATTGGAGAAACCGACGAATTGGGATTGCATGCGGTTAAGGACAAGGTGCATGTCCACGATTTTCATGCCACGATCCTGGGGCTCCTTGGTTTGGACCACACCGAAGTTGTGTACATGCATAAGGGCCGTCCCGAGCGGGTCGACCTCAATGAAGGACACTTTAAAAGACAAGTCTTGGCTAAAAGATAAACACCCAGTAAGTAAAAGATTAAATTTGGCTACATTCCACTTGCCCGTCATGTGCCTGAAGGTAAATAATTCACTTAGAAATTAATGATGTCTAAAAAATTTAATCTCTCTTTATGTCTTCTACTGGGTCCTGCATAGCTTTGCCTAAGTACCCACTTTCAATGAATATTTTCTATCTTCTCCCTCTTTTTACAATTGCTCTCTCTCTTTCCGCCAAGACCGAAAATTGGCCGGTCTATGCCTTCCAAAACGGGGTTCATTTTAAGACCGTTAAGGAACGGGTTCAGGTTTTAAAGGAACTTGGGTACCATGGGATCGGGTCGGCCAAACTGGCTCAAAGTGATATCCCTCTCCTCCAAAGACTTAAACACTACGATGAGGCAGGACTGAAACTTTTCAGTTTTTATATTGGAGGAAAACTCACCAAGGAGGGACACTCCTACTCTCCCGAAATCAAAGATGCAATTAAGCAACTCAAAGGACGCGATACTGTGCTGGAACTTTTTGTTCAGGGAAACAAACAATCCAACAATGATGATCAGGCAGTCGCCTTTGTTCGGGAAATCGCAGACCAGGCAAAGGCTTCGGGACTTCGGGTCGTTCTCTATCCTCATGCTAATTTTTATATCGACCGGATTGGAGATGCCGTGAGGATTGCACGCAAGTCAGGCCGGGACAATGTCGGAGTCATGTTCAACCTTTGCCACTTCCTGAAGGTAGAACCCGGGAGTGATCTGAGGAAAGCCATCACCGACGCTGCTCCTTTGCTATGGCAGGTTAGTATAAATGGAGCAGACAAAGAAGGCACATCGTGGGGACAATTAATTCAGACCCTCGATCAGGGTGACTTCGATCACCGGGCCCTCCTGCAAATGCTTCATCAGATTGGCTTCCAGGGAAATATCGGATTTCAGTGCTACGCGATTCGGGGAGACTCCCGCCAAAACTTAAAACGATCCTTCGCTGCATGGAAAAAGTTGAGGTAATCAAATTATGAAAAATTCGCTTTTCTTTTTCTGGTTTACTATCATTACCATCAGCTTATCTGGGCAATCCGGTCAGTTACGCGTGGGGACCGCTTGCGTGAATGTCAGCCCAACGGTTATCCCTTTCCAACTACGATCCGGCAAATCAAGTTTTGTCCATGATCCGCTCCATGTGCGTGCAGTTGCCTTCGAATATGGAGAGGGACGGGCAGTCATCTGCCTGATCGACGCCATTGGGATTGGTCGCGAAATGTCCGACATTGCCAAATCACGGGTGGCGGAAAAGACCGGATGGAATCCCGAGGATATGCTGATCTGTGCGACCCATACCCACACCGCCCCCAAAGGTGGCGAGGGCATGCCCGGACGGGAAGCCTACGAAAAGCTGAAATACGAAAAATTGGCAGAGGCGATTGTGCAGGCTATCCAATCCATGGAACCGGCACGGGTTGGTTTTTCATCGGAAGACGAACCCTCTGAAGTTCGCAACCGCCGTTGGTTCCTTCAACCCGGAACCATGCCTCCCAACCCACTGGCTGAGCAGGATCAGGTCAAAACCAATGCCAACCGTAATCATTTAGTCAAACCAGCCGGCCCCATTGATCCGGAAATCTGTGTAATCGATGTCCGAACGAACCGAAACAAGCCTTTGGCTCTCATTGCCAATTATGCCCTCCACTATGTCGGTGGAGTCCCCAAAAAGGTGGACAAAAACGGCCGAGAAATCGGCATGGCATCCGCCGATTACTTTGGTGAATTTTCCCGGATCATGCCTTTTCGTATAGGTGGTGTGAACCCGCCCGATAACTTTGTTGCCATGATGACCAATGGTGCCAGTGGAGACATCAATAACCTTGTTTTCACCGGATCCCGGGCTCCCCGGTCACCCTTTGAACAAATTCGGATTGTTGCCTCTAAGGCAGCCGATGCCTCCTGGAGAGCAGTCAAAAAAATTGAGAACTATGACACCAAGCCCCTCATCGCCACACGCCAGCGGGAGGTCGACCTACCCTATCGCGAACCTGATGAAAGAGAAATTGGCTTGGCCAAGGATTTACTCAACCGTACCCGGCAGGAACGCGAAGCAATCAATAGCCGAACCACTTCGGTGGCCACCCGGGTGATCGAATATGCCAAACCCGAACACCCCAGGACCGAACCCGTACTGATTCAGGCCTTTCGCATCGGAGATCAGGCCATCGTCAGCATGCCCTTCGAGGTATTAGTCGAGATCGGTCTGGAAATTAAGAAGAGGAGCCCTTTCGAACGCACCTTCCTTATCGAACTGGCCAATGGAGGCTATGGCTACCTCCCCCCGCCCAACCAGCATAAACTGGGAGGATATGAGACCTGGCTGGGGACCTCCCGCTTTCAGCCTCAGTCATCCGAAATTCTCATCAAACACTTGCTTGAAATGCTCCAGGAACTTAAACAACTGAAATGAAAAAAGTACTCATCATTGTGGGGGATGCTTCGGAAACCCTCGATACCCTCTACCCTTTTTACCGTCTTCAGGAAGCGGGCATCGAACCGGTCGTGGCCGGTCCCGAACAGAGGACCTACCAAATGGTGATGCACGAGGTGAAGCCGGGTTGGACCATCACCAAGGAATGGGAAGGTTATACCATTGAGGCCAAGATCGCCTTCAAGGATATTGTCGAATCCGATTACGCCGGCATCTTCTTCTCCGGTGGGCGGGCACCCGAATATATCCGGGAGGATCCCGATCTCATTCGTATTACTCAATATTTTTTCGATAAGGATTTACCCATCGCCAGTGTTTGCCATGGTGTGGAAATCCCTGCCCGGGCCGATCGCGTCATGGGACGTCGCATGGCCACCGTCCCCAAGTGCAAGTTCGACCTCGAAATTTGCGGAGGCACTTTCGTGGATGAACCCTGCGTGGTAGACGGAAACTTAGTGAGTGGTCGCACCTTTCACGATAACGGTCACTACTTTGGCGAGTTCATCAAACTGCTTTCTTAAAGTCTGTTCTCTATTTCCTGAAACTGGATGGTGTCTCACCAGTCAACCTCTTAAAGACAACTGCCATTCTTTCCGGATCATTAAATCCACTCAATTCAGAAATCCTGGATATACTGTGGCTAGATTCAACTAACAAATATTTGGCTTCGTTTACGCGCATCTGACATAACATCTCCCACGGTGTACAATTGAAATAAGTCCTAAACTTTCTCTCCAAACTACGTCGAGCAATTCTTAAATGTGCACATAACTCCGCCACGCTAATAGGTTCTTTAATTCTCTCGGTCATAAATGAAAGCGCCC
>JAOFOL010000051.1 GCA_028042835.1 Opitutales bacterium | reverse complement strand
GCCTTTGCCAATAAAGGTAGTAATCATCGATATATTGATCGAAATTTTTAGCAGTGGCTCCACGATAATACCTCCACGGGTACCCACCAAACAATTCATCTCCCCCGGCTCCGGAAAGTACAACTTTCACGAACCTACTAGCTAGTTTGGCTGCATAGAAGTTAGGATAGCTTTGCCCAACACGCGGTTCTTCTAAGTGCCATGCAAGATCAGGCAAGCAACGCTCCATATCACCTGCTTTTAAGACCATTTCATAATGCTCGGTCTTGAACTTAGCAGACATCGCTTCCGCTTTGGTCCTTTCATCGAAAGCTAATTCCATCCCCGAAGCTGAACTAAGGTCAAAGCCACATGTAAAAGTTTTAAGGTAGGGAAAATTTGAAGCTGCAATTGCAGTTATGGAACCAGAATCCATTCCGCCACTTAAGTAACTGCCAAGTTCTACATCGCTAACTAATTGGCGGTTAACTGCTTGTTGAAATAGACGATCAAGTTCCTCAATATATTCTCTTTTATCAACAGGGCTGTCGGGCTCCCTAAAATGATAATCCCAATATTGAGTAAATTTTAGAGCCTTGTCACTTTTTTGAAGGTCAAGGGTTGCGAAGTGGCCAGGCTGTAAAAGATGAATCCCTTCCAAAAGTGTCTGATCGGTAAAAATATTTTGAAAAGTAAAATATTCAAGTAGAGCCTTTTTGTTTATAACTCGGTCAAACGAAGGCTGTTCAAGAATAGCTTTTTGCTCAGAACCAAAAACTAATTTCTTATCATTTTGGAAATAATAAAGCGGTTTGATTCCATAGCGATCTCGAGCAAGTAATAGTTTCTTTTCTTTGCGATCCCAAAAGGCTAAAGCAAACATTCCGTTGAACTTCAAAAGTGCTTCGGAGCCCCATTCTGCTAAAGCTGAAAGGACAACCTCAGAATCGCTTTGAGAGCGAAACCAATAGCCTTTCGCTTCCAATTCTGTTCTTAATTCGAGAAAATTATAAATTTCCCCATTGTAAGTAAGAACGTATCGATAATCCGCAGATATCATTGGTTGATGACCCGCTGGAGAAAGATCAATAATAGATAGTCGGCGATGGCCAAGACCAACATTTTCATCTATCCAATGCCCTTCTCCATCTGGCCCACGATGTTTGATTACATCAGTCATCTTTTTGAGAATGACTGGTGAAACTGGAGTGTTGTCAAAGTTTAACTGACCAACAATTCCACACATTAACTTTTAAATTCTAACATTTTCTCGATTACAAAATCCTGCTCGCTCTGTTCCATTCCGTGAAAAAGAGGAAGGGAAATGCTACATTGATCTGCAGCATATGCATTGGGAAAATCCTCGGGGCTCAACTGGTATTTCTCCCTGTAGAAACTCAACATGTGAACGGCATGAGTAGCGGGACGGGTGGAGATGCCCTTTTTTTGCAAATCGTCCATCCATTGATTTCTCTGGGCATTGATTTTTTTTACAGACTCAAGACTGATATCCTTTGGCATGAATAAGCAGGGATAACTCTGGTATCCGTGCTCAAAATCATCACCCCGAAAAGGCGTTTTCAACCAATCAAGATTAGCAAAGGCATCGTCATATTTTTTTGCAAGTCCTTGTCTTTCGGAGACAATGCCTTCGGCTCTATCCATTTGAGCCGAGCCAATTGCGGCCTGCAAATCCGTCATCCGTTGGTTGTAACCAGCATCAGGATGATCTGCTAATAAATAAGGACGTGCACCAAGATGGCGCTGCAAATCAGTCATGGCAGCACCGTGGTCTCGCAGTCGACGAATTTTGTCGGCAAGATTGGAATCATTTGTTGTAACCATTCCTCCTTCGCCCGTGGTGATAGCTTTGCGCGGGTGAAAACTAAAGCATCCAGTATCACCCAAAGTCCCGACATGCTCATCCTTGTACTTCGATCCAAATCCACAAGCGGCATCTTCCACAACGAACAAATTGTGTTTTTCAGCCAATGTAAGAATCGGATCCATATCCGCAGCAAGACCAAAAAGGTGTACCGGAAGAATAGCTTTCGTTCGCTCGGTAATCTTTGATTCAATCTGAGCAATATCAATGTTAAAGGTCTTTGAATCGATATCGCAAAAAACAACTTTTCCACCCAAATGCTCAACTACATTTGCGGTAGAAATCCAAGTAAAAGCAGGAACGATTGCTTCATCCCCTGGACCAAAACCTGAAGCTGCAAGAGAAAGATGTAAGCCACTTGTACATGAGGTGACAGCAATTGAGTGCTGTGCACCCGTAAATGCACACCACTTATCTTCAAACTCCTTAACTTTAGGACCCTGAACAAGCCATCCTGACTTGAGAGGATCTAAAACTGAATTAATTTCAGAATCTAAAAGATTCGTTCTGGCTATTGGGATATTCAAAATTCTTCAGGTTTGTGGATTGCCCTCCAATCGACCAGCCTCTGCAAGCCGGTTCGCAGATCATACCTGTAGGTAAATCCTAGATCGGCAGATGCTTTTTTAGGGCAACCAATACGATTTTGAACAAGTCTCCGTGCGTCGTCTTCGCTGTAAGGATTATAGGTAACTTTCAAATCTGATTTCCTCAGATCCAAAATGGTGTCGCAAAGCTCTTTTATACTAGTCTGCACACCAGTACCGACATTATAAAATTCGTCCGTTGCGTCAGACTCCAAAGCACAAATATTGCAACGAGCGACATCTTCAACATCAATGAAGTCATATGCCTGAGTACCATCTCCATTTATCGTAGGTGCTTCGTTTGCATCAATTTTATTAAGCATAATTGGAATGACTCCCGTGTATGCCGCAGTTTGGTCCTGATGAGGACCATAAACATTCATGTATCTCAGTCCGACGTAACTCAGTCCATAACGATCGTAATAGGCACGACACATCGCTTCACCGGCAATTTTGGACGCTCCATAGAAATTTTTGTTATTGAAAGGGTGAGTTTCAGTCATTGGAACCTCAGATGCATCGCCATATACAGAAGCGGAAGAAGAATAAACCAAGCGCTTGATTTTATTTTTTACGCAAGCCTCAAGCACATTAAAGGTTCCCTCGATATTTACATGAAAAGCGGTACGAGGAAAATCTTTACAATGCAAGAGCCACATCGCTGCAAGATGAATAACTGCATCACACCCCTGCATCGCATCATTTAAAATATCTATATCCCGAACATCACCACCGTTTGGGTAAATTTCGCATCTCGGATCACTCAGGCTTCCCGAGACATTTGACAGCTTCCCTCTAGCAAAGTTATCGTAAATAATAACTTTACCCACATTCGTTTTAAGTAATTCGGAAACAACAAAACTTCCAATGAAGCCCGCTCCGCCAATGACCAAAATTTTAGATCCATTAATTTCCATGTTATTATTTATCTAAATGTAATATTAATACTTTTACCCCAATAGTTCTAACCTTCCACTTTCCATTTTGTAAATCCTGTCGCAAAACTGAAGTGTACTTTGGCGATGTGCAACTATGATCATCGTGACCTTGCCCTTCATCAACCGCAATTCTTCAATGATTCCTTCCTCTGTTTTTTCATCCAAGGCACTCGTGGATTCATCAAGAATAAGAACCTGAGGGTTTTGATACAAGGCTCGGGCAATTCCGATTCTTTGTCGCTGACCTCCACTTAAACGCACCCCACGCTCCCCTATTTTAGTATTTAGACCTTCATCTAAAGAACTAATAAACTTTTGAATTCCAGCCTTTTCCACAACCTCTCTGACCTGCGAGTGATCAATGACCGCTTCATTAATCCCAAAGGCAATATTGTGCTTTATCGTATCGTCGAGAAGATAGATTTCCTGTGGAACATATCCTATCATTTGTTGCCAGGACCGTATATTTTCTGCTTTTATTCTGCAACCATCCACTTCCATAATGCCTGAAGATGGAGAAACTAAGCCAAGAAGAAGGTTGGTTAAGGTACTTTTACCCACCCCACTCTCTCCAACAATGCCAATACATTCTCCCCTTTTAGCTTCGAAGTTTAGGTCGCTTAATAATTCCTCATTGTTTAGACCGTAACTAAAGGCAATGTTTTTTAGGCTAAAATTATCAGTAAAGGATGCTGGCTCAATTTTTTCTATCTTAGAAGATATTTTATCTCTATTTTCAACTTCCCCAAACTCCTCAGTAAGCACATCAACGCTTGCCCAACCAAAGCGTATGGATTGAAGGTTTTTAAGGATCCTGCTGAAACTTGGAATCAACCTGAAACCAGCAGTCGCAAGCAAACTAAGCATCGCCATAACCTCAAGCCCTGAGCGCTCTTGAAATACCATGAACAAACAGACGCCAACCAAACCTGAAATGGCTAAAATTTCTATAAATTGCTTTGGTAAATATTGAAAAATGTATTCCTTTTTTGTCATTAAACCAGACACAATATTGGGCCGTTGGAAAATGCGTAAAAAGTAATCAAGATTCTGGCCAAGCATGATCTGCTTGATTCCCCCAAAACCTTGCTGCAGACATTTAATTTTCTCTTCATCTGCCACCTGCCTTGCTTTTCCCCAACGAGCAACTTTTGAGTTTGTAAAACGATAAAAAATCGAAGCAATTCCAATTAAGCAAAGGCCAAGGCATAAGGTTGGAATTGGCTCCACAAATAGTAACAAAATCAAAAGAGCCAAAACAACCAAAACCTCACTTGTAAGATTTAATATAGGCATTAACACATACTGACAGAAACTGTTAATTTCTGTTGTTAAATTACGAATCAAAACAGAGCTATTTGTCTGCAAATGAAAGCTATAAGGTTTGGATAAATAATTTCGAAAAAGATTGGCCGCAACCTCTCGTTGAGCACTGAACACAAAGGTTCCTTGGTACAAAATCTGAAAGAACAGGAAAATATTTTTGATAGTAAAAATACCTGCCAATGAAAGCAGACCCATGATTACAAGTGGATCTCCCTTCGGGTCCCCCAAATACGACAATATGTGATCTACCCGTGGAAATTGTGATAAATAATCGGGTTGAAGTAATATTCCCACTGCCGGTATCACCATTCCAACACTTAAAGTTTCTAGACACATCCCAATGAGCAGCAGTGGAAATAAAAAAAACATCCTCCTCTTTACCCTTGAGCTTAAGATGGAGAATGCTTTTGAAAATCTAAATACTTTTATAAGTATGTTAGGTTAAACTTTGTAATCTGTTTTTCTCAACCTACCAGCAAGTAAGGCAAAAGCATCATGAACACGCTCTAAGAGCACTTCATCCTGTACGCTCAAACTGCTTCGACCATCCATAAAAACATATCGAATTTTACCGTATGAATAATTCCTACCAGATATTTGGAACTCCGCAACAAATTCTTTATCCCTGGAAAAATATCCATTTTGCTGAGGATCCACCCACCTGACAACCTTACCAATAGCTGGATTTTCAATATCGAAATTCGAACCAAGCCTGCCATTGGTAGAATAAAAAGTGACCTCAGCTTCATGAAACTGCATACCTTCACTCGCTTTCTGAATACATGACTGGACATTATCAAGTGAGTCCAGCCCAACTACCATACCTTCAGCATCTTTGATTGCTTGCTCAATGGACTTCGTGCTCTTGCGATCGTTTATCAAAGAAGAGAGACCTTCCCCAAAGAATTCAAAACGGAAGTAACCAAGATAGCGAAGGAGAATGAATCCGCCCATCCCAAAGAATACAAATACAGCAAATAACTGATCGCCCTTTCCGAATGCCGCCGCAATGGCGACCAATGAGCAACTTCCGGCCATCGCCCACATTGCTAGCACTGCCTTTCCATGGGAGAGCCCCTTTGCCATCAATCGATGGTGAAAATGCTCCATGTCGGGAGAGAAGGGAGATCGGCCTCTCATCATTCTACGGAAGATAGCAAAAACACAATCCAGAATAGGTAGGGCAAATGCAAGCACAGGAAAGATTCCATCAAGTACTCCACCCTCACGGAAGCTCGCCAATAATGTTAAACAACCGGCAAGATAGCCGAGAGTCAGACTACCACAATCCCCCAAAAAGATGGACGCGGGACGACTATTGTAAACCAAAAATCCAAGCAAACACCCAATTAGAAGGGTCGACATCCATGTTACACTAGTAATCCCTCCAAGGTAGCCAACCACAGAGACGGCTACCAATCCAGCAAGCGTAATACCGGAAGCAAGACCATCTAAACCATCAATCAGATTTACGGCATTAGCCATACCAACGATCCAAAAAGTGGCTAATCCGAATCCTAGCAATGCTGGAATGTTAACTGACCCTAGCCCCAAAAACTGGATCTCAGTAAATGATAAATTGGCTCCCCATACCACCAATCCAGCAACCAAAAATTCTCCCAATAACTTGGTTTTGGGGGCAAGTCTGGCGAGGTCATCCAAAAACCCGATGACGAAAATTCCTATCGACCCAAGGAGAATGTATCCAAGAATGGGATTGTTTCCCCACATCAATTCGCGAACTTGAGGAACAGAAAAACCCGCTAAACAGATAACGGAAAGAAAAGAGAGTAGGATCGCAGCACCGCCAAGTCTTGGAGTGGCTTGTTGATGAACTTTACGGGCACGCTGGGGGCAATCAACGAACCCTTTTTGCAAGGCCAAGTGCCTGATAATTGGGGTAATGATACAGGTTAGAATAGCTCCTAAAACAAATAAACTGTAAATGGATGGTGTCATGGAATTAGAGCTTGAATAACAGAAAATTGCAAATTAGTCAATTTTGGAAAAAGCATTTTAATTTCCCGAAATTTCATCAACCAAACAATTATTTGGATGGACTGATTAGTTCTAAGTTTAGAAAATAATTCAAAGACATATGCCGGTTATGTGAATGAAGTGTGCAGGAGGAGAATCTAGCTTACTCGCCAGTGAAAATGTGATAACATTGGAATCTACGAAGTTAAAAAACTATTCTCTGGTTAGGTTCATAATCTCTTCAGTACTCAAATTTTTATCAGCAATACCGGCAAATTTATCGATTTTGGCTTTCATTTTATCCCCATCCAACCCATCGTTGACTGTTACATCCCAGTCAGACCAATCTTCATCACTTGCCGCCATTTCTCGATAAGTATCTTCCCAAGATAACATCTGAGCAGAAGGTTTACTGAATCGTCCCAACAAGAGGAATATCTTGGCAGTCCCAAAGTGCATCAGGGTGTTTTTGACCAAGTTCATAAGATTTAAAGAACAAATTTTGGCTAGTTTGTTTAAATCCATGGTTACAAGTTTTCAAAAGTAATTCGAGTAATTTTCATTACCCACAACACTAACTACAATACTCTGACCAATGAATGGTAAGGTGAAAATGTGCTGTCATTGGTTAATAAGGGCATATTTTCCCAAATTGCTGTCGCAACCAAAATACGATCGAACGGATCTCGATGAATAAAAGGAAGTTTTATGACCTCCATCGCATGTAAAGCAGAGACTTTTATTTCTTTATAACCATTCTCTATCAGTCCGCCGTGTAATTTCTTTGAGCTAATCTTAAAATCTCTTTTCCCTAAACTCTCCTTTATAGATATTTCCCAAATACTGGCAGAGCTAAAATACAAATGGTTACTTGGGTCGGAAAGTAAACTAGCTAATTCAGATGAAATTTTATGAGGTGAAATTGCCGCCCAAATCAGAATATGGGTATCTAAAAGAAAGTTCACTTATTCTCGTAAAACATACTTTCAATCTCACTTGAACCCATAGAATTAAAATTATCAGGAACCTTTCCTTCACCGAGCATAAACCCTAGCCTTTTAATTTCTTTAGGTTCTTCAAACTTTTCAACTTTCACAATTGGCTTCCCTGCCTTAGCAATCAGGAAAGGTTCACCACTTGAAGCTTCACGCACTAACTTAGAGAGTTGAGTCTTGGCATCATGCATATTTATAACTTTCATAAATTTAGTTTAGCCAATAAACTAAGCTAAGTAAAGTGATTTTACCTTCAAATATCAAAACTCATAATTTAAAAGTTTTGAATGACATTCTCTCGGCATAGTTACGGATAAGTCGCGTGATCTATAATTTGGTCTAAGTATGAATCTTTAAAGTTAAGCAATCTCAGGAGTTTTGATGATATTATAACTCAACCAATTTCCCCTTCCCTTCAATAGACTCTTCGTGCCCTCGTTGGATGGAATCCATTAGTTCTTTATTTGATAATATTTCATCATTTTCAAAATCGTCCAGATACTCCTCTTCCTCAATAAATCGCAAAGCAGCATTTTCTATAAAATTGGAAATTGAGCGGTTATCGTATTCAGCCAATTGCTTGAGTCTCTGATATTTATTCTCCTGTAATCTCAATGTAATTGTTTTAGTCATAGAAAAAGAATATGGAAGAATACAAACGAACGCAAGAGAATGCTTTCGAAGTTAATTGTGCTATTCAAGGATTTCAGCAAACCGGACTGATCTTCCAACCGTATTATTATCGTACTGGTGCAGGGGCAGAAATTGATCTGATTATCGAATCTGCTAAAGGAATACTGCCCATTGAAATAAAATTCACCCAAAAGATAAACAGACGAGATTTAAGAGCTCTCAAAGATTTCATAACTGAAAGGAACTGCCCGATCGGTTGGGTCGTACATAATTGCGAAAGAGTTGAATGGCTGGATGATAAAATATTAGGTATTCCAGCCAACTCTTTATAATTTATTTTTGATCTAAACTTCAAAGAGTTTTGAAAAGCTTTCTGAAAGATAGCTGATCGATAGAGGTTAATTTGCAGTCCAAATTACACGGGCAAATAATTACCTTCTCTTGTAAGCAATCTTTCTTTTATCGATAGAAACTAGAAATACTGATCGATTCTCTAAATCTAAGGTATAGAATATTCAGTAGTTCCTAACCCTGTATCGCCAAATCTGGGGTTTGTACCCTCTTAGCTTTTTTATGTTTACTCCAAACTCTGGATTTTGATGCAGAGATGGATAAACATTATCTTCTAATTTATTTTGTATAAATTTCAGATCAAAAGAGTCTAGTTTTCTTAAACATTTTGAAAATTCAGGAGTTTCAATGATCTTATAACTCAATCAACTTCCCCTTCCCTTCAACAGACTCTTCGTACCCCCGTTGGATGGAACCAATTAAATCCTTATTGGATAATATTTCATCATTTTCAAAATCATCCAGATACTCCTCTTCTTCTATAAATCTCAATGCCGCATTTTCTATAAAATTGGAAATTGAGCGGTTAACGCATTTCGCCAATTGCCTAAATCTCTGATACTTATCTTCCTTTAATCTCAATGTGATTGTTTTAG
>JAOFOL010000050.1 GCA_028042835.1 Opitutales bacterium | reverse complement strand
TGGCAAAGCTCGACCGGCCCTTACCTATGGGGTACTGCAATGTTGGGCGAATTCATGATTTAGGTAAAAAAGTAACCGGCTTTAAGGTGGGTGATCGGGTTGCGAGTAATGGAAAGCATGCCGAATTTGTAAGCGTTGCCCAAAACCTTTGTGCTCGGATTCCAGAATCTGTATCTGATGAAGAAGCATCCTTTACTGTTCTCGGGTCGATTGCTTTACAGGCTATTCGGTTAGCTCAGCCAACATTAGGGGAAAGTGTCGTGGTTTATGGCGTTGGCATGGTTGGACTGCTCACTGTTCAATTACTGCGGGCTCAAGGATGTCGTGTGCTGGCCCTGGATTATAATCAGAGTCGGTTGAAGCTAGCTTCCGACTTTGGAGCTGAGGTTTATAACCTTTCCGTTTCCGAAGATCCCGTAAATGAGGCGATGCATTTTTCACGTAACCGCGGGGCAGATGCAGTTATTATAACTGTTGCGAGTCAAAGTAACGACCCTGTTAGCTATGCTGCAAAAATGAGTAGAAGACGTGGTAGGATTATTCTAGTTGGAGTCACTGGTTTACAACTGTCCCGTGATGATTTTTTTGAAAAAGAATTGAGTTTTCAGGTGAGTTGTTCATACGGACCTGGTCGATATGATCCAAGCTATGAAGAAGGTGGAAACGATTATCCAATTGGTTATGTTCGATGGACTGAGCAAAGAAATTTTGAGGCTATCTTAGATATGATGGAGATGGGGAAGTTGGATGTAACGCCATTAATCTCTCATAGATTTGATATTTCCTACTCTGTGGATGCATACGGTTTACTCTCAAGTGATGAGGATTCACTTGGTATCTTACTGACCTATGATTCGTCGGGAGATGGCAAACAAGACCAAACGATCTTATTAGAAAAGTCTGAAAACCTTGATAAGGAATCATGCATCAAAGACTTAAAAGTCAGCTTGATTGGCGCTGGTAATTACGCATCCAAAATTTTAATCCCTGCCTTTAAAGATACAGGTATTCCTCTTCGCAGTATAGCTTCAACTAAAGGAGTCAATGGTTTGTATGCAGGAAAGAAATTTGGTTTTGCTCAAACGACCACTGATGTTGATTCTATATTTGAAGATCCCAATTGCCGGATTATAGTTATTGCCACTAAGCATAACACCCACGCTGATTTTGTGCTAAAAGGTTTACAGTCAGGCAAGCATGTATTTGTAGAGAAACCACTATGCCTGTTTGCTTCTGAATTGGATGCAATTTCCAAGGAATACTGGAAAAATAATGCCGAGGGAGTTCGCCTAATGGTTGGCTTTAATCGTCGCTTCTCACCTCATATTCAAAAAATTAAGTCTCTCCTTGCAGATAAAAAAGGTAAAAAAGCATTTATTATGACCGTGAATGCGGGTGAGATTCCTTTAGAGCACTGGATCCAAGATCTTGATATAGGGGGTGGACGGTTATTAGGAGAAGCCTGTCACTTTGTTGACTTATTGAGGTTTTTAGCCGGGGAAAATATTACCTCATTCACATGCGTTTCAACAAATAATGAATCGCTTGATACTTTTACGATTCAACTATGTTTTGATGATCAATCGATTGGAACGATTCATTATTTTGCCAATGGTTCAAAGGCTTTCCCTAAAGAAAAACTTGAGGTTTTTTGTGAAGGAGGAATTTTACAATTAGACAATTTTCGTTCTCTTCGGGGATTTGGATGGAAGGGTTTCTCAAAAATGAACTTATGGAGACAAGACAAAGGCCAAAATCATTGCGTTAAGTGCTTCGTGGAATCCATTGAGAAAAGTTTGGATCCTCCCATACCTTTTAATGAAATTGAAGAAGTCTCCAAGGTATGTATCGAACTTTCAAGTCAACTTAGTAAGTCGTAGTTACGATAAAATTCTTTGAAAGTTTGTAACCCTTTCCACTTTCCCAAAGAAAACAATCTTGATCTGTTACGCCTTATCTTTGCCGTCCAAGTAATCTTTCAGCATTCAAGTCAGCATCTTGGAAGCAATGTGCCTGGAATCCTTAAGCATTTCCCGGGTGTGCCTGCCTTTTTTTTTGTCAGTGGTTTTTTGATTTATTCTTCTTACCAGTTTACTTCTCCGACTCATTATTTTCAAAACCGTTGTTTACGATTATTTCCTGCTCTTTTTTTTGTCGCAATTGGTGGTGTGTTGATACTTTGCTTTGCAAAAGGCTGGGGTTACTTATTTGAACATTTCCCATTAGTTCTCCTCTGGTTTTGTGGCCAAATTACAATTTTTCAAGCTTTTAACCCTAGTCAGTTTAATGATGTTGGTGTCGGAGTTATCAATGGTGCACTTTGGACTATCACAACAGAAATCCTTTTTTATTTATTTATTCCTCTGCTAGTATTTTGTGAAAAAAAATTTCGTCACTCTTTATGTCTCTTTATTTTTGCCTCTTTTTTTTTCTATGCACTGGGTGAAGATCTTCTCGGTGAACTAATTTACGCTGATAAATCAGCATATGATTACTTATGCCTTACCCCTGTTGTGTGGGGTTGGATGTTTGGCCTTGGTATTCTCTCAGTTAAGTACTTTCGCTTTTTAAAGGATGTCTTACCTTATTTAATTCTTCTAGTCCTGCCAATGGTTTGGATCATACATGGTGAATATGGTGGCCTATGGCTAGAAAGTAGTGGGAATAAACTTGGCTTGCTATATTTTATATTCTACTCGGGTTTGATTTTATGGGCAGCCTTTTTTCTTCCACCATTCTTGATTAAATTCGACCTGAGTTATGGTCTTTATATTTGGCATATGCCGATTATAAATCTTCTTTTGATATTGAAAACACCTAGTATTGGACTGGCTCTTAGTTACAGTTTTCTACTAGCCTTAGCCTCATGGTTCATTATTGAAAAAAATGCTATTAAATTTAAAAAATCTTCATTAAAAAATGTGTTGTAAATTAATAATAAGTTGTAGGTGAATATTTCCACCAAGAAGATTGATTTAATTGTTGGAGCACGGCCAAATTTCATGAAGGTCGCCTCACTTTTTCTTGCTAAAAGGATGAGTGGAAATGCCACTTCAAAATTTGAATTTAGGTTGGTTCATACTGGACAGCATTATGATCCAAGAATGTCAGGTACTTTCTTTGAGCAATTAGGGATTCCTCATCCGGATGTGAATCTGGAGGTTGGCTCTGGTACGCAAGCTGAGCAAACTGCAGGAATTATGATTGGGTATGAAAAACTGCTACAACAAAATCCGCCAGACTTATGTATCGTTGTAGGAGATGTAACCTCTACCATGGCGTGTACGATAACAGCTCAAAAACAAGGGGTGAAAGTGGGGCATATAGAAGCTGGAATTCGATCAATGGACTGCTCGATGCCTGAAGAGATTAATCGAATGGTGACAGATTCAATAAGTGATTATTTTTTTACCACCAGTGAAACGGCTAACCAA
The DNA here is from genome assembly GCA_028042835.1 of Opitutales bacterium. GTDB lineage: Bacteria > Verrucomicrobiota > Verrucomicrobiia > Opitutales > Seribacteraceae > Seribacter. The sequence goes on along the minus strand of JAOFOL010000050.1, from coordinate 6,511 downwards.
AATTTACATTCTTTAGGGATTTCAAAAGACAGGATTTTCTTCGTCGGAAATACTATGATTGATACCTTGCTTCATCATATCGACCGGGTGCGATGTCCTGATTTTTGGCAAGACTTTGAGCTCGCTGTAAAATCTTATTTTGTTCTTACCTTGCACCGCCCGACTAATGTTGATCAAACCGATGACTTTCACGATTTACTGCAAGCAATCGGGGATAGTGCGAGAGAATTACCTGTTATTTTCCCAGTTCACCCTCGATCTGCGAAAAAGTTGACGGAAATGGGCGGCATTCCATCAAATATTATCTTAGTTGAACCTCAGCCTTATCTAGAATTTACATATCTGGTGAAAAATGCAAAAGCCGTAATCACTGATTCTGGAGGGATTACCGAGGAAGCTACTGTGATGGACGTTCCATGCATGACCCTGCGGGATTCAACCGAGCGGCCTGAAACGATTTCGATCGGAACCAATGAACTGGTAGGAACAAAGCCTCAGGCTTTAAAGCCATTTATGGATAAGCTTTTTGCGGGCAATTGGAAAAGGGGTGGTATTCCAGAAAAGTGGGATGGGCAAGCGGGTAAAAGAATCCTTATGCATTTAGAAAAAATTCTACATTCTTGAAATTTCTTTTCCTCTATTGGAACACAATTCGTTATTTGAAACCTGTTCAGGTGTTCGGGAGAATTTGGTTCATTCTGAGAAAACCAAAAGGTATTAAGCAAATACCTCATGAAACAAGTCTTCCTAATGGCAAATGGTGCTCGGCACCAACAAAAGAAAAGTCAATGTCAGATCTCCAGGTATTTAACTTTTTAAATGTTGAGAGGAAATTAAAAGATATCACTTGGCAAGCCCCTGAAATGAGTAAGCTTTGGAGGTACAATCTACATTATTTTGATTATCTCAATAGTGAAGCCGGGAATTCTAATAGTGAAAAGTATCATTTTTTGCTTTCAGACTGGATTGTAAAGAATGTGCAGTTCCAAGGTGATGCCTGGGACCCATATCCCACTTCTTTGCGAATTGTTAATTGGATAAAGTGGTCTATCCAAGGCAATGAGCTGAACTCGGCATGTCGGGAAAGTTTAGCAATTCAATCGAGCTGGTTAAGCAAGAGGTTGGAAAAACACATGAAGGGAAACCATCTTTTGGCGAATGCCAAAGCTCTTATTTTTGCAGGATTATATTTCAAGGGACAAGGCGCAAATAAATGGCTCCATATGGGGTGCGAAATTTTAGAAGAAGAAGTTGAAGAACAAATCCTTCAGGATGGTGGGCATTTTGAGAAAAGCACTATGTATCATGCAGTTGTTTTAGAAGATATTCTCGATTTATTAAACATTCTAGGATTTTATAAACCCTGCAATTACATCGAGGGTGGATTGTCAGAGAAACTTCGAATAAAGGCCGCACAAATGGTTACATGGTTGAAATCCATGACTCACCCAAATGGAGAAATTTCTTATTTTAATGACGCAAATTTGGGTTCTTGCTTAAACTTGAGTGCCCTTTATAACTACGCAAAAAATTTGGGTATTGAAGAAATTTCACATAATCAAAAAGACAGTATTGACCTCCATTACTCTGGTTTCTGTCGCATGGCTAATGATAACTTTTCCGCTCTTCTTGATGTTGGGTCGATTGGAGCATCATACTTAGCAGGTCACGCTCATGCTGATACACTCTCTTTTGAAATGTCACTACAAGAGCACCGAATTATAGTGAATGGGGGAACATCAACCTACGAAAATAACCAGCAACGGCTTTTTGAGCGCGGAACAAAATCTCATAGCACTGTTACCCTTGAAGATATGGATTCCTCAGAAGTATGGGGTGCTTTTCGCGTTGCTCGCCGTGCCAATATTGTCGACAAGGCATGTGATATGCATGGCAACCCTCAAACTGTCAGGTCTTCTCATAATGGCTATGTAAACCGCTTGCCGGGTAATCCGGTTCACCAAAGGACTTGGAAGTTAGATGGGAATGAACTTTTGGTTTCCGATCAGGTTAAGTCATCTTCCTGCAATGAAGGGGTTGCCCGTTTCATTTTACACCCCGATATTGAAATCAATATTTTGAAAGAGGGCAGGTTATGGTCTTTGGAAAAAGGAGGCAAAGTTTTACTGAAGGTAGAAGTCATAGTAGGAAGAGGGGAGATGGGGAAGTCGACCTTCGCCGAAGCTTTTGGAAAAATTGTCACTACCTTATCGATCGATGTTTTTCTTCAAGCAGGTAGGGCTTCTACGAGATTTTTTTATTGAGGAATATGGAAGTGTCTAGCTATAAAAAAAAATTGGCCATTGTTATGAGTTACCCTCTTAGGCAGGAGTTGGCTGCGGGAAATCGAATGCTTTCCTTTCTTCATGTTGCTCAAGCCAATGGATATCAAGTTTCAGTTTACTCTCTTTCTAATAAAAATGAACGGTCTGAATTGAATCAATTTGGTTATGTAATCAAGTCATGTCCCCTTATATTCCCAGGTTTTTTTGGACGTGCGATCAAAGAGACGGTCAATGCATTTAAATTGTTCCATGCAGTTAAGAAAAGAAAACACAATAAGGTACTTATAAGCATCCCATCAATGTTTTTACTTTTTCTTATGCCAAGAAAATTGGCAAAAGCCACTTACCTAGATGTTCGCGATCTCACATGGGAATATTTATCCGAGCAATCTTACATACAGCGAGTGGCTAAATTTGTTTTTAGGTTCTTAGCTAAAAGAAAAGTGAACTTATTTTCCGCTATTTCAGTTACGAATTCATGTGAATATAAATATTGCTCGGAAGTTTTAAATTTTACGAAGCAATCCCCTTTTTTACTCCCCAATGGGATTTCGCTGGAAAACTTTCAAAAGCTTTCAGCGATTTCGCCACCCTTACCTAAAGCAAATAAGCAATTAACAATCTCATACATTGGAAATATTGGAATCCCGCAAAACTTGTCCACTTTTGTAGAGGCGGCAAGTTACTGCCCAAATATAATCTTCAACATTGTAGGAGCGGGAGAGAATTTATTGGCAGTAAAAAAGCTTAAGGAAGAAAAAAAATTATTGAATGTAAACTTTCTTGGTTCATTGCCTTGGAATGAGCTATTAAATGTCTATTCGGAAAGTGACATACTGTATGCTCAACTTAATCTTGATTTCAGTGGAGCGGTTCCTTCAAAATTGTATGAGTATTTATCGACCGGCAAATTCTTTATCTACGGAGGAGCAGGGGAGGCACTTAATTTACTTAAGGGTTTTGAAAATCATCTAACCATCGAGCCTGAAAATGCGGGGAAGCTTGTTGATGCAATTAATGAGTCAATCAAGAAGGAGTTTCCCGGTCATCTTTCTTCTGCTAATCGAATAAAGATTGAGAATAGTTACATTCGAGAACATCATGTGGAGAGATGGTTGGAGGCGATTGCTTAAGCCTATGAATAAAGTAAAAACATAATGAATTGGAATTTTAGCAAGGGATCAAAGTTATTAGTTAATGCTTTGGTTGCTTTGGTCGTGGCTTACATTATCCCTGTCTATTTTTCGCCACCTACCGAAATGCTATCTCTCATTTCTAGGGAGAAACATTTTTTCTATGCTTTTTGCTTTTCCGTTTCGTTTTTAGTTTTGGGTGAAATGATCGGTATTTCTGACAGGAGACTTTTTCAATTATCGATGCGGCATCTCATTTTATACTTTGTATCTGCTCTTTTGGCCAGTATTGCCCTCGTACTTATTGTTTGGATATTCGAATATAGCTTTGTGGGAAGGTGGGCTATTTTAAAAATTACCTGCTACACTTCCCTGTTCACTTTTGCATTTTCTGCACTTTTATCTCTCTTAATTAAAAAATATCGGAATAAAGTGGTCCTTCTTGTTTCTGAGTCGAAGCGGCTTCAGATTCGGAAAGCCTTGTCACAAAAAGAGGAGGCATTTGAGTGGGTTCAACCTCCTGATGGGTCTAGCAAGAAAATTGAAGACCTATGTATTGATCAGAAAATAGATTTATTGGTGATCGATGAATCGTTGTCTTTAAGTGAATTGGACATTCTCACCCTTATGCAAAACGGCACCCGGGTAATAGGAATTGTTGATTTTTGGGAGCGTTATTTAGATAAGATTCCACCACATGATGTCGATAGATCTTGGCTTGCACAAGTAGACCTGCACATAAAAAACCCCTTAATTCATTGGATGAAGCGAATTATGGACCTCTTGATCTCGATTACGGGTTTGGTTTTGTTTTTTCCCATTCTTGGGTTAGCTTTAATTCTGATAGGTTTAGAATCAGGATTTCCGCTCTTTTACATACAGAAACGTACCGGGTATTTGGGGCGTCCTTATTCGATGATAAAACTCAGAACTATGAAAAAAGGAGCTGAGGGTGATGGTGCCCAATGGGCCAAGAAAAAGGATTCAAGAGTTACTAAAATTGGTAAATTTTTGCGAAATTGGAGGATTGATGAAATTCCTCAATTTTGGAATATCATTAAGGGTGAAATGTCTGTGGTTGGCCCTCGACCAGAGAGACCTGAATTCCAGGCGGAGTTGAATGAGAAAGTCCCTTTTTGGTACGCGAGGAATCTGGTGAAACCTGGTCTGACTGGTTGGGCTCAAATTCGTTTTAGCTACGCTTCTGATTTAAGTGAATCCGAGGAAAAGCTCTCTTATGACTTGTATTACCTAAAGCATGCATCATTAGTTCTAGATATGGAAATTATTCTTTCAACCCTTCGTTCCGTCTCAAAAGGAAGTCGATGAATAAAGTACTTGTTACCGGGGGCGCAGGCTACATTGGTAGTCATACGGTCTTAGCTCTTTTGCAATCGGATCACCAAGTAATCGTAGTTGATAATTTTTCAAATTCATCTCCTGAGTCTCTACTGCGGGTTAGTCAAATCGCGGGTAAAAATCCGGTTATCGTGGAAGGTGATATAGCCGATGATAAACTCTTAAATCGAGTATTTTCTGAAAATCAAGATATCTCATCAGTCGTACATTTTGCTGCATTGAAGGCGGTTGGTGAATCAACTGAGAATCCGCTCAAATATTATCACAATAATGTTTCTGGTTCCGTTATCTTGTTGGAAGTAATGAAGCGTTTTGGGGTTAAAAACTTGGTCTTTAGCTCCTCTTGTACTGTTTACGGTGAACCAAGTAAGGTACCCATCTCCGAAGATTTTCCTGTAGGTGATGTATCAAGTCCTTATGGACGAACGAAGTACATGATGGAGGGCATTATTAATGATTTTGCTTTATCTGATTCTGCATTCAAATGTGGAATCTTGCGCTACTTTAATCCAGTGGGAGCTCATAAAAGTGGAGAGATCGGAGAAGATCCCAATGGTATTCCCGATAATCTAGTCCCTTTTGTTTGCCAAGTTGCTACTGGGAAATTGGAAAAGCTCAGAGTGTTCGGTAACGATTATCCTACGAGAGATGGAACTGCTGTGCGTGATTATCTACATGTGGTTGATTTAGCTGATGCCCACCTAAAGGCACTCAATATTTTGGACAAGTCGGATACTAGTTTTGTTTGTAATTTAGGAACAGGAAAGGGTTCTTCGGTACTTGAAGTCATTAGTGCATTTGAGGAAGCCAATGGTATAAGCATCCCTTATGAAATTACAGAGCGGCGGTCTGGAGATGTGACGGAAGCATGGGCAGATCCTTCTTACGCTAAAGCATTGCTTGATTGGGAATCTCAGCACGATTTAGTTGATATGCTTAGAGACGCTTGGCGTTGGCAGAGTAAAAATCCAAACGGTTACAAATAACTAATTTGGAAAGATGTTATAATTTTCGGGACTAAATCCACGAAGTTGCAAAATCTTTGAAATCTTGTTCATTTTAATCTTACTACCGATATTAATGCCAAGTTTTTTATATGCCCCTTCGTTAAGTTCTAAAACGAACTTTATATCACTTGATCGTGAAGGAACACCTGATGTATCAAAAGGTTTTGCTTTATGAACTTCAACTAATGAACCCTTTGACGATAAATAACCAATATCAAGAGGGATTCTCGTATTTTTCATCCAAAAGCTTTGCTTTGTCCCTTTTTTAAAAATAAAAAGCATACCTTCATTTGATCCCATAGATTTCCGAAACATTAAACCTTTAGCTCTTTCTTCAGGTAACACAGCGACCTCAACCCTCAAGCCAGTCTTACCAATATTGAGATCAAAAAATTGTTTTTTTAAATTACCTGAACGTAGAGGTTTATTTTCTACATTACTTTCTTTGCATCCTTGTATACCTAACGCAATTAAGCAGAATAAAAACGCATACCTTAGATAATTCAATTTAATCACAAAGCATAGATGAAAGAACTTATCAAACAAATCAAGAGTCTAAATGTTCTAGTCATTGGGGATGTTATGTTGGATCGTTATGTTATGGGTTCTGTAAGCAGGATTTCACCTGAAGCACCGGTACCTGTTTTAACGGTAGAAGAAGAAAAGTCTGTAGCTGGCGGAGCATCCAATGTGGCTCTTAATATAAGTGCTTTAGGTGCTTCAGTGG
>JAOFOL010000005.1 GCA_028042835.1 Opitutales bacterium | reverse complement strand
TTAAGACTTCTGCATCGTTCGAGAAGTTTTATTGGTTCTTTTCCTTACTCCACTCATTAAGGGAATCTATCGACAGGCGTTTGCAGTCAGGCCGTAAATCGGAAGACTAAAGGCGTTGCGAGGGTACCCACCTGGACCTTTAAAGGTCACAGAACCAGTATGCCCGATGCACGGCGAAGGCGGAAGTCTTTTTTTATTTATGATCATAAAATCTATTGAACCGCACCTTCTTAGTTGTCCGTTACCTGAACCCGCGACTTTTCCCTTTAACGGCGGTCGCCGTACAATTTTTAAAAGAGATGCAATGGTTCTACGTGTTGTTACCAATGATAATTTAGTTGGCTATGCACCAGGTTCTGCATCTGAAAAAGTTGTAGAAATGATCAACGATAAAATTTCTCCCTTAATTTTAGGACAGGATCTATTTGATCCCGAAAATTTTGTCGAGGAAATGATTGATATTCATGGAGACGATGTATGGTCGGCAGCAGGTGCAGTTGAAATTGCTTTGTATGATTTGTGGGGCAAGGTTAATCGTTGCTCCGTAACAGAATTTTTTGGCGGTAGAAAACAGGAAAGTATTGCTTGCATTGGTAGTGCAGGCATGTATCTATCTGCAGAAGATCACGCTGCTGAAGCTTCAGCGGTTTGTGAACTTGGGTTTGAAGCTTACAAGTTTAAAACTGCGCTTGGCCCCGCGGATGATCTAAAGACTGTAGAGTTAATCAAGCAAGCAGTTGGTCCAAATGTGGGATTATGCCTCGATGCTCATGCCTGGTTTAGAATGGGAGACAAATCTTATTCTGCGGCTATTGTCGAGTTTTTAGCTGAAGCTATAGCCATGCATGGAATAACTTGGCTTGAGCAACCACTTCCAACTGAAGACCGCGAAGCCTATTCACGCCTAAAGTCCATGCATTATGTGGATATTGCAGCAGGTGCAAACGAAGAGAATTTTCTTGGTTTTCGAACTCTTTTGGGAAGGGACTGTGTTGATATAGTACAGGCAGACATAAGTCATCACGGCGGTTTTTCTGGTTTGTCTAAAATTATTGATTTTTGTGAGCGTCGCTTTTCAACTTTTGCTTTTCATAACAGTGGAACAGCCTTGGAGACTATAGTTGATGCTTTGATCGGTTCGTGCTTCCCTCGGAAAACCGCCAGATGGTTGGAGTATCCTCAATATGCGCATCGTGATAAGCGAGTTATGTATCCATTTCCGATGGCTGATGAATTGGTGCCTGATGCACCTGTTCCCGAAAAAGGCGAATTCCCTTTGCCTGATGGATATGGGTTAGGGATTGAAGTAAATGAGGAGGTCTTTACGAAGTATCCCTACCAAAAAGGACCATGGAGTAAATTTGAGAATTGAAAACCCTACCCTTGGTAAAGTGGTTGATGATGACATCAAAAGCTACCCTGTAGAAATCTGCAGAACTTAATCTGCAGTTCCTTGTAATCCAATTCCAAAGTTTTGGGATTTCTTGAGCACACTCTTTTTGTTCAACAACAAGAGTGCATCTGATTCCAAAACCGCATTTCCAATACCAGCATTTTTCATTGCCTCTAGAGTTTGTAAGCCGAATACCGGCACATCAAAACGAGTGTCTTGGTTGGGTTTACTTAGCTTTATAAAAAGGCAATTTTTTGCTCCAAAATTTCCTGCACGATCAAGCATCGCGTTGGTGCCTTCAAAAGCTTCCACTGCTAGCACGGTACCACGACTTACCACAACTCCCTGTCCCACATCTAATCTTGCATTTTCTCTCGCAATTTCAATTCCGTGATTGAGATGTTTAAGTTCAATTTTTTCCTTTCCTTTGACCATTAGGCCTTCTTCAGCTAAGTCCTCATCCATAAATGTTCGAGCGTCTAGGAGATGAACTCCAGTTTTATGGATTTCTTCTCCAATTGCACCGAAGATAGTCTCTGCGTTTTTTCGTTCCAATCCAGCAAGTATACGGATGGCCTTGAAGTCGGGGTGTAAGCCTTTGAATAGTTTTCCCGGGGTGACTTGCCCTGCCATCACTGCATAGCCTGCTTTCATTTTTTTGAGTTCTTTGAGGAGTTTTCCTACTTGCCCTACTTTTACCGCCGACCTCTCGCTCACGGGAAAAGAAGAGACCAGTTCGGATGCAGTTTCTCCTCCAAGTTCGATCAGTCGAAGTGGGATACCAGATTTTCTTGCTCTTTCGGCAAGAAGAATGGGGTAAGTTCCTTGCCCAGCAATCAGGACGAGGGGACGGCTCGCATCAAAACTTTCGGGCAGGAAGCGGGACATGTGCTGAGGAATTATCCTTTAACCGCCAAGTTGACAAGTTTTCCTGGGACATAGATTTCTTTGACAATTTCTTTGCCTTCTAAAAAGCTTTGAACTTTTAGATCTGCTTTGGCGGCAGATAGGATTGTATCTTTATCCACATCTTTAGGGAATTGTCCTTGCCCCCGTAATTTTCCGTTTACCTGAAATACAATGGTGATTTCATCCGCTACCAATAGTTCTTTGCGAGCGACTGGCCACGGATGATTTACAATAGAGGGTTTCCCGCCTAATTCTGACCAAAGTTCTTCAGCCAAGTGAGGAGCAAAAGGGGCAAGAAGTTGGAGTAACGACTTGATCGTGTCTAGTGAGTAAGACTCAGCTTTTTGTAAGTGATTGATGAGGATCATCATCTGAGAAATCGCAACATTGAAACGAAGATCTTCAACCGCCTCGGTTACTTTGAGTATAGTTTCGTGGAGAACCTTGAGCGTCTCCTTATTAGATTCCTCTGTGTCTTTGTGTTTATCTATGTTGTTGCATTCACGGTGAACCTTGCGAAGGAAACGATGAACGCCTTCGATTCCTTTTTCGCTCCATGGTTTTACTGCTTCTAAAGGCCCTAGAAACATTTCGAAAAGTCGAAGGGAGTCAGCGCCATACGCATCGATAACCACATCAGGACTGACAACATTTCCCACACTTTTTGACATTTTGTTTCCATCTTCTCCAAGGATTAAGCCTTGATGGAAAAGCTTTTTATAAGGTTCAGGGTTTTTTAATACGCCTTCATCGTGGAGAAATCGATGCCAAAAACGAGCATAGAGAAGGTGAAGCACGGCATGCTCGGCACCTCCGATATAAAAGTCTGGGCTTCCCCAGTATGCTTCCTTTTGGGGATCGACAAGATTTTCGGAATTAGTTGGATCAAGATATCGAAGGTGGTACCAGCAAGATCCGGCCCATTGAGGCATGGTATTTGTTTCCCGGGTAGCAGAGACCCAATTATCGCCATCGGGTTTAGGCTGGTCACGGGAGATAGATCTTCCTGATTCCAAATCAAACCAAATATCTAGCCATTCTGTAATTGTGGCCAGTGGGCTTTCACCAGTTCCAGCAGGTTGATAATTTTCGACTTCTGGAAGTTTTAGAGGAAGTTCACTGGCGGGTAGGGGCAGGGCATACCAAGTTTTACCATCCTTGTCTGAGGTGACGGCTTCTTGGGGAAGTGAATCTTTGATAATTCCTTCCGTAGCTTTTGTTTTTTTAAAATCTTCCAAAGATACCCAGACCAAAGGAATCGGTTCACCCCAATACCTTTGCCGCGAAAAAATCCAGTCTCGTAATTTATAATTAACTGCACCTTTGCCCACTGATTTTGCTTCGAGGTCAGCGATGATCTTCACTTTACAATCATTCGCATCAAGTCCGTTGTATTCTCCAGAGTTAACCATAGTACCCTGACCAGAATAGGGGAGTTTACTTTCGTCACTCTTTGGATTGGTAATTACTCGGGTAATTGGAATGTTAAACTTTTCCGCAAATTCGTAATCTCTTTCATCGTGAGCGGGAACGGCCATTATCGCTCCCGTCCCATAGCTGATAAGAACATAGTCAGCAACCCATACAGGAATCTTTTCTTCATTGATTGGATTGATGCAGTAACTTCCGGTAAATACGCCGGATTTGTCTTTTGCTAGATCGGTACGGTCTAGATCACTTTTCTTAGCGGCTGTCTCAGTGTAGCTTTTTACCTCTTCCACTTTTTCTTCAACTACCAGTTTTTCAAGCAGGGGATGCTCTGGAGCAACGACCATATAAGTTGCACCGAATAGAGTATCTGGTCGAGTAGTGTAAACCTTCAACTTGTCATCCGACCCATCTACTTGAAACTGAACTTCAGCACCTTCAGACCTGCCTATCCATGCCTTTTGCTGTCGCTTGGTTGAGTCAGGCCAATCTAAGTCGTTCAACCCCTCGAGTAATTTTTCTGCGTAGGCGGTAATTCGAAGAACAACCTGCCGGAGATTTCTTCGCTCGACCGGGTGAGAGCCTACTTCTGATTTACCTTCTACTACTTCTTCATTGGCAAGGACAGCTTTCAGGTTCGGGCACCACCAAACAGGCTTCTCGTCAACATAAGCCAAACCTCGCTGGAACAGTTTAAGGAATATCCATTGAGTCCATTGGTAATAACCTGGGTTAGTGGTATTGATTTCTCGATTCCAATCAATGGCAAAACCAATACTTTTGATTTGCCGGCGGAAATTATCAACATTGGTTTGGGTAGTAATAGATGGGTGAGTGCCGGTTTTAATGGCATATTGTTCGGCTGGAAGACCAAAGGCATCCCATCCCATAGGGTGCAAGACATTAAAACCACACGATTTCTTATATCGAGCAAGGATATCGGAAGCAACATAGCCTTCGGGGTGTCCAATATGCAATCCTGCACCTGATGGGTATGGGAACATATCCAAGGCGTAATATTTTGGTTTTTCTGATTGATCTTCCGCAAGAAAGGTCTTTTCGCGTTCCCAATACTCCTGCCATTTTTTTTCTATGGAGGTGAAATCGTATTCTTTTTCGTCTTCTGCCATGTTTTTAATAAATTCACAATGAAGACTTTCTTTGCATTTGGCAAAAGCAAAGCCTTTAATTCCTATGACTTAGGGCAATAAAGATTTTTTTCTTTTGGAAGAGTTTTGTTCTTCGATCATTTTTTTAATGACATGCATTTCTTTGGACAGTTTTTCCATTTGTTCATGGAGGTCATGCATACTGTCACGTATTGGTTCGGGATTCTTATTCCTACGATTCATTTCCTCCCTAATCGAAATTTCTTTGTTGGATTCTTCCATACTATTCATGATGACACCGATGACCAAGTTTAGTACGATCATGGTTCCGATAAGGACAAAGCTTACAAAAAATATTGCTGCTCCAACCGGAGATGCAGAGGGAACTGCTTGCCAAGATAATAGATCAGCATGAGAGTAACCATAGGCATCTGCACCATACATGTTGATGTACATCACATCGGTCCAATCCTCCAGTGTGACCACTCGAAATAGGGTAAGAATGGAGGTTTGAAGGTTCCGAAAATGAATGGGGTCATTTTCCCCATAAAAAAATACAGCTAAGGTTCCATAGATATAGAAAAGAAGAAATAGAAGGATGCTCACATAAAACATGGAAGGAAGACTTTTCAGTAAGCAGGTAACTAATAATTGAAGTTTGGGGATAGCCGTAACCAAGCGCAGTACTCGAAGAATTCGGGCCAACCTAAGGACCGGCAGAAATTCACCACCAAAGTCTAGCAGTGGTTCAAGTAGGCATGCAGTAACGATTAAAAAATCAAATATATTCCAAGGATTTTTAAAGTAATCAAATGGTCTTCTCCCTTCTGCTAAAATTTTGATGATTACTTCTAGCAGAAAAACAATCAGAATAAACTGGTCTAATAAATTGAGAATTAGGGTATGTTCAGCAGCAAAATTTTTGTAAGTCTGAGCACCCACTACGATAGCAGCTAAGAGGATGGTGCAGATTACAAATCTTTTAAAAAAATTACTTTGGGAGATTTGAGAAAATTTTTTACTCAAGTTTTTTGATGTTAAGTTATTAATAAAAAATAATTTTCTGCATCTGTTTTGGTTAATTAGCAAGTTTATCAAGACAATTTTTTCTGATTATGAATGATATAAAGAGGTGGCTTGCCGAAATAGCTTGTAAGCCTTTTTATATTCAATGTTTAAATTCCTATCTACCGCTATTATAATCATTGATAGGGGGAAAGAAGCCCTAAAAGTATTGTTGTAGGGGTCAGTTGTATAAGTACAACCGATACAAGTTTTGGAGGGAGGAACTTGTTTTTTTTAACCTAACTATCAAGCATATTGAGGTTAAAAAAACATGCAGGTTCAGACCAGTTTACAATCTCTTAACCATTTAAAATTAGGGAGGGTAAGGCTTGAATGATTTTTGAACAACCCAACTTTATGTTTTGGATTATATCGTAGTATCTCTCATCGGTCGTTACATCTCCATCTCGGTCATATGGATCTTCAAGGAACGGGACACTCCCAGCAGGTAAAAAGGTTCCAAAAGTTCGCACTTTTCCTCGGATAGCTTGCTTGTGAACTTTAGCGAAATCGTCGCTTTCATGATCAAGTGGAATAATGAGGTCAGCCTGTGCAATATCTGGTAAAGTAGCAAATCGAGAGTATCCTTGAAGAACATATCCTAGTTTATCTGCATAAGTTCTTAAATTACCATCAATAGGGCATTGATCGTACGCTTGTGTGACTCCCCTGGAAGAGACTCGATATTTTCCAAAGAAAGGGGACTTTCCAATTTTTTCACGAAGCACTTCTCTTGCTAAAGGTGATCTGGACATTCCTCTTTTGCTTAAAAAAAGAATAGTGAAGGCGTCCCCGGTTTGGTAACGATGATTCAAGTCCATCGGATGGATGTCTGAAACCGGTTTGTTACCCGGAGTAGACGAATTCTTAAGTTGGGAGGAAACCTTCTCTCCGATTGGGAAATTCGGAAAAAGAGGAGTGAAATTTCTTTTTTGTTTATTTGTCATGTTACCGCCAAGATTGTGACTAATTATGTTATACTATATATCTCTATATTCAAATTTCGAGACTATAATCAAAATTTTTCCTGTGATTACCTTTAACGGGTATCTTTAAGTTTGTTACTTCTTTTGGACTTTCAATTTTTGAGTAGTAGGGCCCACAATCTCAACAAAATTCCCATCTGGGTCTTTAAGCATTAGGAGGCAAACATCTTGAGGAAGACCTTTGGGCAATATTTGAGGACTCTTTGCATAAGCTTTGTATCCATATTTTTTTGCATTAGAAAGAATCTGATCTACATTATTTACAAAAATCGTAATATATGAGAATCCAGATAGCGTGTGAATGTAAGGTTGCTGCACTTTTCTAACCGGATTTTTTGAAGCAACCTCCATAAGCTTTAGCTTTGTAGCGTTTTTATCATTTCCAAGAGTGAGCACATGAATTGAAAGAGAAGCACCATCAGTGAGACCGACTTTCTTAGGGAAATCTCCATCTACTACAAATCCACTTCTCTCAGTGAACCCTACAACCTGCTTGTAAAATTTGAGGGATTTTTCAATGTCTGTTACAACAACGCCTAAATCAATAGTCTTGGAAGAGAAATTAGTATCGGCCAAAAGCAGCGGAGAAATAAAAAGTGCGATGTGAAGAAGGAGAGTTTTCATATAAGTAATAAATTTTTTGGTTTAATTCTGCTTTTGATTATCAGAGTCGCAAGAAAAAGGTTCAAACTTTTACATTTATTTCTTGATGGAAACTTACTGGGCTGATGAAAGTAAAGGCATGAAATCACTCATTTTTTCTTTTGCTATCTTTTTTCAGGTTGTAAACTTACATGCAGATAAAAGTAAAGTTAATGTAGTTCTAATTTTTGCTGATGACCAAGGTTATGGTGATTTGGGGTGTTTTGGTTCAGAAAAAATCAATACTCCAAACATCGACCTTATGGCAAAAGAGGGGCGCAAATTTACGAGTTTTATGGTTGCTTCACCAGTTTGTACGCCATCGCGTGCAGCACTACTGACCGGTTGCTATCCGAAACGTATTGGTATGCATCAGCATGTACTCTTCCCAAGTTCAAACAAAGGATTAAATCCTAGTGAGTATACAATAGCTGATCATTTTAAATCATTAGGCTATGCTACTGCTTGTTATGGGAAGTGGCACCTTGGACATCATCCAGAAACTTTGCCCAGGCAAAACGGTTTTGATCACTATTTTGGAATTCCTTACTCTAATGACATGAATCACCCGGACAACAAGGGAAAACCTCGAGGTGGTCACGGTGGAATGGATATCCTTTGGGAAGATCCCGAGTCAACTCTTACGAAATGGCGAACCCCTCTTATAGAGAATGAAAAAATTGTAGAATTACCTGTTGATCAAAGAACCATCACCCGAAGATGCACGGACCGTGCTATCTCTTTTATAACAAAGAATAAAGATAATCCATTTTTTGTGTATGTTCCTCATTCTATGCCCCATATACCGTTATATGTTCCTGACGATGTGAGAGATCCGAATCCTTTAAATGCATACACTTGTGTGATTGAGCATATTGATTTCGAAGTTGGCAGAATTCTTAAAACTTTGAAGGATCTTAAACTTGATGAAAATACTATTGTCATTTACACGACGGACAATGGACCTTGGCTATCTTTCAAGCACCACGGTGGTTCAGCAGGATCTTTACGCGACGGGAAAGGCACAACATTTGAAGGCGGGCAACGTGTTCCTTGTGTTATGTGGGCTCCATCATTGATCCCCGCTGGTACCGAGTGTCACGAATTGATGGGAACGATAGATCTGCTGCCTAGTCTTGCTGCTATAACTAAAAAGAGTCTTCCCCAAAATCAAAAAATCGACGGATTAGACGCATCTAGTCTTATTCTTGGGACAGGAGAGTCGCCTAGGAATGAATTTTTGTATTACACTTCTAGAGGAGATTTAGAAGGTATTCGTTCCGGAAATTGGAAATTACTGCGTAAAAAGCCCAGAAACAAAAATCAAAAGGAAATGATCATGCTTTTTGATTTGATAAATGATTTGGGTGAACAGGAAAACCTAGCTATGCAGCAACCTGCTATTGTTGCTAGACTTTCAAACCGAATGACTGATATTGATCAAGAAATCGAAGTAAATTCTCGTCAACCCTGGATAAAAAAATAGGATTGATTTTACCTTAAAATATCAACCGCTTTGCTAACTGCATTAACGAACAAAGCGGCTTCATCCTCAGTGTTATACATAGCGAATGAGGCACGGGCGGTCGCATCTACCCCCAAGCATTTCATTAAAGGTTGGCAACAGTGATGTCCTGTACGGATAGCGATTCCTTGAGCATCTAAAAAGGTGGCTAAGTCATGAGGATGAATGCCCTCGATTGTAAATGACAAAACCGCGGCTTTACCTTGCGTTGTTCCGTGTTCTTTGAAGCCATTTATTTGAGACAGACCACTGCTTGCGATTTGAAGTAGATTTTGTTCATGGTAAGAAATTTGCTGCATATCAAACTGATCAAGGTATTCAATTGCTTTACCCAAACCTATTGCACCTGCTACATTTGGAGTTCCTGCTTCAAACCTTTGGGGAGGAGGAGCAAATGTGGTTCCTTCAAAGCTTACTTCTTCAATCATATCTCCACCTCCTTGGTATGGAGACATCATTTCTAGAGATTCACTTTTGCCTAAGACCACCCCAATACCCATAGGTCCATAAACCTTATGACCCGAAAAGGTAAAAAAATCACAATCGATCCTACTAAAGTCAAATGTCTGATGTGGGACGCATTGTGCGCCGTCGATAACAGTTTTAACATCAAAACTGTTGGCTTCATTTACAATTTTTTCAACAGGATTAACAGTGCCCAAAGTATTCGAAACAGCAGTTAGCGCTAGAAGTTTAACATCATCCCTTTGAATATTTTTTGTTAGCCATTCGCTATCTAATGATCCGTCTGGAAGGGTGGGGCATACTATTATGGTTACGCCTATCTTTTCGCAAAGGATTTGCCAAGGAACAATGTTTGCGTGATGTTCCATCTCTGTGACAATCATTTTGTCTCCTTTTCCAAGGATTTGGGATCCATATGATTGAGCTATCAAGTTCAGTCCTTCGGTTGCACCCCGCACAAAAACGGTCTGATTTTCAGAAGCATTAAATCTTTTACTTATAATCCTTCTGGCTCTGTGGTAGAGACCTTCTGCATCTTCAGCAAGTTCATAGATTCCTCGATGCACATTCGAATTATAAGAACGATAGTACTCACATATTCCATCGATTACATAAGCAGGCTTTTGTGATGTAGCAGCATTATCAAGAAACACTAAAGGTTTCCCTCTGTTTTCTCTGCTCAAAACAGGGAAGTCAGATCTTATTTTTTCGACACAAAATTCACGGCTATCCATTTATGTGAACATAATGTATTCGCCCGGTCAGAAAGCAAATTTTACTTTTCGGTATGGAAGTGTAATGCACAATCTAAAATGCAAAATTTAGTTTCTCCAATAAGGCAAAGGATCTCGCCTTTAAAATAGTATCTTAGCGCTTGGTAATGATTCTCTTAGAGATTCAACGCCTTTATCGGTAACTTCTGAACCCCACAAGTAAATCTCTTTCAGTGACTTAAAAGTAGATAAGGTTTGAAGCCCTTTATCTGAAACTTTAGTACCCGAAAGATTCAGATATGAGAGATATTGCAGAGAAGATAATGATTTTAAACCGTTATCAGAAACAATTGTATTACGAGCACTCAACCAAGTTAAATTAGGCATTGATCCTGCAGCCCGTAATCCAACATCTGAGACTTTGGTCCTTGATACATCAAGATGAGATATGTTGTTTTTAATATTACCAAAAGCACCAAGTGCCGCGTCATTTACATCGCTTGCAAACGAAGAAAATTCTGCTCTTACAAGTGAATTTCTTTCAGATAATTGAGTAACGAGAGCCCCAGACTTTTCAGCGGCTAATAATTGAGTTTTTGAAGGCAGACTAGCTTTTTTTGAAAGCATTTCTAAAAGAGAAACTTTTTTCTCAACTGAACCAACAACTAATTCTTTTTTAGCTTTAGGTTTAGGCGGTGCGTTTGGATCTGCAGCTTCTGCGGCAGGTTGCTCAGATGCACCCTCTAAAATCCATCTTTTAACCATTGTTTTTTGTTCTTCCGTCAAAGGTTCTCCTTTCGGAGGCATGATTTCGGGGTCGTCATCTGGAAGCATTATTACTTGATATAGAGCACTATCAGTGTGGTCTCCAGAGGTGACAATGGTACCGTCGAGGTTACCCTTCATTACCCATTCATGACTGTTTAATTGTAAGCCTGCCCTCGGTTTGATTGTACGACCATTTTTGACATAAGGTTCGCCATGACATTCCATACAACGACTTTCAAATAAGGGTAAAATATGGTTGATGAAACTGACGGGTTCGTCCGCAGCAGGTATTCCACCTTTCGTGGCAGAGACGCTGTTCTTTGATGGGTTTGCACCCTCTTCTATCCAACGTTTTATAACATCAATTTGTTCAGCATCTACTGGGCCACCTTTGGGAGGCATAAATAAATCATCATCCTCAGGGAGGTTTAAAACGCTGTATAATCGACTTTTCTCCAAATCATTTGCTACGATTACAGGTCCATCAAGGTTACCCTTCATAACCTGAGCGTAGGTGTCGAAGCGTAAACTTGCTTTAGGATTAACCAAACGGCCTGATCTATCAAAAGGGGCGTGATGACAGTCATTACATCGATTTTCAAGGATCGGTAAAACATGTCTATCGAAATCAATGGGTTCCCCGGGTTTTGGCTTTGAACCCTGTGAGCTAGATAATGCTTCGTCAGGGCTAACTCCCAAGGGTACGACTACATGTGCAAAAAAAGATCCGGGACGAAAAGAAACAACTTTCTTAGGCGGTGCTTTGTGAATTTGATCATCTTTGCTTTCTTCGGCTGAAGCAGGGGTAGATTCCTTCTTGGCCACGGTGGCTGAGGCCACTTTGCCAGAAGGTTTTTCAGTTGCTCCTTCCAATATCCAACGACGAAAGAGATCAATCTGTTCCGAAGTAAGAGGGTCACCTTTGGGAGGCATTATCATATCGTCATCAGAGGGTAAGGTTATTACCTCGAATAGAATGCTAGCATCTGTATCACCCGGTTCAATAACAGGGCCACCATCATTTCCTTTCATTACCCAATTATAAGTATCAAAACGTAATCCTGCTTTTGGTTTTTTTGTTCTACCGTTGTCTTCGTAGGGTGCTTTATGACAGTCATTACAGCGCTCCTGCAGTATGGGCATGATTTGAGAGTGGAAATCCACACCCTGTGCCTCTGCTGTGTGACTCGGCGTGGAATCGGGTCTCCCTTTAGGAATTCGGTTTGCTTTTACGGCTTCAACCAAATACGCCTTGTCCGATGTAGACAAGGCGTTAAATGGTACTTGGAAAAGCTGGCTGGATTTGTTTGTAAGGATGAAAGTCTTACCTTCATAGCCTACAACTTTTCCTTCGAATGATTTGCCGCTTGGTGTCTTGAAGACACGAAACGGTTCTTCAGCTTGAAGCGAAAAGAAAAGGAGAACAAATGTTACTATTTTCTGTAAACCTCTTCTAATCATTTCATTGTAGTCTTAGGCTAAAATATCAAATAAAGGCTCGCCTTTGTGAGCGATGGTGAATGGACGACCGGAAGGGGAGTACTGAACATCATTCAAGGGAAGACCCAAAGCGTAAGCAATAGTGGCGTTCAAATCTTCGGGTTTGATTGGTTTGCCTGCAATTGGAGAGCGACCTGTTTCATCTACATCACCATACATTACACCACCCTTAATTCCTCCTCCGGCAAGGAATGCGGAGAAACAATAAGGCCAATGGTCACGACCATCTCGTCCGTTAGGAACAGGTGTACGACCAAATTCTGAAGTAAGAACGACAAGAGTTTCTTTAAGAAGGCCACGCATTTCGAGATCAAGCAAAAGTCCGCTAAGGGCTTTGTCGATGTCCACGCAATTGTTGGCAACTCTATTAAAGTTATCATCATGAGTATCCCAGCCACCTCTAGTAACCTCGACATATCGGACTTTATGCTCGATCAATCTGCGTGCAAGTAGGCAACCTTGTCCAAAGTTGGTCTCTCCATAAAGTTCTTTCATGGAATCCGGCTCTTTATTGATATCGAAAGCATTTAAATCCTCACTTTTCATGAGCTTGATTGCATCACGATAAAGATCAGAATAAGCACGGACTTGCTTTTGTGGATATTCAGCAGTGAAGTTGACATTAAGCTTTTCTGCCGCAGCAATGCGGTTTTGGAACATTGTATCATCCAAGTAAGAAGCCATCTTGCTGTTAGCCAAACCTTGACCGGGGCGACCGATAGGCAAGGCACCATATTTGGCTTCGAGGAAACCGGCTCCACCGCCTCCACCTCCAATTTTTACATTCATTGGAATTGTGCGGTTGATTTGTCCGGAAAGCTTGGCTACCCAAGAGCCAAAAGTTGGGTGTACAATCGTACCTCTTTGCAGGTAACTGGTATGCATCAGATAACTAGCTTGTTGGTGAGCTCCTTGACTGGATACCATCGTTTTGATGATCGAGGCATTGTGCATGTGTTTCGCAGTCAACGGAAGATTTTCCGATAAAACAACCCCATCCGCACTGGTTGGGATCGCTCTAACATCATGCATAAGTTTTGGATTATCAATTTGGGGGGCGAAAGTGTCCAAGTGAGACATAGCTCCGGTCATGTTAAGGTATATAACATGACGAGCTGCCGCAGGTCGGGCTCCGGGTGTAAGAGCCTTAACGCTATCGTGGATGTAAGAACCAGCCATGGGCATTAGTCCTACTCCAAGGCAAGACTTGGCAGCTTGGGCTATAAATTCCCTTCGACCGTATTCGTCTACATTTTGAAAGTTAGTCATCATGATGAGTTTCTCCTTTATATATGGTTAGATTGTTTATTTCAAATAAAACAGGTTACTACTATTGAACAAAAAGGAATTCGTGGCTGTTTACTAACACCCAGACTACATCTTTGTAAAAATTATCGCCGGATTTTTGCAAAGCGTCTTTGACACTTCTCATTTCTTTAGCGTCTGGCTTACGATTTAAAACAGACATAAATGCAGTTTCTATTTGTGACTCTTTACTACCTGCATTTTTAACCGTGTTGAGTACGAGAGCATCTTTTTTCATTAATATTCTTTGTTCAACATATCCGTTTAATAAATTAAGAACCTGCGTAACGGAAGCTTGTTTATGACTACTTTCAATTTGGTCCCTTGTAGATCCACCAAACTCTCTAATTAAGTGACCGTTAGGTGCTGGTGAACCAATCTCAGAAGCCCGAACTGAGTTTCGGTCGCGAACATAATTTACTGTAGCAGCTGAAGATGTTGAGGATGGGGATGGTTTATTAGTCATATTTCGCTTGAATTGATTCAAGCAGGACTGACAGCAGAAACCAACAGTCTCTCCATCTTCATTAAGAGCAAGCAATGATGGGTCGATTGCACGACCCGGTTTGATTGGGCAATCAGTATTGATAGGGTCTCCTAATTTTTTAGCCATTGCCTCCCCAGCTTGCATTGGTGCTCCTGCTGCTGGTGCCTCTGATATAAGGGTGTTCAGAGCATGAACGATTTCCGCTCTTTCCTTAATAGTGGGTTGCAATTGACTTTTTGCTGGGGGCATTTCCTTCTTTTCGAGAGCAGCAACAAACATTTTCAACATGGTTGGGTCACCGGCTAGTTTGGTCGGGTTATCATGAAACTGTTCCATATTTACATCACCCCGCGATTTTCCGGAATCATGGCAATTCATGCAGTAGAGGTCAGAGTATTTCATCACAACTTCGATAGAACTTTTCTGCTTTGCATTGAGTTCCATTTTAGGCATTGCCGGGTTGTTTCCGCCCGGTCTAGCAGGTGCTTGTGCATTAGGATCTAGTCCTGTTCTCCGCATTACATTTGCGAAGAGTTCGTCACCAGTCATGGCGGTGTACTTTACAAAATTGTCATAACCAGCAGCTGGCTTTTGAAATTTACGATTATCTACATCAGGATAAGCTAGGGTGACTAAAGAATCCCAAATCTGTTCTCCAGACATGCGTTCTAGCATTGGACCTTGATAAAAGTAAGGCACACTATTGCGGGTAGGGTCTTGAGGGTAGGGCCCTGCAATTACCCATTTAACTTCAGGTGGCATAATCGTGTCCTTTGCATCACGAGACATAACCTCACGAGGTGGGGACATTCTCTGGAATGCTTCTGTATTATATAAAATCCTTAGAAATTCCTTTAGATCGTAGTTTAAAGCCACCATAACTTTCTCCAAGTGTAATTGAAGCTCAGGATGGGTGGCCATTGTATCATCGAACATATTGTCGAGAGGTGCTACGAGGGCTAGTCCAAATACTTCTTTCCAAAGGCGATTTACAATTACAGTGGTAAATCTAGGGTTAGCTTCAGATGCGACCCAATTAGCATAAGATGCACGAGAACCTGTAGCCTGTAGATTTGCATCCAATTCAGTAGCTAAACCAAATATGGTCTTAGCTGAAAGTTCTTCTCCAGGGCGTGCGTTGTCGTATTGATAGTCGTTGGGAAGTTTAATTTTACCGCGACCCATACTTTCGAGTCCGACTTGCACGATATCGGATATGTCACGAGCTGCGTCTCTTACCCTTCTTGCATCTCTGGGGCGCTCCATTTGCTCCAAACGTCTTTGTTCTGTGCGGGCAAGTCTGTTGAGTGCATTTAGATTGTCAGCCCCGCGACGGCGAAGATTTCCTGCACCTTCTGTGAATGCTGCCATTTCGTAAAATTGTTTCTGAGTCCAACGATCGAATGGGTGGTCGTGACACTGAGCACATTCTAAACTTGTACCAAGAAAAATTCGTACAGTGTTAGACATATTATCCAATTGCATTCCTTGATCTCTAGCGAAATATCCGACACCACCATTTCCTTTTTCCCAATAAGGTCCGCTTGACGAAAGCATTTCCTTAACCCAAACATCGTAGGGTCGGTTCATTGCTACAAAATCTTTAATATAATCAATGAAAGGACGTCCGGACATACGATTACCAAAATTGTCTTTAGCTCGTAAAATATCTGCCCAAAAATGAAACCAATGACTTGCGTAACCTTCCGTGAGTAAGAGGCTGTCAATGAGTTTTGTTCTTTTAGAGGACCGATCGCGATCAGTTAAAAAGGCGACTGATTCAGCATAGGAGGGAATTCTCCCTATAATCTTTAAGTAAGTTCTACGAAGAAAAGTTTCGTCGGTGGTAAGTTTGTTGGGGCGTTGGTTGTAAGATCGTAATTTAGCATCTATGATACTATCAATATATTTAGCGTTTGTCATGAGTGCACCCTTTGACAATGGTCGCTGAAATTCGGGTAATGCATCATGATTGGGAGGAAAATTGTTTTTAACAAATGCTTGATCATCTTCGGTGAAAACATCGAGGTTTATACGAAAAAGTTGCAAGTCTATTGCTCGTTTAAGAAGTACATCGCCATCTTCGAAGTATTTTTCAATCGTCCCGCGTATTACTTGGCCATTTTTGGAGCGAAAATCGCGTTCAGCGAATCCCCAAGCATGGGATGTAAGAATTAAGAGAGAGAAGATGGAAAAGATAATTCTATTCATATTAAAAACTTGAAGAGTCGATCAGGAAGATGCAATGCTTTTTTTCAATATTTATATTAAAAAACTGCATACTTATAGTTGATATGTCTAGGGAAGGCACGCTATTATATACCTCGCCGATAAATTATGTGACAAATTTCTTCATAATAAATTCAAATAATTGATTTTGAATGCGTGCGACTATATTGTAAGGAATTGATCTACTGGGATTTACATTGATCGTAAGCGCAGTACAGGGCAACATGAGCGACAGGTAATGTGATTAAGGCTCCGATGCCTAACAAAATGAACCCCGACAAACCGAGAAATACCAAAATTACGACAAATAGGAAAATTTTTAAGTAATTTCCTTTAGCTAAAGCCTTGGATTTTTTCATCGCCTGTGTAAAAGACAGGTCTGGGGTGTCGCCTTGAATACATGGTGTAAATGCCCACATGAAAGTGAGAATGATTCCGGGGATGATTAAACATGCATAACCTATTGAAATTAAAATCCCAACGACAATAGGGCCAATAATCTTGTCAAATGCGAATGAGAAATCAAATAATCCACTTAAAGACATCTTTTCACCGTTATCGCGGAAATTTCGAACGCAGGTATAAAAATTCACTCCCATCAAAGGGACAATTAAATTTACAACTGGCACTCCACCCATAATTCCTGCCAAAATGAGCCAAGTAATTGAAGAAATCGCATTTGCCTTGTAAAAGGTAAACGCTTCTCCTATCGCTTTCCCAATCTGAAAATTTCCTCTACCTTTGGATGTAGTATTATCTAAATCTTTTTGTTCAACTCTTTTAGAGAGGATTTTGCCTGATTGTAGAATTGGGGCAGTTTCTTGCTTGATTGCATTACCGATACCCAGGTTTATAAATGTATCAGATGATAGTGGCTCCCAAGCTGCCATTCCTTGGACCCAACCGAGTGCATCTTTTGAAACCTGTCCATTTGAAATCATTTGGTTAACAGCATCTTTTTCATAGGGGCCGGCTTGCTGATTATTGATAGTAAGATAAATTTGGCTCATTGTGTTATTAATTAGATTTTCTATTACCTTGGTTAAGCTTAGAGATTGTCAAGAGTAGAAAGGTGCAAACCTCATTGCCATTTACCTGGCTTTTAACATTATTAAAGTTTACATGATATTTGTAATTAGCAGAATTATTTTAATTTGTGTGATGCTATTTTTGATCGCAAGTTGCGAGGATGACTTCAATTCTGAATCAAAATCTTTGCCATTAGATGAAACAAACTCCGCTATTTATAAACTCGATGAATATATAGGGGCGGCAACCTGCGCGGAGTGTCATCAGGAGTCTCATCAAAAATGGATGGAGTCTCATCACTTTCACGCTATGGAATTACCCACTGAGCAAACTGTGCGAGCAGACTTTAATAATTCAATTTTTAAAAACTATGGTATCACCACCAAATTTTTTAGAGAAAATGAAAAATATTTAGTCGAAACTGAAAATCAAGAGGGCGAGATGGAGGTTTTTGAAATAGCTTACACTTTCGGATGGGAACCTCTACAGCAATATCTAGTCAAATTTCCCGATGGTCGTATGCAGGTTTTACCTACTTGCTGGGATGTAGATAAAAAAGAATGGTACCACCTTTACCCAAACGAGAGAATCGCACCCAAAGATCCGCTCTTTTGGACTCGTTCGATGCAAAATTGGGACCATATGTGCGCTGACTGCCATTCGACTAATCTCCGAAAGCAATTTGATGATTCCTCGCAAAGCTTCTCTACCGCTTATTCAGAGATGAATGTTGCATGTGAATCCTGTCATGGTCCGGGACGTGATCATGTTGAACATGCCAGAAAGAACAAAGGGTGGGATGGCTTGAGCCACTTCGGACTTGCAGATGTTAATAGCAGTAATGTTGCTCAAATTGAATCCTGTGCCAAGTGTCATGCCCGGCGTGGGTTTGTTCACCCCGGGCACCATGCTGATAATTCATTTCTTGATCACTTTCTGCCAGAGGTTGTTCAACCATGGTCCCCAGATATGCAGGTTCCAACTTACCATGTCGATGGTCAGATTGACGATGAAGTTTATGTATATGGATCTTATGTTCAGAGTAAAATGTTTCACAAGGGGATCAAGTGTGTAGATTGCCATGACCCTCACACCGTCAAATTACACACTTACACCAATCAGCTTTGCACCCGCTGTCATGTTCCTAATGAAGATAATCCGACTGGGTTTGACACCTCGGATCATCACTTCCATCAGGCAGGTACAAATGGAGCCCAATGTGTTGAGTGTCATATGCCACATAAAACATACATGGGCATAGATGAAAGAAGGGACCATAGTATTCGAATTCCCCGCCCTGATCATACTGTTGAGTATGGCACCCCTAACGCTTGTAATAAATGCCACATTGATAAGGATGCAAAATGGGCTGCCGATGCGGTGGAGAAATTTAAAGGTCCAGACCGCCCTAAAGATGTTCGTCACCCTGAGGCTTTTCATGCTTTTCGAAATAACAAACCTGAAGCAGAGAGTCTTCTGCTCGAAGTCTGTCGAGATTCAGACTCACCTGCCTTTACCCGGGCGGGTGCAATGCTAGCCCTTCGTCGTTTTATTAGTGACGCCAGTTTTGATGAAGCCCGAAGGAATCTTGACGCCAATGATTCTGTAGTTCGAGTAGCAGCTATATCAAAATTGGAAGATTTGCCTGATGCTGATACTCACCGAGACTTAGTACCAATGCTTAAGGATCCCATACGTTCTGTTCGTACTGAAGCTGCCCGTATATTGGCGCGAGCTCCGGAAACCCTTTTCACTAGGAATGACCTTGAAATTTTTAACGAAGTTTTTGCAGAACTTGAACTACGATATACAAGTAATCTCGACCGACCAGAGTCTCATCTTTCATTGGGAATACTTGCCGAAAATCGAAATAATCCTCTCGATGCGGAAATCCATTACAAAAAGGCAGTTCGCCGCGAGGACACTTATGTTCCTGCTCGTATGAACTTAGCGACCCTGCTCAATAAACGCGGGCGGAGTAAGGAAGCGGAACAATTTCTCCGAGAAGCCGCGGATCTCCAACCCACATGGGGGCAGGTTCATTATTCACTTGGCCTTCTTTTGGCGGAGGATCGCTCTCGCCTACCTGAAGCTATCCGTTCCTTAGAACGGGCAACTGCATACTGGAAAGATAATCCTCGAGTTTTTAATAACCTAGCTATTGCTTATTGGCAGAGTAATAAAATTGATGATGCAATTAATTCGTTTTTACAAGCTATACAAATACAACCGGAAAATCCGGAGTTTCTTCAAAATGTAGTCCAACTTCTTGCTCAACGCAGCCGCTGGGCGGATGCTCTGCCTTACGCTCGTAGGATGGCTCGATTATTACCAGATAATCCACAGGCTCAATCTTTGCTTGCCCAAATCGAACGCAACTCCAAGGCTCAATAATCCTCTTTATATACGATACGATTCCTGGGTGTGCATTGCGTTCACTTTTTCAAGACCGTTTAAGAGACCTAAATTTTTTGGTGACACATTTATAAAGAAATATTTTGGTCTTACCGATGGAATCTCCGGTAATGGGTCGTGGTCAGATCTTACTTTTTCGATGAGTTGTGCATACAGGTCAGTGTGACCAACCATTAGGTTTATCCCCACTGCATTTTCCATGGTTAGATAAAGAGAACCGATCGCGTTATCATTAGAACGAATTATCCACCATTCCCTGTATGGGTGATTTTTGACGAATTCAGTGTGTGTAAGGAGGTTGGGTAGGTTTTCGTGGGAAATCGTATGTTCTCGAGATGCTAGTAAATGATGGAGGCAAAGGATTTGTTCTTCGCTTCCCGTTATACTTTCAAAAGAGATATGTGATTCTTTATTGGCTTGCTCTCTTGCACTCCAAAAGGAAGTAGGGAAGGTAGCTTTAAATCGGGTGAATTTACCTGCTTCGAAGTGCGCTTTTTGCAAAGACATTGAAACAAGTAAAAGTTTTTTTCCATTATTAATGATAACACGATCCCGTTTAGGAGTGAAATCGTAGCCATGCAATCGGTGTAATTCAATTACGCTGGTGTTAAAATAGAGCATTTCAGCGTTTATTTGCTTAATTCCTAACTCCGTGAAGCAGAAGTTATAGAAGAACGGAGGAACTAGTCCTCCTAAACCTTTATGTTCTTCCTCACCGATGTAGAATCCCCAGGAAGTAGTTCTGCCTATTGGGCAGTAGTCACTAAGACTTAAATAACCAATCGGTTGCCCCTGGGAGATGATTAACCAATGATAAAAATTTGTCTGGTTCCGGCTGGTTCGGATCCATTGCTCTTGTTCCTTCAAGTCATTAGCGACTTGTGTCTTCATGTATTTGGAAACTCTGGGAGAAGTGCGCCAGCATAAAATCATTTTGGCATCCGCTTCCTGGATTTCTCTAAAGGTGAACATTATTAATACCCTTAACTACGTTTATGACGATGTCCTATCTCGACTTCTTCGATCATGATTTTTCGCGGAATCATATGACTTTGTAAATGATCGGATAAATGTTTTTTAAATGCAATCTTGTCAAAGTTTTTAGAGTTTGAGGGTTGTACTATGATTTCAGCATGTTGACCGGTAATTGGGTTGTTTTTTCCATATACTTTGACCAACGAAACTCCTCTGTAAAGTAAGGCGACTCTTTCGACTTCGGATGCCATAAATTTAAGTCCTCCCACATTAATTACCTCGCTTGTCCTTCCCACAACTTTATAAAACCCTCCAATTTCTTCGACAACATCTTTGGTGTCATACCACCCTTCCTCATCAAACGGGGATGGAGCATTTAAGTATCCTAACATTCGATTAGTTGAGCGGATTTGTAGCACTTCCCCAACCACCTGAGTCTCCACCCCCTCGCCACCAATTTTCATAAAAAGACTATTTCTGGACTCGGACTTGACCCGTACTATTCCCAGCTCAGACATTCCAAAAGTTTGCCGGAAATCCACATCTGGTAAAAGTTCACATAACTGATCAAGAGTTGGTTGGTCCATTCTTTCAGTGCCGTATGTAATAATGCCTAGACTAGGAGGTACTTTGTCCGGGATTAAACCACTCATTAACATCATCCGCAAAAATGTAGGAGTTGTGGGTAGCACTTCCACTTGGTGCTCTTCACAACTTGATAAAATCGCCTCTACCGAGCGATCTGCCGGAGCTACAACCACGCCCCGATTGAACAAGGTGTGTAGCAGCGTGTTGATTCCCCCGATGTGGTCAAAAAGTAGAAAATTGATCGTTCGCAGGGTGGGGCGCGGGGTATCGAAACGCTTAAGGAAATAACTGAAGTCATGAAGGATCGCTTTCGGGCGTCCGGTAGTCCCGGTTGAGAAAAGAACTAGTCCTGCATTTCCCCGATTTCGCAATTCTTCAATCATGGGATGGGTTTGCCCATGTTCTCTTCGGCGGACGGTTCGTCCCTCAATGATTACATCGACCAGGGCGGACTCGAAAAAATACTCATGATCATCTGCGGTTTCTACGGTCAGGGGAACTAGGATAACCCCCAAATCGATCAGCCTGAGCAGAGTCAGTATGGATGCTGGGTCAAAATCCCCGATCAGGACCACCACATCTCCTTTCCGTATGCTGGATAAATCTACCGGTTCCTGTTGGGAAACTTCGGTAAAGCTTAGTTTACCGCTTGGATGAATCAGGAAAGGATCATCCGAGTTTTCCCACTTTTGCGTGAGTTTTTCGATCAGGCTCACTAAGCTCCCCCCACATGCAATACCTGTCCACTTAGCGAAGCGGATGAAGGTCCCAGTAGAAATTGGCACAAATCAGACACATCACCGGGTTCAAATACTTTTGGCAGAACTTGCTGTGAGACAATTGTCTCAATTTGTTCTTCACTGACTCCCTTCAGTAAATCCGTTCTGATGGGACCAGGTGCAACACAATTTACTCGAATATTGAAGTCAGCCATCTCCCGTGCAAACGCCCGGGAGAATCCTTCGACACCCGCCTTACTTGCAGCATAAATTGATTCGCCTTTTAACCCTAAAGCGACTGCAATGGTGGAGAAGTTAATGATACTTCCCTTTTTTCTACGGATCATTAACGGGGCAAATACCTGACAGCAATGAATGGTACCAACCAAGTTAGTTTGGATTAACTTTTGGGTCATGCTAGGTGGAGTGGTTACAGCTAAGTTCATGGATGCGATCCCTGCAGCATTAACCACCCCCTCTAATACGCGTTTTTCTTTACGCAGTTTTTGAGCAATCGATTTGAGAGTGTTATGGTCTGCAACATCTCCCGCAACTGCTTCAAATGGGAGACTTTTTGTATCTCTTGATATGCCTAAGACTTCCTCTCCTGATTCTATCAGGCGTTCAGCTACTGATCGGCCCAGTCCACGACTGGCTCCAGTTACAATAATCATTGTGCGTTTTGAGATTGTACATGAAACTCCTCCGCCAAGGAAGATACAGTACGAAATAAACTACGAGATTTCGACATGGCAGTTTCTGAAGTCCAGTCAAATTCAAACTTCAAATCCGCAGCCTTATCTTCCAATGCCAGACATAATTCCACGAGTTTCATTGAGTCCAGAGTGGCATCTTTTCCAATCAGACTCATTTCATCTGTCGGTTTTATCTCATCATCTGTAATCTCAACAATACAGGCTAGAACGATATTTTTTGAATCCTTTAGGTTCATGATAATATAACCACAGGTTGTCATAGTGATAATATTTGGTCGAGTCTAACCTTCGTTCTTTTATGTAAGGATCTTGATTTTTCAAATGATTGACACAATCAGAAAAGTAACTGATTGTACTAGTTATGTTTAGGGTTTTAATTTATATTTTTGTTAGCTTAATAACAAAATATTCTTTGTGCGCACTACCTTCTGTACTTAATTATTCGGGGCAAGTGGTAGTTAATAATGAACCCTTTGACGGTATAGGTTTTTTCAAATTTGCTCTAGTAAATGTGGATGGCAATATTACCTACTGGAGTAACGATGGAGAAAGTTCTAGCGGATTGGAGCCACAAACCCTAGTTAGGGCACCTGTCAGTGGTGGTCTATATTCTATTTTACTCGGTAATACTGCGATTACGGGAATGAGTGAGGTTGATCCTTCCCTTTTTGCTGAACATTCCGATATTAACTTACGAGTGTGGTTCAGCGATGGTGTAAATGGCTTTCAACAATTAACTCCCGACCAACCGTTTGCTTCGGTTCCGTTCGCTTTTAACTCTCAATCTGCGAACACCGCAAAGTCAGTAGTTGCAGGTGGCATTAAAAAATCGATGCTCGGTCAGGATGTTCTTTCCGAACTCAGCAGCATGGTAAGTGGGGCTCTGATTACTGAAAATTCTATCACAACCGCTCAGTTGAACGAGCAAATATTAAAATACTTGAAGCCCGAGATTGTTATCGCCCCAGAGGCACCTGGTTTGATTTTTGATGGGCAGACTGTCAGCCTCTATTCTCAAGCCGAAGGAAAGTATCTTAGTTATCAATGGTATAAGGACGGTCAGTCGATCGTAGGTGCGATTAATGATAATCATGTAATACAGGATGTAAACAAGTCCCAACATGATGGAAACTACACGCTTTTGGTGAGTAATGATTTCGGATCGGTAGCGACTTCTCCGACTACGATCAATGTGAACTCTACTCCGATGAGTCACACTGTCAAATCGATCGATATGGATATGACCTTCTGTGATTCAGGTACTTTTACCATTGGTAGTCCCACTACGGAAGAGGGACGTGGGACGGATGAAGTAGAGCATCAAGTCATACTAAGCAACGGTTTCTATCTTGGTAGTTACGAGGTTACTCAGGCTCAATATCAGGCAATAATGGCAGAGAATTTAAATGATTTGAGTGAAGATCCCAGTCATTTTAAAGGAAGCAATCGACCTGTGGAGGGAGTATCTTGGAATGATGTGCAGATATTTCTTAGTCGGTTGAACCAGGTCGAGCAAACAGCCGGTCATTTGCCTGCAGGTTGGAAATATATGCTTCCCACTGAAGCTCAATGGGAATATGCCTGCCGTGCGGGAACAAATACTACTTACAATTGGGGAGATGATAAAAATTCTACTCGTGCGAATTTCAACTGGAATGATGGGCCAAATACAGGGAATGATTTTAAACAAACCCGCGAGGTTGGTCAGTATGCTGCAAACCAGTGGGGCTTTTTCGACATGCATGGAAATGTTTCCGAGTGGGTACAAGATTGGAAATCTAATTTTACAGGGTCAACTCAAGTTGATCCTAAGGGACCTGAGTCAGGTTCAATCAGGGTTTGTCGCGGTGGATCCTGGTATAACGATGAGTTTGGCGTACGCTCTGCCAAGCGCGGCGGTAATCCATTAAATAGTAGCTATTATGTGCTTGGTTTTCGGGTCAGTTTACAAGCTGAATAGGAAACCCATATCACTGTTTTATAGTAATCTGCACATTAAAATCTAATGAAATGTAAGGAAGCTGATACTCCAAAAAGCTCTATTGCAATTTTACAATTCATAGCCATTTTCTGTTGTTTTTTAAAAAATGGAGCCACCTGTCAGATTCGAACTGACGACCGTTCGCTTACAAGGCGAGTGCTCTACCAACTGAGCTAAGGTGGCATGTGAAAATCAATATATAAGCAATTGATTTGAAAATGGCAATCGGAGAATTATTTAATCTTCAACAGGTTGGCAGAAAAAAAGTTTATTGGACGGTACATGTTGAAGTAAGAGATTTTGGCAGGTCTCGATTCTTTGAGATTCAACTGCTTTACGATAGCTTATCGACCGGCCTCTTTTTTCGAGGTTTCCGGCAAAGAGTGCTTCGGAAGGGTAAAGTTTTTCCATTTTTTTAAAGAAAGGCTCCGGTAGACGAAAAGGTCCAAGGGAAACAGAATGAATTGAAGAAGCAGGGATTTCCTGAAAAATTTCAGTAATCAAGGATTCGTACCTTTTTTCAAAGTCGGTACAGTCGATTATGGGATCTAGCCTAATACCCAATGACCATCCTTTTTTGGCAAGTTTTTTCATGACCGATAATCGCGCGGAGACTGAAGGGACTCCATTTTCAATCGAATCACTGATCTCCTGTGGGGTAAAGCTGAAGGCGGTGATCACATTGGCTAGTGGCAATCTCTTCTCTAAAAGTTGAGTCGCAACGCTTTTAGTGCGCAGTTCCAAAAATGCATGCGGATGATCCTCAAAAAAGGACAGAGCTGATTTGGCAAAACCAGTCAGGCTTTCAAGAGCAAGGCTATCGCAATCATAACCGGAAAAGAACCAACAGGGTTCATTTGGTTTTTGCGAGGCAGCTTTTGTGATCTCTTCAAAAAAATCTTCATAATTTACGAACAATAAATAATGGGCCGACGGATACATCCCTTGTAAAAAACAGTAGCGACAGTCATAGAGACAGTTAAGCATGTGTGAAAAATAAAAATTTTGTGTACCTCCAATTCCATAAGTTGCCGGAACAGGGTGAACTAATTTGCCGGAATTTTTGGCAAGAATGAGGGCCGGTTTCTTTTTCTGTACCCGGAAGTTCTGTCCACTGGGATTAAAAATTTCTTTATAATGGGAACATGGAATCCGGATCGCTTTTGGGAAGCGTTGAAATAGTCTTAAAGTACGAGGATGTTCCTCAACTTGTTCTTCAAAATAAATGGTGTCGATCATGGCAAAGTTCGAAATGCCTCCAGTTTTTGAGACAGTACAGAGAGGAAAATCTTGCCAGTTGAGGATTGGTTTAAAATATGCGTCACATCATTCGGGTGCATACCGAGTGAATAGGCGTGGCGAAGAAGTTTTTCCAATTGATAATCCTGGGTAAATGTAAAGTGGTAGGTTGATTTTAACTCCTTAATCATTTTATAAATCTTGGGGTCAAGTTGTAACTCCTGAAATGTGTTTTTCAATTGATTTGCAATTTCTTCAATTAATTCAACATGGGTCCCGATGATTTTGGAGGCTAGGTTTGGACTAAAGGAAACCAGTGGTGAGGTGGGGTTGTCTGAGACAAACTTTATAGACTGTACAAATTCTCGGGTAATCGAACGGTAGGCGGCACTACAAAAACCATGGGCTTCCATATCATAACCAATTGGATGAGAATATTTTGTCTCGGGTATATCACAGGTTTGCAGCCCTGAATTGGCAATATTCAGTTTTAAAACCGGAGGCGGATAGTAGACGGCTTTTTCATCTAGGTGTAGGATACGATTGGCGATAAATGGAGTGCCAATCGCGAGCTCCCCGTGACCTGCAATACCGAGGTTTATAATTGGTTCGGGTGTGTTAATCACTTCAGTAAATAGATATTGAGTGGCTAAGGATGCCTGTGCCCGGCCCATTCCAGAAATAACAACATTGTGCCTGTCATTACTGAAAACTGGAAAAGGAGATGCCTCTGTTCTCTTGGAGAGCTGGAACTTTTCGATGAGCGGAAGTGCTTCTGCGTGGAATGCAGTTATGAAATTCATGAGACTTTGATATTTTTTAAGCTAGATATTTTTTGACAGGCTTGGCTATTTTTATTCACGTAAAAGATAGCCTCTTCCCTTTTTTCGTGTTTAGAGAATCCTTTACTCAATAAGTCAGCCTTATGTGCAATTGCGGACAGAATAGCAATTTTCTGGTTTGGATTTAAGGGTTCTGAAGCAAGAATCTTCTCTAATGATTGCACGCGGAATCGATCAAGCCCCCAAGTGGATGTGGATAGCTGGTCCGAGTGTCCACCTTGTTTGATAACCAGTGCTTCTTTTACAAGTCCGATCTCATAATGAAGAAGCAGGCGAATCCAAAAATCGTAATCTTCACAAAGGGGGAGGTCTTCATCAAAAATCCCTATTTTTTTAAACACAGAACGATGAATTAGTATGGAGGATGGGCAAATTATACATCGATCCAAGCTCCGTGAGAAAAGGCCATCATTTGATTTATTGAGGCGGGTAGGTACCTTGACGGGATTACCATTCCGCACCCATTCTTCACCCGAGTGACAGGCTTTAATTTTGGGATTCTGCCTTAAATGTGCGATTTGTTTTTCAATTTTACCAACTGTCCATAGATCATCCGAGTCGAGTAAGGCGATCCATTCTCCAGTGGCTTTTTTAATACCGGTATTTCGTGCAGCAGATACACCCTGGTTTTCCTGCCGTATGAAAATTACGGATTTAAAGTTGGGTGTAAGGTTCTCAACGGTCTGGTCGGTAGAGCCATCATCAATAACCAATATCTCTTTTATGGGATAAGATTGAGAGGTTACAGATTCTAATGCACTCTTCAAAAATGCAGATCGGTTGTAAGTGGGGATGATTACGGAAACCGAGAAGTTGTCCGTGCCGGACGGAGCAACCATGTCTAAAGAATCGGGGGGAATCAGAAAACGCGCACCGGGACTTCTAAGGAATCATATCCTGGTGCGGTAATGATCAATTTCCCTTCAGCAGGAGCTCCACCCTGAACAGGGATATTTACGGTTCTATCACCTTCGGCAATCATGGCTTCAGGCATAACGACAGAGTCAGGAATATTTGTCCTGACTTCAATAGGAAGTCCACCACTTGGAGCATCATAATCTATTTTGAAAAGTAGGGTGGCAGAGTCTCCGGAAGCGATTTCGAGTGAGGAGGGAACTACTCCAAGCGGACTTTGATCAATACGGAAATTGCCAATGTCCAAAGCACCATGCGGTCCACCAATCAATTGAACCGGGTAATCTACTCCAGCAGGCAGTGCTGGAATAGTAAATCGTAATTCATTTTCCGAAAGGTAGCGGGTTTGGGCTTTTTCTCCACCAAAAGAAATCGAATCATACTTGGTCAAACCTCTACCTTGTACAGCGATCTCAACACCTACGGGACCACGATAAGAAGCCAAGTTACCTACATAACGATTTTCCAATCGAAAGACCTGAAGGTCACTTTTAATTTCGCCTGGTTTAAGGGCACCACTGTTTAGCTTGGTTGAGTAGTTTGCCTGAAAATAGTATGTCGCTTCATCAAAACCTTGGGGTAATTTATAATCACTGCTCCACAGAGTTGAATTTACCGGATCTTTAACCATAGGGATCCTCTCCCCACCTACGACCACGGAAACTTTAATTGTTTTGGGGTCGATTCTTCGATCTTGAATATCAACTTCTGTTTGGAGGGTATATATACCTGAGGGATTCTGACTTATATTCTTAGAAGTAAGATTAATAAAGGTCGGTTGGCGACAACTGGATAGAATTCCTAGTCCGAGAATGGCGATAAGGAGAGTGAGTCTGTATTTGGCTTGGTTCATTTTCTTTTTGTCGATTGGTGGAAATTGTTCATAACCCAAGATGATGCAGGAAGGAAATCAAAAACATAATCAAAGCCTTGGTCTCTATGTCCATGTACCGTTCTGTTCATCCACATGTGACTTTTGCGCATTTTATCAGGAGAGACCAAGCAAAAAGAAAATTGAAAGCTACTTTCTTGCTCTTAGCCGGGAAATGAAACAGTCTAAATTGACGCGTTTGGTTGATACTGTCTTCATTGGTGGTGGTACACCCGGGCTTTTGCAGCCCAATGAATTATTGGAGTTGTGTAAATTAATTCAAGGAATGGGATTGGCAAGCGGAGTCGAGTGGACGATAGAATTAGCCCCTAATGAAGTAAATCCAAAAAAATTATCTGCCTTGAAAGCGGGTGGGGTTAACAGAATATCCTTAGGGGTACAGACCTTTGATTCGAAGTTAATGGATGATTTGGGTCGCAAGCATGGGCCCAAAAAAGTTTACCAGGCTTACAAAAATATTCGGGATGCAGGTTTTGAATCGGTAAACTTGGATTTAATTTTTGGTATCCCCCATCAGACTATTGAACAATGGGAGCTTGATATGGCGGAAGCTGTTAGGCTAAAACCGGATCATATCTCAACCTATTGCCTGACTTTTGAAGAGGATACCGCATTATATTACAGGCTGGCAAAAGGGGAACTATCTATCGACCCAGACAAGGAGGCTCAATATTATGAGAGAGCATGGAACTTTTTGCCTACTGAAGGCTACAAACAATATGAAGTTTCTAATTTTGCCTTGGATGGAATGGCCTGCCTTCATAATTTAAATACTTGGAATATGAATGAGTGGATCGGATTTGGACCATCTGCGTGTTCCCAAATTGATTATCAAAGACGAAAGAACCCTTCAAATTTAGAAGAATGGGCAGCCGGAATAGTGAAGGGATTTACTAATGATCAATATGACGAGTTTGAGCAACTTACTCCTATTGCCTTGGCGGAAGATGCTTTGCTTTTTGGATTGCGGATGAATCAGGGAATTTGTTTACCAAAAATATCCGACCGTTTTGGACTGCCTCGGCAATCCTTGGATAATATTAATCAATTTTTTGAGAAATTGCTTGTGGAAGGTCTAGCTGAAAAAAACGATGATTGGATATGTTTGACTCAAGAAGGTCGAGTTCGTGCGGATGCAATTGCAGCAGAAATGCCGGTTTTTCACATTGATTAAGTTGTACTTGTTATGTTTTTTCGATTGCACCCTTAAGGAGTTGAACTGCCTCTTTTAAGCCTCCATTTCTGGCTCGAAGAAGCCAAACTTTTTTAAATCGTTCAATGAGTTCAGGGTTTGCGGGTAAATGCTTTGAATAATCAGAATTTTTATCGATTAAAGTTAGGGCATTGAGGATACCAACTTTTGAGAGATCCACCCCTATTTGAAGTTCTTGAACTGCCCATTCTACAGAGAGATTATTCGTAGTCTGAAATCTTCCAGGATTGATCTTCTCTAATGAAGCGAGCCCGTCTTTAAGCTTGCTAACTGAAGTTTGCTCCGAGATGTGTTTGACAAGTTTATCGGGTTGAGCGGTAAATAATGAGAACCAAGAAAGGCTGTTGTTGGGTAAGGTGAATTCAAGTTTTTGGTCTAAATTACCTAACTCGATGAACGCTTGCCCAAGACCACAGGATGGGGAAAGAAACACATCTCGGTCCAATGCCAATGCGATGTCTTCATCTGTCTTATCGCCACCATTCCAAGCCAATTGGCTAGCTAGAAAGAGAGGGGCGTAAAGAGTTGCCCATGGTTGATGGTTTCCACAATCTCCCCATGTTGTAAGCAGAATTCCTTCTGCCGAATATTTGTGTGCATTTTTACATGCTGATTCGAGATTTTTTCGGGCAGTTTGCCAACGCCCAGAAAAACTGCGCCAATTTGCAGTGCCTGGGGCGAGGGAGAAATTTAACCCGCAAGCGGAAAGAGTTCTTGCCTGATCTTCAAAGGGGTGATCTGCTTCATATCCCCAAATGATAGGGGATGCATTGAGCGGCAGAAATTTGGCATTCTCTGGGTTTTCGAGAAGAACATCTGCCCAAAACTCCATTGATTTCCCTCGGTTTTCAACTGCATTTAAAATACCTTTCAGATGTTCGAGGTAGACAATACCTTTACCTTTGGCATCAACCTGCGGTTTACTCCACCCTTGTCCCAGTTCCCAAGGTTCGTCGAGTCCTACATTGAACTTTTTGGATGAAAAATTAGGCAGGTATTCCTCATAAAGGGAATCAATAAAATCCAGGCTTTCCTGGTTTGGTTTGAGTACGGAACCATGATCTCTAATCATGTACGGTTCATCTCGGTGGAAGCCTTCCGGGCATTCGGCTAGTTTTTTATATGGTTCATGTCGAAGCCAACGTTCAAAATGGCCGAAAGAATTCAGGTTCGGGACAAGTTCAATAAATCTTTCACGACAGTATTTATCAATCTCTTGAATTTCTTTTCCAGTTAGAGGAGAGGCTTCCTGCCATACAGTTGGATGATCAACGAAAGCAAAAGTATGTTCAATGTATAATTGAAGTTCATTATAGCGAAGTTGAGAAAGCAGGTCGATTAATGAGAAAATCGACTCCATTGTCGGGACTTTACAACGACTTACATCGAGCATGAAACCTCGCCGTCTAAGTAACGGGTAGTCGGAGATCTCAAAACAGGGTATCGGGTTTTCAGTAAATAATGTGAAGATTTGTTTGAGAGTGTGCAGGGCATACAAAGCTCCATTTGCAGTATTGGAATTAATGGTAATCCCAGTGCTTTCGCATTCTATCTTATAAGCTTCTTTATGCCCAAGATCTGTTTGAATGAAGATGAGATCAGCCGATGACTTCCCGACTTTATTAAGAGGGATGGGAGAGACAGGGATTAAAGATTCGAATGAAGAATTTTGAAAATGTACACTCAGACTTTTCGGTTTGTTAAAGAGACCTTTCTTCTCAGATATTTCTGAGGGTGAAGGAAAGAGATGGGCCGAAAGCATATGTATCATCAAGGAAATTTTTTCTTTTGAGGAATGAGTACACCAAATCCCCAGGTTATAAAAACCGTTACCGGCCACGCCCAGACTGTGTTGATAGTCGGAGCGAGTTCACCATTCCGATCTTGTAGGAAACTCCATTGTAGGGCTTGGTCAAAAGTTATGACCTTGTAGTTTAAAAGAATTTGATAAAAGTCGGGACGAAGGGATGCTACCATCAAAAAGGAAAGGGCAAAGCCTATTGATAAGCCTTTCACTCCCGCTTTAGGAGAGAGTAGGGAGGCTAAAAACATCCCAAGCATAGGACCAGTCGTGTATGAAATCATGCCGAAGGCTAAAACCACGACATTAACCTTCCCTCTTAACGAGTCTAATTCCACGGCAAATGCGGAGAGCAAAATGCCCCAAACGAGAACTAAAATACGAGAGAGAAAGAGGCGCCTTTTTTCCGCGTCTTTGTCTGTCTTCGGTTTTAATAGACCCAGGGTTGTTTGCGACAGTGCTGCCAAGATTGAATCGAGGCTGGAAATAGCTGCTGCAAAAATTCCTGCAAGAATTAAACCTCGTAAGCCGACGGGTAATTCAGTGACGATCCAAACAGGAAAGACTGCATTTGTATCTTCGTTGAAGATAGCGGGTTCAGTACCTGCCATTCGCATAGGTTCATAATAGGCAAATAGTGCGGTTCCAACAAAAAGCATCAGAAGGGTTAGTAATAATGCTCCTGAACTGGCAATCATGGCTTTTCGGGCATCGTTGGCATCGCGACAACAAAACATCCTTTGCGCATTGAGTTGATCTACTCCGAAAGCACTTAAGTTTTGAAAAGGGGCGGCAATTATCGCAACCCAGAGAGTAAAGCCAACTGCAGGGTCAGTCGTGAGGTTGAAGAGGGTGAACTTACCTGCTTCTCCCGCTACTTCCGTCATTTGAGACCAACCTCCATCTATCTGGGAAAGTATCCAGAATAAACTAAAGAGGCCTGCTCCCACAAAGAGGAAAAACTGCATCACATCGGTCCAAATTACGGTACGCATTCCGCCCATAAGGGTCCAACCAACAGCAAAGAGTCCAATAATCCAAATACAATGGTGGAATTCAAGTGGAGTGACTACCTTAAGTGCCAATGCTGCAACCAATACCCGTACGCTTTGTCCAAGAATACCGCCGACTTGGAAGATGATGGTAGCCAACCTTTTCGCTCCTTCGCCTAACTGGTTACCCATATAGTCATATGGACTAAATATTTCTCTTTCGTAAAAAACGCGTACAAAATAAATTCCAACTATAATGCGTGCAATAATTGAACCTATCCCCCATTGCAGGTAAGTAAAGTCACCACCCGCAGCGTAAACCATTCCCGGCACTCCAATAAAAGTTACTCCACTGATCTCAGTGGCAATGATAGATCCAGCAACTGCTTGCCAAGGAAGAGACCTTCCCCCAAGAAAAAAGTCTTTAATCGTCGACTGTTTTCCTTTGAGTAAATGCCCCACCCAGGTAGTAAGCAGCAGGTACCCTCCCACGACCATCCAGTCAATGTTTGTAAAATATTGATGAAACTCCATCAAGTAATATGTTAAATATTAGTTCATAATAAGGGAAACGGAAATCGTTTATCGGTGAATAAGTTTTATCAATGGGAATAAGTTGTTGTTTTCTCGACCCTTGGTATGTGAAAGAAACTTTAAATGAATTTATTTACCCTGATGATAGGGGCATCTGCATTGTTTATAGCAGGTTGTGCCGCGTATTTTAGTGTTCGGGGAATTGCCTTAACTTTTGGTGCGGTCAGTTCGTTTACCATACCTATTATTATCATGGCTTCC
Organism: Opitutales bacterium; assembly: GCA_028042835.1. GTDB lineage: Bacteria > Verrucomicrobiota > Verrucomicrobiia > Opitutales > Seribacteraceae > Seribacter. The sequence goes on along the minus strand of JAOFOL010000005.1, from coordinate 39,204 downwards.
AGCTTGGAGTTTGGAAAGTTAATTGCGGCTTCTTTTCTTTACAGAAATTGGCGATCCTGTCATCCGACTTTGAGGACTTACCTTTCCTTTGCAGTGGTGCTTCTAATTGGAATTACATCTGCGGGAATCTATGGCTATTTATCGCAGGCATTTGAGCAAACATTGAGTCAAGTGCAGGGGTACGAAAAGGAAATATCCAGCTTACAAAAGCAACAGTCTGATTATGACCGCAGGATCTCAGCTTATCAGCTTTCCGGAAAAAAAGGATCGACTCTACGAGAAGAAAAGCAGGCGGATGAGCGGTTGAGACTAGAAAGCTATATCTCTGAGAGACGTAAGGACATTGAGCAGGCTGAACTATCAAAATCCCGATTGGCTGATGAAACTGATCAGATGATTGTGGGGGAAAGGCAAAGTCGTGAGGATGAGAAAAAGCGTCTTCAGGATGTGATTATCGAAAGAAGACAGGATATCTCACAGATTGAAAATGATAAATCGGAATACAAGGGAGAAATTGACGAACGTTTGGAACGGGAAAGATCAAGAGAGGAGGAAGTTTCCAATAGGATTGCTCAATTGGATGCAGCTGTAAAAGTTTACCAGGATCAGGGTGCGGGTGGGTTCCTTAAGGAGGATGGGCTGAAGAAGGCTGCTGAGTTGCTAAAAACGCAAGGTTCTGAAAGGGAAGCTTTACGGAGCAGGATGAATGGAATTCAGTCTGCCAAGGATAAGGCAAGGGAGAACCTACAAACCCGGTACGACTCTTTGGATCAAAGAATCGTTCTTATTCAAAGTGAGATTTCAGATGCCAATTCTCGTATAACTGGATTAACCACAGGTGGTGCCGAGCAAGCAGATAATGTGAAGACTGCGTTGCAGAACTTACAGGAAGCCCGTTCTTCCGTTGATAGTCGCATTGCCACATTGGAAAGTGAAATTGCAGAGGCGAGTCGGAAGATTACTTCACTTAGTGAGATTAATTCAGCATTCGGACCAGATAGTTCGGCTGAGATAGAAGCGATGAAAGCGGAACTTCAAGGCAAGAAGGAAGAAGCTGAAGCTAGAATTCTTGAGCTTGAAGGAAATATCCGTTCAACTGATATAGGTTCGTTTAAATTTGTGGCTCGAGCCTTTGATTCTGAGGTACAGGCTGCAGAAGCTACGGAAAATCCGGTTTTGATAAAAGAGGCTTTGGACCGTGCGGTGAACCGAGTGGTGAAGTGGTTTATTTTAATCTTGGTGATTGTTTTCGATCCATTGGCAGTGACTTTAGTTATTGCTTACAATGCCTCTCTTTTACGAATCCAAAATGGTGAGCCTGAAGGAATTATACCTGAACCGGAAAAGGAAACGAAGCCAACTGGGGGAGTTTTTCGTTTTGCGAATCTTCCTGTTTTTCTGATCTTCGCTGGATTGGTGATTTATGGAATCTATTATCTTGGGGAAAAGAACGAACCTGATATTGAAAATAAGGCACAAAATACATCCTTGATTAATGAATTATCTTCACGTCGCGTGGATGATCGGGCATTTGCTTATATTCCCGAAAAATCATTTGGAGTTATATCATTTTCCGGGATGAGAATGGTTGATGAGGTTGGTTTATCTAAAGTTTTTTCTGATGACTTTGTTGACCGCATTCCATTTCTAGGAAGTCTAGCTTGGGATCCTGAAGCCTGCGGTATTCAATCCCAAGGGCGTGCACTTTATTTTTTACAATTCCCGGGTGAAGAGGACAGGGATAATCGTTCTGGAGATATCTTGTTTGGTTTAGCCTTACCGATAGCAGACGAAGATAAATTAAAGGACTTTATTATCCGCCAACTTGATCTGAAGGATGCAGTACCAAGATGGAGAGTCGAGGAAGTCCAATCACCAGGCTTTTTATCCATTCGTCATAAAGAATCGCACATCTCTGTGGGAATGGATCAAAATTGCTTGGTCTTCCTTACTTCTTGGTGGGCTGACCAACCTAACCCGGCCTTTCTTGATCGAGAAATGCAGGAAATCTTTTTATTCGGGCAGGAGGGAGGTAGCGTGAACGCTAATTTGTCTTCTAAACTCTCAGGTGTGGACTATGATCTGGCTCTTGCCCTTTTTGTGGACAAATTCTTTGAGAATTTTCAAAAGAATTCTGGCGAACAAGAATTGTGGGAGAGCTTTAGAGACTTTCTAAGTCTCGATCTTGTTCTTAAAGCAGAGGCCACATCTGAAGGGGTTAGTTTAGATGGTCGTTATGATTACCAGGAGGAAGTTTTGAATTCAAATTACGGGCTAAGAGTTGCAGCCAAGCTTGATCGAGTAAGAGAGAGTGATTTTGCAAAGTCTCTAAATGGCGTTTATGGGGAGTTCGCGGAGATTTTTCTGCAACGATTCGATTACCAAACTGTTTCCGGAACATTGGAAAGAATCGATCTTACTAAATCACAAGGCTTTGATGCATTTGATTCAATTGAAGTGGGAAAGAGACAGCGAGGAGATTCTCAGGGTTCTTTTTCAATGAAAATACAATCCAATGAAACCGGAGACAAATCTTTGCGACTGTTGGTTGATTTATTAGTGCAAGCTCTTAATCCAATGAATTTTGATTCATCAGATTAAACTTTGAGCAGTATGTATAGTCTAAGAGTTTTTATCTCTTCAATTTTTATTATTTCTTGGTTTGTGGGTTGTGCTACAGAGCTGACAAAAGGGGACGGACATGAAAATACGGATGGTCCCATAGTTGAAAAAAAACAACAGAGCAAAAATAAGTATTCAATAAAGAAAGATCCCAGCTTTCTTTTAGGAAATAAAAAAGGTTCCTCGATAGATAAGGGCAGTTTATTTGAGCAGGAAAGAAATGCTACGGATCAGAAGAGTATTACTGCAAGGATTGATGAAAGTGAAAAATTCATGGTGGATTCGAATGATACAAAGAATTCGGTTGTTCAAGGTTTATTACCCATCGAACCCTCGAGAAGAAAAACTGTAGATTCTAATATCATCAATATAGATAATACTGGCAAAGTGCAAAATGACCCTGAAGTAAATGTCGAAGGTCTAGGGAATGAAGGAAGAGAAATACCTGCGTTGCAGCAAAATGATCAGTATTCGAATATCAGAAGTAATCGATTGCATGCATCTGACCCTGACCCAGTGGAAGAAAAAGAAAAATATACCGATCATCAAAGGCTTGGTGTTTCAAAGGAAATAGGCAAAATCAAAGAGGAGTTTGAAGTTAAACCTCGCCATGATACAGAGAAAGTTCCTTCCTCAACAATTGAAACCAACAATAGGGAGGCTCAATCAGTGCAATCTAAAGTTGATGATACAACTCGCTCCCCGGATCATCAAAAGACTTCCGCTGACCAGAATCTACTTTTTGAACAGTCTCCAGCGAACCACTCGGAAGATTACAAGAGGGAGGTGTCTACATCCAAAAACATTGGTTTGAGCGATGTGTTTAGTAATGAAAACTTATCGACGGGTGCATCTCAGAAATCGGGCTCTGAAGTTATCCTTTCGCCTTCAAATAGAGAAATTTTATTAGAGGACACTAATTCAGTTATGCAATTAGGATTTAGTGACCCGGCTTCTAGTCGAGAATATAAAGAACAGGGCAGCAATCTTCGTGTAGGGTTATCCCCTAAAGAATCAAATTCTGAACGGGAAGATGTTGGTAAGGAGAAACTAGTCATTCTTCGCCAATCTGATATTGAATACGAGGAAGGCGAGGATTCTAGCTCGAAGCGATTCATCAGGTTTAAGGAGGGTAATGAGCTGGGTCCAAATAACTTGGTGGAAAAGGAGCGGGGAAGGGTAGGGACCAGTGATACTATTGACAATGTCATGAGAGCTAATGAAAAAGACGAAAAAGAGACGGTCAAACGCAAGGGGAACTCTGTAAGAAACTATGGTGGAATTCGAAGTTTCCTTGGAGGGCAGAGTTCTTCTGGAATGAATACCAAGGCAAGTGAGAAAAAAAAGAAATATGAAAAATTACGAGATTGGACACCAAGAGATCAAAATCGAACTGATTTTTCTAAGGAAGGAAATGCTAAGCAATTCAAACAAGCTTTAGAATGGATTCGTAAAAAAGGTCGCCTTAATCAATAGATATTCCCATGAAAGTAGAGTTACCAAGAGTGTATTTATGGTCAGGGATACTCTTTCTTATTATCCTTGTAGCTGTTCAATTTACATCGTGTATAATGGAATTTACCCCGATGTGGGATTCTTTCTCCGATCAAGTAAGGGAGCCTTAATTGAAATCGTAGACTAAGCGAAGGTAATATTTAAGATCGAGTTCTTCGGTACCGGGTACGGGTGTAGAGTTGAAACTTCCAGCAAGCCCAGAGCGGAGTTTCCAATTTTGTTTTTTGTTTAGTGCAATGATTAGAGCTGTGTCTTTTCGAAAAAGAAAATCAGAAAAGTCACCGATGTTTGGAATAAATGAAATATCACTCTCCATGAATAGAAACTCCTTTAGGATTTGAGAGTATTCGAGCCCAAAGTCCAATGCAGGTTCACTCAGGTTCTTAACTGAGTCTGAACCCAGTTCTTCGAACCTGAAGGCCGCCCCTCCCCGTACTGAAGTTTTGAAGTTTTCGGCTTCAATCCATGAATATTTTAATCCCAGTGCAGCAGTGGCTCGGAGGTCTACTTCTTCCAGGCGATCATTTTCGAGATCAGTTTTTGCATACCAGGAAAGTTCTTCAAAAAACCGGGAATCATAATCTATCCCCAATTTAGTCTCATCAACAATGGTAACTTCTTTTTTTGTCGAGTTTACATAGGATAAATAAAAGTCGTACCCACGCATTCGATTACCGAGACTGCTATCGACTCGTATACCTAATCCAAAGCTGTCAGTATTGCCTGATGCTCCCGTAAGATCAAAGCCAAGTGCATGCTTCCATTTCATTTGCATGGCTAGTGCATTTTTTTGCGCAGACAAAATTAGAGGGTCAGTGGAACTAGCATCCCATAGGTGCTTGATTTCAGAAAAAGCAAAAGATTTTCCGCTATCCCGAATGGTCAATTGGTTATCGTCGTTATCATCAATGATTCCATCAAAAGTACGGTTATCGTCTAATCTAAGAGAGATTTCCCGATCACTATTAATTGAAGTTATTTGGTTATATGGAACTTTAATTTTTCCGGCAAAAGAAGTCTGAATGGTCAGGTTACCATCGTTCATGCCGAGTATTAATCCGTTAAGAATCGAACCATCCGCCACTTTTACCTCATCTGCAAACATGACAAGGGGAAGGATAAAAGAGATTAAAAGCCTACGATACATAATTTATCTTTTTCAGATGATCAGCCCGGTGGCCAGGTAAGCTTACGACCACCAAGCAAATGAAGATGAAGGTGAGGCACAGACTCACCGCCATTTGGGCCATTGTTAATAACGATTCTAAAGCCTTCATCTAAATTTTTTTCTATGGCAATCTTCTTAGCTATGAGCAACAGATGACCCAATATTTGGGAGTCTGTATCCTTTGCTTCCGCAATTCGAGAAATTAACTTCTTGGGAATAATCAGAGCATGAAAGGGGGCTTGTGCCTGAATATCTTTGATTGAAATACAGACTTCGTCTTCATAGATGATTTCAGCGGGTATTTCCCTGTTGATTATTTTTTCAAAAATAGTAGCCATTCGAATGCAATTTTACTTAGCAGACCAAATACGCAAGGAGGAAAGGAGAAAATCTTCCAAGGCCGAATCTTCTTTTAAGTTCACCTCAAGTAATCCGGTTATTCTTTCTAGTTTCTTGATTACTCTAGCTAGCTTTTGCCCATTCCTTTCCAATAGATGAATATCTTGTTGATCGGTTGTAACAAAATTTCGGGTATGATCAGATATTTGCTTTAGCATATTTGAACGAATCCCACGCCTTAATCCACTTTCATAAGCATCTTTTTCCTTCTCATCTAAATCTTGAGAAAGATTCTTCACGGCTTCTTTTGCCAAGGTGTCGGCAGTCGATTTAATCAGACTTACTAGACTTTCAATTAATCCGTATGCCATAAAAACCGGATTTGCCCGATCCTGCTTTAGCTTTTCTCGATTTAGAAGCAGGGCAATCCACTCCTTATATTTAATCAGCCATTCGGTTAGTTCCTGTTGATCTTCTTGGTTCGAATCCTGTTCAAGTCTTACGAGTAAGCTACGACTACGAATCGTTGGCAAAATTGAATAAGGACGAGTTGTCAGAAGAAAAAGGTATGTGCCTTCAGGCGGTTCTTCCAATGTTTTAAGAAAAGCATTAGCAGCTTCTTTTCTCATGCGGTCAGCTTCATGTATGATCGCAACTTTATATTTACTTTGGTTTCCCGAGCGGTACAAATCGCTCATTAAGGCACGGGTTTTTTCAACCGTTATGATTCTGGCCTTCCCGGTTGGGCGAAGATGAAATAGATCGGGATGATCGACTGTATCTCCATTGATTCCTAAAATTTTTCGATAAAGCTTAGAAACAGAACTCTCAAGGAATCTTAGATCGTTTCCTCTGAAAAGGAGGCCATGATGTAATTTCCCCGATTCAATTCTTTGATCGAGGGATGCAAGCCGTTCTTGTGCAACGGAGCTCACTTAATACCTGTTTTAATCTTCGGAAAAGAACCTGGAATGAATTTCATTCCAAATCATAATTTCGATATCATCTGGTTCACCAAGACCATCGACGACAAAAAAACGATCAGGAAGACTTCTAGCTAGGTGCAAGTATCCTTCTCTTACTTTACCATAGAATTCAACATTCTCCTGTTCCATACGGTCAGGCATGTCCGATACGCGATGTTTTATTCTCTCCAGTCCGACCTCGGCAGGAACATCCAAAATAACCGTAAGGTCAGGAACCACATCACCGACTGCAAATGCATTAATTTGAGTAACAGGATCATCCGCAATTTGCCTGGCCACCCCTTGGTACACCGTTGTGGAATCCAGGAAACGGTCACATAAAACAATTTTACCTTCCTGTACGGCAGGATAAATAATTTCCCGTACAAGCTGGGCACGACTTGCGGCGAAAAGTAAGAGCTCAGTTTCGGGGAAAATATTTTTCGAAGAATCTGCATGCATTAGAAGATGTCTTATATCTTCGCCAATTACAGTCCCACCGGGTTCCCTGGTTACCACCACATCTCTATGGTCAATCTCCTCCATGCGGTCTGCAAGTCGACGGATTTGGGTTGATTTTCCGCACCCTTCGGATCCTTCAAAAGAAATTAAAATACCAGTTTCATGGCTCATAGTTAGGATAAGCTGTATTGTTGTTTTAGAAGTTCAATGACTTGGTTAGTACTTGGGCTTTGTGCAGTCCTCACATAATGACCTGAGGTGCATGTTGCTATTGCTAAACTAGTTAAAGGGGAGTAGCCACTTAATCGAGCTGCGCTGAAGCCCGCATTGAAGTGATCACCCGCTCCAGTGGTAATTTTGGGGTTATCAGTAAAAGGACCTTCCGACCACCATGCTCCGTCCTTGGTTGCACAAGCTGCAGAATCAACAGGATGTGCTACAACACAGGCAATCTCCATTTTTCTTCTAATCTCAGTGGCCATTTTTTTGAGGGAGTCCTCGCTTTTATTTCCCTGGGCTAAACCAAGGGTGTCGCAGACCTGTAAAGCTTCATTGTAGTTTAATCCAAGTGTGGTTTCCGCATGAGCCTGAAAGCGGGATATAACTTTTAGCACCTCAAGTAGATCTTCTTTTGATCTTTTGGCAGGATCGGTTAAATCAAAAAAGAAAGAACGATTATCTCGAGGAGGAAGGTTAGGTAAGACCTTGTCTGCCAAATCCTGAAGAATAGAAGTCATTTTAGGAATCATCGTCCAATTGACGATAGAAACCAGATCACATTTGGATAGCATATCCAAAAACGGACCTTCCCCAGCAGCTTGGATGATTTGATTATAATCAATCCCTTCAAGGCTGACCATGTTGCCTAGCATAAGTTTACCGTCTTTAAATTCCAGGGCAGTGGTGATACCGGGGTCAGTGAGAGAAATGGCCTGAGTCTTTTCCGCAAATTCCTCAAAAACGGGATGAATGACAGGATTGCCTAAGGCTCCTACATATCTTACCCCGAGTCCTAGTGATAGCAGTGCATTGGCCATGATCGGGCCATTACCTCCTAATTTTTCAAACCTTGGGAAAAGTTCGAGGTTGGCACTTTTGCCTGCTGCTGCGGATATTCTAGAGCCAAGATCGGCGATCGTCTCCACCGCGTCAAACTGTTCACCCATTCCGTGTCTTTTATCCACAGGGGTAACAATCTTGTCGACGAAACCATCCAAGCCAACCATTGATAATTTCCCCGAAGTGTTGAAAGACTTGTCTTGAATTTCCTGAAAAACTTTCTGTGAGATTCTCATTAGTACGATGCCTAGAAATGTTTTGGCAAAGGGGCAATTCAATTCGATGAAAAGAACTGATTCATTTGAATTAATTTGGTTGATTTAAGCCTAGATTTCTTGATTGTTAGTATGAAATAGTAATCTTTGAAAAGGGGAAAAAATGGGAATTTATGGGATTGAAACATTGGGAGTTATAAAAGTACTGGATTATTTTGCTGATTCAAATTTTGCGGGAAAGGTAGTAATCTTTGTACTGGTTTTTCTAAATTGTACTGCCATTGCCTTGATGTGGTCAAAGTTTCAGCAAATCAAACGGGCAATTCGTAACAATGCAAGAGATGAGAAAAGAATTAACAGTCTTCCTTCTATTGCAGACTATGACGATTCTCTGTATCCAGGCGAAGGTAGTCCATATTTGACTATTTGTTCTCGGGCGATGGATGCTGCCCACCGTGGAAAGCAACAAGGCAAAGTTCGGATGAATTATGTAGAAAACGCTATTCGCAGAGCTTTAGCGGAAGTCGGTGACGGCTATGAAGCTAAGATGTATTGGTTGGCAACGATTGTTTCTGGTGCACCATTTCTCGGGCTTCTCGGTACAGTCTGGGGAGTGATGGATGCATTTGGTACTATGGATTCCGGAGGAGCTACAATTGAGCACCTAGCTCCTGGTGTATCCGGGGCGTTACTTACAACAGTTGCTGCTCTTTGCGTGGCTATCCCTATTGTTTTTGTTTACAATGGATTATTGGGAATGACCCGGGGAGCCATGACTAAGCTCGAAAATTTTGCCAGCAATTTGGCGGATCGTATTGAATTGGAAATGGATTCCTAAGGTAGAAACCCATGGCAAGGGACTTCAAAAGACAAAATAAATTAGCGGTCATATCTGACCTCAATGTTACACCTCTCATCGATCTGGCGTTTTCATTATTGATCATATTCATGATTACAACTCCTGTCATTGAACAGTATAATCGTATCGATTTACCATCCCAAAAATCATCACAGGCTCAAGAACCCCCAGAAGTAGATGATCAATTCATAACTATTGATGCCAATGGCCAATTTCAGTGGGGGAAAAATACCGTTACTCAGGAAATGCTCGAGGCGAAACTAGATGAGGTTGCGGAGTCAGATGGTGAACAGCCTACCATTCACATTCGGGGCGATCGCTCCCTTAAATACCAAAAAATAATGGATGTGGTTAATATGCTGAAAACTCGAAACCTTTCCAAACTCAGCTTAGACACAAAAGCGGGATAATTGTCATTGTTAAGAATGGCTAATAGAATTACAGTTTAGCTTTTAATTTAACCTTTGAAGACAATACCACCCGAAAGAGTTTCAGTCATTGCTTTACGCATGCTGAGAGAAGCACTTGGCGAATCTGTTGAGACTGATAGAGACCAACTGTATCCAGTTGCTTACGACGGGTTGAAGATCGCGGGATCTCCAGAAGCATTAATAAAAATTGAACGGTCTGAAGATGTAAGTGCAGTACTCAAGATAGCTAATGAGTACAGTATACCTGTTACTTGTCGAGGGGCAGGTTCCAGCCTGACAGGTGGAGCTACTCCGTTTCAAGGTGGATGGGTCTTAGATCTCTCTGGGTTGAATTCGATCTCAATTGACCAGCCTAATATGTTGGCAATTTGTGGTCCTGGCGCGGTTGTTGGTGAACTTCAGGAGCAAGCGGATCAACTTGGACTCTTCTACCCACCAGATCCATCTTCGAAAAAATTCTCTACTCTCGGTGGCAATGTAGCATGCAACGCAGGAGGTCTGCGCTGTGTGAAATATGGAGTCACCAGAGATTATGTACTTTCACTTTCTGGATATCTACCGACTGGAGAGTTTGTTAAATGGGGAAGAGCTACTCGAAAATTTGCTACGGGCTATAATTTGCGTGATTTATGGATTGGTAGTGAAGGGACTTTGGGAGTTATTACAGAAATTACTCTACGTCTTATCTTGGCCACAGAAAGTCGAATAACTTTTTTGGCTGCGTTTGAGGATGATAAATCTGCTTTGGGAGCACCGCTTGCTCTTTGTAAAATGGGTATTCGTCCATCTATTATTGAATATATGGATCGATGGACGATTGACTGTCTCCAAAAATATGTGGAAAAAGAAGTATTCACCGGGATTGCCCCAAGACCCATGTTGTTAATCGAATTGGATGGGGCTCCAGAAGTTCTGAAAAAAGAACAGGAAATGGTTTCTGCCTGGCTAAGAAACAGTTCAATTGATTTTCGTACCGCTCTCGAAGAATCCGAAGCCGAGGAATTATGGGAAGTTAGAAGACAAGGATCTTCAGCAATGAAGAAGCTGGCTAACACTAAACTCAATGAAGATATTGTCATACCCCTGAATCGTCAGGTTGAATTAGTTAATTTCGTAAATGAACTCAGGGAAGAATTTAAGCTGAAAATAGGAGTTTTCGGCCATTGCGGAGATGGAAACCTGCATGTGAACTTTATGTACAATGAGGAGGATCCCCTGGAGACTGATACAGCCGTCACTGCCTTGCATCGATTGATGGATAAAGTGATTTCCTTAGATGGTGCGATTAGTGGCGAGCATGGGGTAGGTTTGGCGAAAACTCCTTTTGTGAGAAATCAATTTAATGATGCTGAATGGAACACGATGAAAGCGATTAAGAATACGCTCGATCCAAAAGGAATCTTGAATCCAGGTAAAATTTTTGATGTGTTTAAACCCTGGGACCAAAAAAAAGAAAATGTGGTTCTCTCTTGGGAACACAAATGAATGAAAATTATAAACTCACAAATGCCCAAAATATGAAAAAGCTGATCCTACTTCCTTACCTATTCCTGTTGGGGTTATTACTACAGGCCCAAACCGAGACTTTATACCCATGGACAGATACCCAGGGGCGAACGCTTCAGGCATCTTTCATTAGTTTGGATTCAGGAAAAGTTACCATAAAATGGAATGGTCAAATTGTACCGATCCCCCTTACCAATCTTTCGCCTGAGACCCAAGCCTTAGCCAAAAAATTGGCAACTGAGTCGTTGAAGTTACCCACTCCAGTTGCTGCTAGTAATTCTTCAGGAATTTATCCATGGACTGATGCACAGGGAAGAACACTGCAAGCTCGTTTTATCAGACTTTTCGCCGGTACCGTCACTATTGAATGGAATGGTCAGATGGTACCTCTTCCAATGAACAGTCTTTCCCCAGCATCTCAGGCATTAGCCAATAAACTGGCTGCTTCCAAAACAGTGCCGACTACTAAAAAACCTGAACCTTTACCGACGACACCAAAGAAGGTGGCTCCAAAAATTATGCCCACGGTGGTTACAGAAGATGTTGCATTAGATGAAGAGCATAATTGGCAAGCTACGAATGGCTCTCTGATAAAAGCTAAATTTCTCTCTATGGATGGAGATAATGTTAACCTGCTAGTTAATCAAGGCAGGTCAGAGGCTACTGTTCCCATCTCTCGATTTAAAAAGTCTTCTCAAGATTTGGCGAAAAAATTGAATGCTGATCTAACTGCTCGCAAGAAGATGCGAGAGGCAGAGGCAAGCAAGCGGATGAAAATGAAAGTACCTAAGCTCGAAGAGGCAGACATTACTCGTTACCATAAATGGGAAAGTGCTGATGGTAATGAAATTGACGCCGTTTATATTGATGCTGGAGATGAAGGAGTTACTCTACTTATGAGAAGTAACCCCAACCGACCTTACGAACTTGGGTGGGAGAGGTTGAGTGCTGAATCACAAGCTCTTGCAGAAGGAATTCGTCGCCTAAAAGCACAGCTTATGCCCTTGGATCCGAGAATTGCAGAAACTAAGGGGGGCAGCTTAACCCACTACTCCGAGGGAAAATGGAAAAATTATAATACAGTATTAGAAAGTGCGATGTATGATGTGGCTCTTCACCGTAATGGATATACGGTTCATGTTTGGTTGAAGAATGAGGCGAAAAAAGGAGAGGAAGGATTAGGTGAGCGTGCCCAAAGGAACCCACTAAGCGTGAATTTTCGGCCCATTTATTATTTGAACCCCGGGGAAAGAAACCGTCAATGGAAGCACCGAAGGATCTCTTCATTTGAGGAACCTCCCCCTGTTTCTATGGATAGAGAGGAAACAACGATAAAAGGTACATTCGATAATAATGCCACCTTTGAATATACCATGCAAATTAATCATCGTGGCTTAAGCTTCTGGGGTAAAATAGATGAAGACAGAAATGAAGAGCATCCCACCATTTTTTCGATCGCCTTCTATTCTCCAAATTTCATTCCTGATGTCACTAATATGCAACTTGATGAAATTGAGCCCTTGGTCGGGGATGGTTGCCTCTACATCGATCCTATGGAATCGAAAAGGGCAAAAATCCCCATGATGACAAAATGGGATGATATTATGAAAAAATTTGCTGGTGCGGATTGGAACCCGATTAAATCTGCTGAATTTATGGGTAAACCATTTGGCTCTCACAAAATAAAAATAACTCCAGCTAGTACTTCAGGCATGGTTTTCAGATGGAGCAAGGGATATTCTGGTATATACCCCTTCCAAGCAATTCACCTTGGGCATCGAACTGAGGATAGCTATAATGCAAGCCAATCAAAAGAACCTGGGCAATTCAAGAAAAGAAACGAAATCCCCAGGAACAAAAGGCTTAATGTTAATATAATTCGTGGTCGTGGATAAGCTCATACTTACATTCATATTTCTGTTCGGACTGCTTCGGTTCTCTGAATCGCAGGCCGAAACCGTTCGAGTCGCATCACTTAATGTGAGAAATTATTTGACTATGGATCGAATGGTTTCTGGTCATTGGAAGAAAGATTACCCGAAACCATCTAAGGAAAAAAGAATTTTGCGATCGATTATTAATCAGGCAAATCCGGATATCCTTGCACTTCAGGAAATGGGCGAGCCGTACTATCTTAATGAACTCTGGAAAGATTTAAATTCAACCGATGGTGTTCGCTTTTCGTATTCAGCATGGATTCCTGGTTTAGGAGAAGGGGAGGAGAGGCACCTCGCGCTTTTATCCAAACTTCCTTTCACCCTCATTAATCAAGAAGAAGATTTAAGTTTTAAATATTTTGAAGGACGAAGAGAACCCAGTCGCGGGATTCTTGAGGCGGAGTTCGAAACTAATGGAACTAAATGGAGTCTCTTTAATTTACATTTGAAAAGTAAGTGGACAGAGAGACCAGATGATCCCGAGGCATCGATTCGTCGTGAAAGAGAAGCTCGGGCAATCAGGGATTATATTCGTAATAAATATCCAATTTACAAATATCCTGATTATTTAGTTCTTGGAGATTTTAACGATCATAAAAATTCTGCAGCAATCAGACGGTTTTTACAGGTCAACAATACTGAATTATCAAAAATGATTCAGTGCCAGGATAAGCAAGGTCATTTTTGGACTCATTATTGGGATAAACAAGATAGTTACGCTCGTTTTGACTACCTGCTGGCTTCACCAAAATTATTCAAAAAACTTATTCCGGGAACTGCAAAAATTGGCGATTTTCACTTATGCCTCCTCGCTTCAGACCATCGTATGGTTTATGCTGACTTTGAGTTTTAACCCGGACTCTTAAGAAAAACTTGTTTAGATTAACTTTCGGATTTAAACCACAGCTTTTTGCTTTCGATCATTTCAGCTACAGATTCGGGTAAGTTTTCTTTCCAACCATTTTCCCTTTTTAAAATTCTTTCAAAAATATCGCGTGAGAATAATTTCATATTTTCCCGGTTACATTGCTTGATTGTTTCAAGGAATCCATTCTCTCGAATATATTTATAAAGGTTTCGTAGATTATCAGCTACAAGGAGGTTTTCTACATTGATTAAACCAGATGATGATTCCTTGACACTTACATTATCTCCACGCCTGAACTGTTCGCGGTATCGTTGGAAGGTTTCCTGTTCCACCGGGTAAGTGTAAATTCGTATATTATCTTTAAATAGCACTCCGAATGCCTCGAGGATCCCTCCCTCTAAATTTGAATAATATTCCTGTTTGAAAATGTCAGCCAAGTTGTTGAGCCCCATGACTAATCCAATTGGCTTTTGTACAATTCTTCTCAGATATGACGCTAATTTGTAATATTCAAAATAATTTGAAACCAATACTCCGTATCCGCAGGCATTGATAACTTCAATTCTAGATATGAAATCTTCGTAGTCAATTGAGCCATCGTTGGCAAGGCTGCCAAGGGTCAGCTCCATAAAAACCATTAATTCATTTTCATCGACCTTATCTCTTTCGATAAACTGTTTTTTTGCATTTTCCAGCATATCCAAGTTTACTTTCGTCACAGGTCTAAAGCTGCCTCTTTCTATCAAGCATGATTTTTTGTAAAGGACTTCGGAAGATTGCACGACATGTCCATCGGTATCAAACATGATGGCATCGGTAAGTCCTGCTTGGGTGAGTTTGAGGCATAAAATACGGTTATCAAATTTTTCGAATTTAGGCCCATTGAACTCAATCATATCAAGTTCAATTCTTTCTATATCAATACCATCTGCCAGGCTTTGAATAAATTGATCTGGATCACCGTTATTATGAAAAGCACCATAAACTAAATTTACTCCAAGTATCCCGATTGCTTCCTGTTGCAGACGGTTTTCACGATCGAGCATTCTAACATGTAGAATAATGTCATGCATTTCTCCCATTGGTTCCAACTGAAACCTAATGCCCATCCATCCATGGCATTCATTAGTTTTATGAAAATTTAATGCAGAAACTGTATTTGAAAATGCAAAAAACTGTGTGTCTTGTCCACGGTCGTCGGATAATCTTTCTTGGAGCAAACCAAATTCATGAGCCATCATCTGAACCAACCTTTTACGTGAAACATAGCGACCCGCTTCTCCGTAAATCTTATCGCTGAATTTCATGTCATAGGCTGACATTGTTTTGGCTACGGTGCCTGCGGCACCACCCGCTTGAAAAAAGTGTCGAGCTACTTCTTGTCCGGCACCAATTTCAGCAAATGTACCGTATTTGGATGAATCTAGATTGATCCGAAGCGCTTTTCTTTCTACTGCCAATTGTTCTGTGCTCATTAGAGGCAAACTTGTCGGCTTTTTCGCAGGTGGCAAAGATTTTCTTCGACCTCAATGAAAAAGGTCTGTTTTTTAGAAGCAGATGAAAACTTTTTTTAAAGATGTCTTTAGACGAATGGCCGTTCTTTTTGTATCGGCAGCCCTGTTTGCCGTCTTATCTCTAATCATTTTTTCTTTTTTTGCCGGATCCGTTCTGAGTCCAGATCATGAGAGCATTAAAAAAGATAGTTTTTTGGTACTGGATTTGACGATGAACCTTACCGATAGACCAGCAAATATCACTTTTGAGCACCTTACACGCCAAGCTTTGGCAGATGAGAAACCCATCCCAACTTATCATTTAAAGGAAGTGCTCGATGGGTTGAGTGCAGCCGCTAAAGATAAGAGTCTGAAAGGAATTTTCATGATTGGTGGGTTTGCTCCATCCGGATATGGATGTGGCTATGAGACTATCCAGTCACTCATTCGAGCATTGCAAAGTTTTAAGCAGAGTGGGAAAAAAATTGTAGGATATTTACACAGTCCCCAGCAAATCGATTATCAAGTTTACTCACTATGTGATGAGTTGATTATGGATCCAGCAGGCACAATGATCTTACAGGGATTAGCAAGCGAGCAGCTTTTTCTAGGAGATACTTTGAAGAAATATGGGGTTGGGGTTCAAGTTGTTAGAACGGGCCGCTATAAGGGAGCGGTCGAGCCTTTTACCAATAATAAGTTCAGTTCAGATAACCGTTCTCAGATTCAGCACCTTTTAGATCATAGATGGGAGCATTATTTGAGGGGAGTCGCTACTTCTCGAGGGATGAAATGGGAGGATTTAAATAATACTTTAGCACAGAAATATCTTTGGAAGCCAGAGGAAGCATTAGATGAAGGATTGGTTGATCGGGTAGATGATTTTGGTGGGGTAATTGATCGATTGATTGAATTGGGAACCGAAGATGAAGAAACCAGTACTTTTGCTCAGGTAGAATTAGGCGACTACATGCAAAGACTTCGCCCTAATCCTTTGCAAGTTGATGAGAAAGACCAGAAAATTGCTCTGGTTTATGTCGAGGGTACGATTGTTGATGGATGGGGGGATGATGGACAAAACGTAGGGGGTGATGAGATCGCCCGTCGCATCCGCAAGATTCGAAAAAAGAAGGAAGAATATAAGGCAATCGTTCTGAGAGTGAATTCTCCTGGAGGTAGTGTGTCCGGATCTGAAGCAATATTGTTTGAACTTTTACGGGCGAGGGACAGTGGCATTCCAGTGGTTGTCTCGATGGGTTCTGTGGCTGCATCCGGAGGCTATTGGATCGCCACCGCAAGCGATAAAATCTATGCCGGTCCGCAATCTATAACCGGCTCGATTGGGGTTTTCGGTATTCTGCCCAATATTAAATCAATCGGAGCAAATTATGGATTAAACTGGGATACTGTGAAAACGAACGCTTCTTCCGATATATTTTCTGTTGCAAGGCCCAAGAGCGAGGAGGAAATCAAAGTGATTCAGGGATATGTTAATCAAACCTATGATCGATTCCTTGGTCTTGTGGGCGGTAATCGAAACTTATCTAAGAAAGAAGTTGAAGAAGTTGCGGAGGGAAGAGTTTGGCTGGGTCAGGATGCATTAGAGGTTGGTTTGATTGATGAGTTGGGCGGACTTTCTCAGGCATTAGAGGAAGCAATAAATTTGGCGAATATTAGCGGTGATTTCGAAATCGAAGAATTTCCAAAAGTTGAGACTCCTGCAGATGCCATTGCTGAGCTTTTAGAAGTTCGATCTGATATACCAAATTCTTTTTCCCGTAAGAATGAGAATCCCCTTGTGAAAAAGCTCTTAGAAGCTAAACCTTTTCATGATTCCTTTAACGACCCTCTTGGTCTGTATGGAATTTTACCTTGGTATCGCGCACAGTTTGGCTTTGCTACTTGGGAATTTAATTTATGAATAAAGAAATTACTCTACAATCAAACTGTATTGCGACCATCATTCCGGCTGGAGATGAAGTTACTCTTGCTGAGGGTGCATCCTTCACCATTGCTCAGTCTCTAGGGAACTCAATCACTCTTCGTGATGCCAATGGCATGTACAGGGTGGGGGAGGACCAACTATCCGCTCTTGGGGAGGACATCAAAAATGATGTTTTGAACGCAGAGCACTCAACGCAATCTGATGGTCCTTTTAATGAAGATCAAGTTTGGGAAGCACTCCGTGGTTGTTACGACCCTGAAATTCCGGTCAATATTGTTGATCTTGGTTTGATCTATGATTTACGCATTGAAGATGGTGAATCCGCCAAACAGGTATTTGTTAAAATGACTCTTACTGCACAAGGATGTGGAATGGGTCCAGTAATAGCAGATGATGCCAAAACTCGGATTGAAAAACTATCCAGAGTGGATTCCGCCCAGGTAGATATCGTGTGGGAACCTGCATGGAACCCGCGTATGATTTCGGAAGAAGGAAAAAAGGTTTTGGGACTGGAGTAAAGACTCTGGCTTCTCCTCTAACTACTTATATCGTAGCAGAATATAAGTTCTTGATCCCTTAAATAAAGTTTACCGTTAGAGATAACCGGGTGGGTCCAAACTTTTCCCTTGGGGTTTCTTTGCTCGGTCTGAGGAGTAATCGTAAATTCTCCTTGTGGGAGCCATCCTTTAGGGGTGGCTTCGATTAATATGACTCTTCCATCTCCTTCTCCAAGGCAGTAAAATCTACCGTCAGCATAGGCAATTGCACCTTTACCTAGGGCTTTTTTCTCATTCCATACTAATTCTCCGGTTTTGAAATTTTGGCAAACCCAGCCATATCCGTCGGAATAGCCATAAACATGTTCACCGATTTTGATGACTCCACCATGATGGTTTTTCATGATCTTATTGTCATAAACATCCTTTGCTCCTGAGGAGGTCAATTCCACAAGTTTACATCCAATTCCATAGCCCGAAGAAATATAAACCTGTCCATTTGAGTAGATGGGAGTGGGGATCACGGCAACTTTGCCAGCCCAATCAGCCGACCAGATTAAATTTCCTGAATTGGCATCGATACCTACCACTTTTTTCATAACCAATTGTACATATTGTCTTTTTCCGCCGTGAGAAATAACGATGGGCGATGAGTATTGTGCAGGATCCGTGAATCCTTTTGAACGCCAGAGGGTTTTACCAGTCATTGCGTCCAATGCTGCGATTGCCCCTCCTTTCCCTCCAGGGGTACAGATTACTCTTCCTTCATCTACTAAGACAGATTCTGTGTAGCCCCAGCCCGGTACTTTCCCGCCTAAGTCTTTGACCATATGAACATTCCATAATAATTTTCCACTTCTAGCGTCTGCACAAACTAAATTCCCTTTTCCGCCCAATGCGTAGACTTTACCATTGGCAATAGTAGGGGTTGCACGAGGTCCATCTCCCCAGCCATTTGTTAGCAGCTGTCCAACTTCAAGCTCCCAGACTTTTTTGTTATCTGAAGATTTTGAAATCGACCTGTAGGCAATAAGCTTCTCGACACCTTTAAAGGCACCCATGGTGTAAAGTGCTCCATTCGATACGGAAAAGCCTGCATACCCAAGACCACCATCTCGTGCCATCCACAATTTTTTGGGTCCGCCCGTGGGCCAGGTTTCAAGCAGTCCTTTTTCATCAGATACATCATCCCTATTCGTCCCACGCCAATTCGGCCAATCTCCTGCTTGGAGTAATTGAGTAATGATTGAAAGAAGAGTTATTTGTAGGAAAATTTTATTCATCTTTGAAATCTTTCTTTGATGAGCGAAGTCCGCAAGCCCAAAGCGAAGATGTTTTCACAAAAAAAGAAGGAGCCGAAATTCCGACTCCTTCTTTAGGATTTTAAAGAATATAGAGTTAGGCTTTGATTTTACCCACTTTTTTCCATCTTCCGGATTTACCAGAATCAAGAACTGCTTCACATATATACTGAGTTTCCAACGCATCTCTAAAATCAGGACGCAAAGGTCTCTTTTTACGTGAACCATAGCCTGCTACAAAATCTGCGAACTGATTGATGAAGCTATGCTCATATCCGATGTTCAGACCAGGTACCCACCACTTATCCATGTAGGGATGCTCGCCCCCGTTATCAGATACATGTATTGATCTCCAACCACGAGTCTTGGGATCTTCCTTGTCATAGTCGTAATACGCCAATCTGTGAAGATCATGTAAATCCCAGGCGAGAGAACCATCGGCTCCATTAATCTCAAAAGTATAAAGTGCTTTGTGACCTCGTGCGTAACGAGTGGACTCAAATATGGCCAATGAACCGTTGGCAAATTTAGCCAAAAAGGCACAGGCATCATCAATCGTGACTTTCTGTTTTTTGCCTGTTTGAGCATGTACTCTTTCTTTGACGAATGTTTCTGTCATCGCACTAACTTCCACAATCGGCCCGTTTAACCATATGGCAGTATCGATACAATGTGCGAGTAGGTCTCCTGTCACCCCACTTCCGGCAACTTTGGCATCTAGTCTCCACAGTCCTTCACCACCTTGAGGTAGATCAGTATTAATCGTCCAATCCTGAAGAAAGTTGGCTCGGTAGTGGTATATTTTTCCCAGTCTGCCTTCATCAATCATTTCCTTGGCCATGGATACCGCAGGAACACGACGATAGTTATACCAAACCATATTGGCTACGCCGGCTTTTTCCACTTCCCGTACCATTTGTTCACCTTCTTTACAGTTAAGAGCAAGGGGTTTTTCACAGAGAATTGCCTTACCTGCTTTAGCAGCTGCAATCGCGATTTCATGGTGTACATTATTGGGTGCAGCAATATCGATTACATCAATATCGTCTCGAGCGATCAGTTTTTTCCAATCTGTTTCCACAGACTCATAGCCCCACTGCTCTGCGAAGCTTTCAGCTCGGTCTTTATTTCGAGCACAAACAGCAGCCAGTTGTGGTTCATATTTTAGTTCCGGAAAAAAATTGGGAACTTTTCGGAAGGCGTTGGAATGGGTACGCCCCATAAAGCCGTATCCGATTAATCCTATGCGCAATGGTTTTTTCTTAGCCATGATTGTAGTATATATTTAGTTCAGGGTTTGTGATTTAAATAATCCGTGGGAGTGAAGATTCCACAAAAAAACCATATCCCAATGGATATGGCTTTTTTTGTAAAGAGAATTTAAAGTTAACTTTTAGATTTCAACTGGTTTGTAACCACCCTTCGATTTGAAGTAGAAGACAAGCAAGAGGTAGCAAGCCAACATAAATACCGGAAAGATGGCTACACTCGCCAACGATCCTTGCTTACCACTTTGAATACTTTCTTTTACTTTTTCTTGCTCTTCTTCAGGAAGTGCACCTACTTTTTTCGCATCAACTGCTGTATAATCACCAAGGAAATAGGTGCTATCATTTGAAATCGATTTATAGGTTTCAGCTGAGCTGGCTTCTTCGACTGATACTTTAATTGAGTCTTCTGTCATCTTACCAATGACTGGTCCGCCCAGGATACCAACTGCTAACATTCCAATCCCTGCGATTGCATTCAAGGTAAGAGCACCACCTTTGGGGCATTGCTCTGACACCACGCCGAGAGTTGTTGGCCAGAAGAAAGTTTTTCCAAAACCATATAAGGTTGCGAATATAAAGATAGCAGTAAGACCGGATGCTGTACTTAGAAGGTAGAGACCGGCAATTGCAAGTACCGCAGATGTAGCAAGAAGCCCCAAAGGTCCAAGTTTGGAAACAATTGGTCCAGCAAACCAGAATCGTAAAACCATCATAATTGCAGATGTGTAAATGAGAACCCAAAGCCCGTTGTAGCCAGCTGCTTTCATCGGCTCTTCCATTAATCCAGAAATAGCCCCATCCGTACCTAACTCGGTTGTTGCTAGAGGAATCATGATTATGCACATGAAAATCAAGAGTGGGCGTCCGAGAGACTTACAATATAAGCCGTAACCGATGGTTGCTACTGCAGTAAGTATGTAGACGATATTATCTTCCCATCCAAATACCATACCCAATTGTCTAAAGATTAGGTAGCCGGCAATAAGCGCCCCAATCGCACCAAATTCAGCAAGCATTTCTTTATAGGAAGTTCCAGATTCAACACGCTCATTGACAGGAAATTTTGCTTTAAGCAACATCACAAGGTAAATGATTGCAGGTATAGCGATCAGATATATGAGAATTCTCCAATCTTCCGCTGCTTGGGCACCTAAGAGGATAGTCAATATACCACCGATTACCAAACCGCCCGGCCATCCTGCATGTAGTATATTGAGCCATTTTGTTTTGTCTTTTTTAAACATAGTGGCAACCACTGGATTAATGAAAGCTTCAACAGTTCCGTTTCCGAGACCTAAAATAACGGATCCCCAATACAAGAGATTGTAAGCTTCCCCTTGAGCAGACTTTAAAGCTTCCCCTTCCAAACCGCCTGCAGTGACTACTCCATAAGCTTGAAAAGCTAAGAATGCGTACAAAGCATAGCAAACAAAACTAAAGATCATTGCCGCACGGTAACCAATTTGGTCGATGATCAAACTAAAGACAATGATACTAATTGCGAATGGCCAAATGCCCGCACCAAAAAGTTCTTGTCCTTGAACCTGGTCCAAGCCGAAAGTACTTGGCCAAAATGGTTCAGCGTTAACCAGGAATGCTCGCGTTATAAATGCAAAAGCAGTAGTAATGAGGGCGATAAAACACCCCCAAAATAATTTCATATCCGGTTCAGAATCTTTATTACTCATATTTTATTTGGGCTGATTGATTGATACTTTTGGGGTAACAAACTTTCCCTATGATCTCAAAAGATACACTTATGGCAAGCAAGAATACAGCCGCCCAGTTTAGTGTGGACTGCAACTATTTTGAATGCTTTTTGGCCCAACTGTCACGCATGGCCACGCTTCGATTGAGAACAAGTTTACCCATTTCCTGGGCTTTGGTGTCCAATGTGAAGTATCCAATTCTCTCCAACTGAAAAGGTTCTCCTGCTTGAAGTTCCTCGATACTCTTTTCAACCAGGGCATCAGATAAAGAGGTTAGGGAATCAGAATTTAAATTACTTAGGAAATCTTTACCTTCTTCTACTTCATCTGGATTAGGAACTTTAAACAACCTGTCATAGAGCCTTATTTCCGGATTGATGGCAGTTGTAGAATCTACCCATTGAATGGTGCCTTTAACTTTTCGTTGATCAGGTGTCCCTCCACCTCGACTTTCTGGATCGTACTCGCAGATTAATTCGATGATTTTGCCATCCTCGTCTTTGATGACTTTTTGGCAGGTTATATAATATGCATATTTTAATCTTACTTCTTTGCCCACTGCCATTCTGA
Source organism: Opitutales bacterium (assembly GCA_028042835.1). GTDB lineage: Bacteria > Verrucomicrobiota > Verrucomicrobiia > Opitutales > Seribacteraceae > Seribacter. The sequence goes on along the minus strand of JAOFOL010000005.1, from coordinate 16,472 downwards.
AGTATTTCTTAGGAGGGTCTTCCATGAAATCGTTCCGATCGATGAAAACTTCTCGTGAAAAGCTTACCTTGCGGGTGCCGGTGGTCGGATCTTCAGGATTATTGATCGCATCTAATTCTTCGACTTTAGATTCAGGGTAGTTAGAAATAGTTACTTTGAGAGGGTCAAGTACTCCTAATCGACGATGGGCAGATTTATTCAAATCTTCTCTGAGGCAGAATTCAAGAAGTTCCATTTCAATGATATTCTCTCTCTTTGCCAATCCCACCTTGTCGCAAAATGAGCGTATTGAAGATGGCGTAAATCCTCGTCTTCGCATCCCGCTCAAGGTTGCCATCCTGGGGTCATCCCATCCATCCACATGCCCTTCTTCCACCAAGCGAAGCATTTTCCGTTTACTCATGACCGTGTAATTTAGATTGAGTCGGGCAAATTCGATTTGTTGGGGATGGTGAATTCCAAGGTTTTTGCAGAACCAATCATAAAGTGGGCGATGATGCTCAAATTCCAAGGTGCATAAAGAATGGGTAATTCCTTCCAGTGAATCGGATTGCCCATGAGCAAAGTCGTAGGAAGGGTAAATTTTCCACTTGTCTCCAGTTTCCGGATGTTCACGATGCATGATTCTGTAAATGACCGGATCTCTCATATTCAGATTCGGAGAATTCATGTCGATTTTTACGCGTAAAGTTTTTGTCCCCTCCTCAAACTCTCCTTTTTTCATCCGTTCAAGAAGATCAATATTTTCGGATACTTCCCGATTTCGATACGGGCTGTTTTTTCCTGGTTCAGTCAGCGTTCCTCGGTATTCTCGCATTTCCTCAAATGTGAGATCACACACGTATGCTTTATGATCCTTAATTAATTGAATGGCCCATTCATAGAGTTGTTGGAAATTGTCAGAAGCGTGAAAAAGGCGGTCTTCCCAGTCAAAGCCAAGCCATCGTAAATCTCCCTGAATAGCTAGGGCATATTCTGCTTTTTCTGCGGATGGATTGGTGTCATCCAACCTCAGGTTACACAGACCATTGAATTCCTCAGCGATGCCAAAGTTTAGACAGATACTCTTGGCATGTCCAAGATGTAGATATCCATTAGGCTCAGGAGGAAACCGCGTGTGCACCCGACCATCATTTTTTTGACTGGTTACATCTTCAGATATAATTGTTCGGATAAAATCCAGACTTTTCCCCAATTCTTTTTCTTCCATATTCATATCAATACTCAGTCGATACGGTTCCCGTATTTCTGTACATACTCCTTTTCCAATTTCTTTAATCCCTTCTTACTAAGTCCGCTTCCCGCGGAAGATAATTTTTCCAATGCGCTCCGCAATCTAGTTCTGGTCAAATCCGGGCCCAATAAAGCAAGGCTATCAAATAAGGGCAGGGACACACTGTTTCCACTTATTGCTACAAAGAAAGGTGGAAGTACTTGTTTAAGTTTCAAATCTTCAACTTCCGCAATTTGTTGGAATAGATTGGATAATTGATCCCTGTTCCATTGGGGTAATTTTTCCATTTCCCATTCAGCAATCTTAAGGATTTTAGCTACATTCGCAGCCTCGAGTTTTCCCACCAATTCCTCGGTTGAATAATCCGGGGTATCAGTAAGTAAAAACTGAGCCAGTGGAAAGAAATCAGAAAGTGTTTCCAATCTCTTTAATGCTAAAGGTAAAATTTTACCCAAAAATTCAGGATTTGCTTTCCATTCCATTAGTCGATGCAAAACATCTTCTGGTTTTAGCTGTTCACGGAGGTATCTACCATTCAACCACTTTAACTTGGCCAGGTCAAAGATTGGACCGCCTAAACTCATTCGCTTGATTTCGAAACTTTCACTTAATTCTTCCAGGTTAAAAATTTCTTTCTGATCAGGTAGCGTGTAGCCCATCATACCCAAATAGTTTACCACTGCTTCCGGCAGGTAACCTGCATCTTTGTAGTAATCGATACTGGTTGGGTTTTTACGCTTTGAAAGTTTCGATTTGTCGGGGTTGCGAAGTAGGGGAAGGTGGGCAAATATCGGTGCATCCCAACCCATACCCTCGTAAAGTAACATGTGTTTTGGGGTACTGTTTATCCATTCTTCTCCTCTAATCACATGAGTTATACCCATGTGGTGATCATCAACAATGTTGGCCAAATGGTAAGTTGGGAAACCATCTGATTTCTGAATGATTTGATGGTCTACCTGGTTCCAGTCTATAGAGACTTCTCCTCGCAATTCATCCTTGAATACACAGGTTCCGTCTGTTGGAACTTTCAACCGGTAGACAAAGGGTAGCCCCTCTTGCATTTTTTGTTCGATTTCTTCCTTGTTCAGGTTGAGGCAATGCCCGTCGTAGCGCGGAGTCTGTTTGTTTTCTATTTGTTTTTTCCGTACTTCATTCAACCTCTCTGCGGAACAAAAACAGGGATAAGCATACCCATTATCAACAAGTACTTGGATCGCATCTTTATACAGTTCAAGCCTCTCACTTTGACGATAAGGCCCAAATTTACCGCCACAATCTGGACCCTCATCCCAGGATAAACCTAACCATTTCAAAGAAGAGAGAATGGCTTCCTCTGACTCACTCGTCGAGCGAGACTGGTCGGTATCTTCAATCCGTAGAACCATTTGCCCTCCATGTTTGCGGGCAAAAGCGAGATTAAATAATGCCATGTAAGCAGTGCCTACATGAGGGGCTCCGGTAGGAGAGGGGGCAATTCGGGTACGAACAGTCATACAATATAGATGAGAGAACCTTTACAAAAATATGGCTCAATGGACGAACAAATTCGCACTGCAAGGCCGTCCTTGCCATGGGGCGTGTACTTTGGTTACTTATAAAAAATGAAAGTACTTATTATCGGTGCAAACGGAAAAGTTGGAACTCAACTTTGTGGAAAGCTTTGGGGGGTGCATGATTTTTCTCCCATTGCTTTAATTCGTGATTCCAGGCAGCAAACAAAATTCACGGGAATTGGAGTTCCTGCCGTAACCGGGGATTTGGAGGAAGGCGTATCTAAATTTCTACCCGGTTTGGATGCTGTTGTCTTTACAGCTGGTTCTGGAGCTAGAACCGGACCGGATAAGACTACTGATGTTGATCAGAATGCAGCCATTCAATTAATGATGGATTGCGAAAAGCAAAGTGTTCGCCGGTTTTTGATGGTAAGTGCCATCGGGGCCGATCCAAATAGTCAGTCCGATCGATTACAGCATTATTTGCGAGCAAAAGGCGTTGCAGATGGCCGCCTTCGGTCTTCCAACTTGGATTACACTATCTTAGCTCCGGGTACATTAATTGATGAACCGGGCAATGGTCGTATTCAGGCAGCTGAAAATCTTGGCTTTCACGGATATCTCCCGCGTGAGGATTTAGCATCAGCTATTATTGAAACACTTCGTAATCATCTGACCATCGGAAAAACAATTCAGTTGGTTTCTGGGAGTGAAAAAATTAAACCTGCTATTGCTTCGGTGGTGGGTGGTGGAGACTTACCTCCCATTGCTTAAATTTCGTAATGTTTATTGCTTGAGATTCTCAATTCAGTGACTTAGAAAAGAAACCATGAAATTTAGCATAAAAAAACTCCTGAGCCTGGCCAGTATTCTTTCGATCGCTTTCTTCTTAACAGCCGCTAAAAAATCCGTTCCCGTCAATGCAGAATGTCCATTTTCAGGGAAAGCTGTAAAAGCTGACAAGGTAGCGATTTTTAATGTCTGCTGTACTAGATGTGCAAAGAAGGCTAGCTCTGACGTCAAAGCATTGGTCAAAAAAGTCAAAGCAGGTAACGATAAGTGCCCAATCTCTAATAAACCCGCTAAAAAGCAAATTGTGGTAGGTTTCTGTTGTGGAAATTGCGTGGATAAAGCGAGCTCCTGATTTAGGTAATTCTCCCTTTGAACTAAATAAAACTTTTACAAAGGCTCCCAAGGGAGCCTTTTTTTTGAATAAAAATACGATTATCACAAACACATGCCTAGAAGACAAGATATCGAGCACATCCTAATTATCGGTTCCGGACCTATAATTATTGGACAGGCCTGCGAGTTTGACTACAGTGGAGCGCAAGCTTGCAAAGCATTACGGGAGGAAGGGTACCGGGTTTCTCTGGTAAACAGTAACCCGGCGACCATCATGACGGATCCAGAGTTTGCTGATGCCACTTATGTTGAACCATTGACAGTTGAAAGTGTTACCAAGATCATAGAAAAAGAAAAACCGGATGCTTTACTCCCGACCTTGGGGGGCCAAACCGGATTAAATTTATCTCTTGAGCTTTTCGAGAAGGGTATTTTAGAAACCCACGGCGTCGAGATGATTGGAGCTAAGCCTGATGCGATAAAAAAAGGGGAGGACCGTGAACTTTTTAAGCAAGCCATGCTCGGTATAGGTTTGGATGTTGCCCGCTCTTTTTCGGTCAATTCTTTGGAGGAAGCCCAATCTCACCTTGAAGAGTTAGGGGATTTTCCTCTTATTCTTCGCCCGGCTTACACCCTAGGGGGAACCGGGGGCGGTATTGCTTACAATCGTGAGGAATTTGACCAAATGATGAGGCAAGGTCTCGAGGCATCTCCGATAAGCCAGGTTTTAATGGAGGAATGTCTTCTCGGATGGAAGGAATATGAGATGGAGGTCATGCGCGACTACAAAGACCAATGTGTAGTGATCTGTTCGATAGAAAATTTTGATCCTATGGGCGTGCATACTGGAGATTCAATTACCGTCGCTCCAGCCATGACATTATCGGATAAAGAGTATCAACTGATGCGCGACGCCTCCTTTGCCTGTATCCGAGAAATCGGAGTGGAGACTGGTGGTAGTAATATTCAGTTTTCGACCAATCCGGAGGATGGTCGGATGGTCGTTATCGAGATGAATCCAAGAGTATCTCGAAGTTCAGCGCTTGCCTCGAAGGCTACTGGTTTTCCTATTGCAAAGTTTGCAGCGAAACTTGCGGTTGGTTATTCTCTGGATGAGCTTCAGAATGATGTAACCAAGGAAACTCCAGCCTGCTTTGAACCATCGATAGATTATGTGGTTACTAAAGTGCCCCGCTTTACTTTTGAAAAGTTCCCTGAAACCGATTCTACCCTTACTTCAGCGATGAAATCGGTCGGCGAAGCCATGGCGATCGGTCGTACCTTTAAAGAATCTTTCCAAAAAGCCATGCGTTCATTGGAGATAGGGCTTAAAGGATTTGAGGCAGGTAAACTCACTGATCAGGACCTCGATAAGTCGGCGGTTCGTGCCGGAGTAAAGAGACCTTCTGCGGAACGTCCACAGTTTTTATACAAAGCATTCGAGGAAGGAATGAGCAGCGAGCAGATTTCTAAACAATCCGGGATTGACCCATGGTTTATCACTCAACTCGAACAAATTTTCCTGATGGGCAAAGAGATTGCTGAGTTCAGTTTAAGCTCGGTTGATTATGAATCTCTTAGGCAATCCAAGGAAGCTGGATTTTCAGACCGTCAATTAGCGGATTTTTGGGATTGCGAACCTGAGCAAGTCCGTACCAGGCGTGAAGAGATGGGAATACCGACCACATTTCGCCTGGTAGATACCTGTGCTGCTGAGTTCGAAGCTTTTACTCCTTATTATTATTCCTCTTATGGAGACGAGAATGAAATGCAGTCTTCCGATAAGAAGAAAATTATGATTCTTGGAGGAGGACCAAATCGTATTGGACAGGGAATTGAATTTGATTACTGCTGCGTACATGCTTCCTTTGCATTACGGGAAGCCGGTTTTGAGACTGTGATGGTAAACTCAAACCCCGAGACTGTATCTACAGATTATGATGTTTCGGACCGTCTTTATTTTGAACCGCTGACATTGGAGGATGTCCTTGAAATCTATCACCAGGAAAAATGTGACGGTGCAATTGTCCAGTATGGCGGACAAACCCCCCTGAACCTGGCCAGTGGACTGCAAGCTGCTGGAGTTAATGTAATAGGGACTTCTCCGGAAAGTATTGATTTGGCGGAGGATCGTGAGAAATTTAAAGGTATTCTTGAACAAATTGGCTTAAAGCAACCTTCCAATGATATCGCGATGAAACCAGAGGATGCCCCAGAAAAAGCTGGGCGTTTAGGATATCCCATTTTACTCCGTCCATCTTTTGTTCTTGGTGGTCGCGGAATGTTTATTGTCTATGACGAGGAAGAATTAAATGGAGTCGTAAAAGAAGCCTTTGCAGTGGCGCCAGGTAAACCTGTTCTATTGGATAAATTTTTAGAAGAAGCGATCGAGCTGGATGTTGACTGCATATCGGATGGTGAGACATCCGTAGTTGGAGGTATGCTTCAACATATTGAGTTTGCAGGAGTACACAGCGGCGATGCAGCTATGGTGCTGCCTCCTCATGATTTAAGTGAGGATATGATCGAAGAAGTCCGACAGGCAACTTACGCCCTGGCAAAGGCCCTTAAAGTCATCGGATTAATGAATGTGCAATATGCAATAAAAGATGGAGAACTCTTTTTGATAGAGGTTAATCCCCGAGCATCCCGAACAGTTCCATTTGTAAGTAAGGCAATTGGAGTACCTTTAGCCAAGTTGGGAGCCCGGGTAATGGCTGGTGCTAAACTTAAAGATTTGGGATTTACTGAGGAACTTTTACCAAACCGATGGGCGATCAAGGAATCGGTTTTTCCATTTAGTAAATTCCCTGGATCGCCCATCGTGCTTACGCCTGAGATGCGAAGTACAGGTGAGGTAATGGGGCAGGATGAAGACTTCGGTATTGCATTTGCTAAGACACAGATGGCTGCCAAGCCCTCCTTACCCATGGAGGGAAATGTTTTTCTCAGTGTTAAAGATTCTGATAAACCAAAAGCTTTGGAGATTGCCAAAGGGCTTGCTGAACTTGGGTTCTCATTTACTTCAACGGAAGGAACTGCAAAATTTCTCAACGAAAATGGTATCAAAGCCGAAAGTACTCTTCGGATAAGTGAAGGTCGTCCCAATGTTGCAGATCTTATTAAAAACGGAAAAGTTCAACTAGTGATTAATACTCCATTAGGTTTGATCCCGCGACGCGATGAGAACGGAATACGTAGCGAAGCGGTTTCTCATAGTGTTCCTGTTATTACCACTTTAGGGTCTGCTTATGCCGCATTAAAAGGTATCCGTTCGCTCAAGGATCATAATTTTTCGGTCAAATCCCTTCAGGATTACGCTCGTTCTGCTAGCTAATTATTTGAACGATGGACCGATCGGTTATTGCTCTTCTTTACGGACCTGATCAACCTGGGATTGTAGCCAAGGTTGCCGGTTGGATTCACCAGCATGGTGGAAATGTATTACATGCAGATCAGCATTTGGACCGCCAGGAGAATATCTTTTTTCAACGTGTCGAATGGAACCCCGAGGCATCGAGAGACCTTCGGGCTGAGTCGGATGCATTTGCCGATTTTGCAACCAATGACCTTGGCATGAAGGTTCGTATAGCTTTGAGCGAAGATCGGCCAAAAATTGCCTTAATGGTATCCAAGGCAGATCATTGTTTTCATGATCTGGTCTTGCGGGTCAAGTCAGGTGAGTGGAATGCAAAAATCTCTGGAGTCTTATCCAACCACGAAGGTATGCGTAACTCTGCAGAAGGATATGGTTTGGAGTATTTATTCCTTCCATTTTCTAAGGGTTCAAAAAAAGAGGTCGAAGCAAAGCAACTTTCCTGGTTACAGGAACAAGGTGTGGAACTTGTAATACTTGCCCGCTATATGCAAGTATTGAGCTCGGATTTTTTAGATCGAGTCGGATGTCCGGTTATAAATATTCATCACTCTTTTCTTCCTTCTTTCGCGGGGGCCAAGCCATACCACCAGGCCTATCAACGTGGGGTTAAATTAATTGGTGCCACTGCACACTATGTCACGGTGGATTTAGATGAAGGTCCAATTATTGAACAGGATGTTACCCGGGTAAGTCATCGGCATGGACCCAAAGATTTAATCGAGAAAGGGCGTGATTTGGAAAAATTGGTACTTTCCCGTGCAGTTCGTAGACATCTTCAGAACCGGGTACTTGACTACGGAAATAAAACTGTGGTTTTTGATTAACCGTATTTCAACCTATGGATTTTAATTTGCAGGCACTATTCTGGTATATACTCGCCGCTGATTGTGCCTTTGCCAATTCGGTTGCCTGGTTTGCCCAGGATTGGTATCGGCAGTCATGTCCGGCAATTTGTAAACATTTCCCTGCAACCAAACCTTGGTGTGGAGTCTATTTATTACTCATTCTATGGTTAGGTCACGCTCTTCATCAACAGGGCATTCTTCCTTGGTAGTTCCGTTTTTAAGTTTTCGACTTGGTTAAGCATCGGGTTGACGGGTTCGAGCGAATCGATAATTCTTCGACCATGCTAAAATACTTATTTCCTCTTCTTGCCACCTTCACTTTATCCTTTGCGAAACGGCCTAATATCTTACTGATTGTAACGGATGATCAGGCACCGCATACCCTGTCAGTTTACGGTAACAAAATCTGCGAAACCCCTAACTTGGATAAGCTAGCTGCTTCCGGTATGGTTCTCGATCAGAGTTATCATATGGGTTCAATGAGTGGGGCTGTCTGCTCCCCCTCCCGTACCATGATTATGTCCGGGCGCACACTTTGGCACCTTCCTCCACGCGGGAAAAAACACCTCAAAAAAGAAGAAGGCAAGGTAAGTGGGGAAGATATTTTGAGTAATACTTTGCCCGCAGTTTTTAACCGGGCGGGCTATGAAACTTTTAGAACCTGTAAAAAAGGAAACAGTTACTCGCAGGCAAACGCACTCTTTCAAATCGTAAAGGATAAGACCGCCCGCAAGGCAGGAGACGAAGATGGGAGCCAATGGCATGGTCGTCAGGTACTCGACTACCTAGAAGACCGTTCCTTAAGAAAAGCCAAGAAACCCTTTCTTGCCTACTTTGGATTTTCCCACCCTCACGACGAACGCTGGGGACGGGATGATCTAAATAAAAAATACGGCGTCGAAAATGTAAAATCTCCACCTACTGAAGTAAGTGATCAGGCACCCCGAGTTCCCGTGTCATGGTTACCCAAGCATCCCTTCCCTGATGGCCATCCTGATCTTCGTGACGAAGTTCGGGTACCAGGAGTGATGACCTCGCGTACCGAAGCCACCGTCCGGAATGAACTGGGTCGCGAATATGCCTGTATCGAAAATATTGATGATCAGGTCGGACTGGTAATCGAGAAATTAAATGAGATGGGAGAATTGGAAAACACCTATGTAATTTATACTGCTGATCATGGGATCGCGGTCGGTCGTCATGGTCTGATGGGTAAACAGAATTTATATGAACACTCCTGGCGTGTGCCCTTTATAGTGAGCGGTCCCGGAATCAAGGCAGGTGCTCGGGCAAAAGGAAATAATTACTTACTGGATATTTTACCAACGGTCTGTGATTTGGCTGGGATTGATATTCCCAAAACGGCCCAAGGAAAAAGTGTAAAGCCTGTACTCATTGGCAAACAGCAACAAATTCGCAATGTTTTATACGGTGCTTACTGTGGAGGAACCAAGCCGGGCATGCGATCCGTTCGCAAGGGTGACTGGAAACTGATCAAGTATGACACAATGAATGGCACCGTCCGCAAAACCCAGTTATTTAATCTTAAGGAAAATCCAGATGAATTCCTGGCCGAGCACCAGACCGAAAATGTTATTTCCAAAACCGGTACTACTCCATCGAAAAATCAGGTAAATCTTGCCGGTAATTCCAAGTACGCCAAAAAATTGAAAGAGATGGAATCCCTGCTTTTAAAAGAAATGAAACGACTGCAGGATCCTTATCGCTTTTGGGATCAACCAGAGGATTGATTTCTTATCTCAGGCTGCCCGTTGCGTAGTCGTAAAAGAGGGCATTTCTGTTTATCGGCAGAAGATAGAGCCAATGGGCGGATTGGTGGGACCAAAGGAAAGGCCAGGTCTCGGCATTGGTCCAAATCCAGCCGTTGTCCTTTCTCCAAATCCAGTAACCATTGTTTCCGTCTGGGCTTAGGTAGGTCCACCCTAGGCGGCGGTGGTAAGCCCACTGGTTGGGGTAGGGGACTAAATTGCCCATCCAGGAGTCGGTGATCCATCCTGTCTTGGAGGTTTCTCCAAGATCAAGCCACCATCCAGGCTTGGGTTGAAACAGAGTAAGAGTTGCTCCGTACGCAGTTCCCTCAGAGTTTCTGGCAAATGCACGATAGTAGTAATTTTTGCCTAATTCGCGGTCATTGAAATTCACCCTAAACCGATTGCTTCCAGTTTGATTAATCAGCAGTTCATAGCCACCGGCAAAATCAAGGGATGTACTTATTTGAATGCCAACCTCAAAGGGGAGTTCCCCTCCATTATCTAGAATCTCTCCGCTAAGTAAAATCGCTCCCTCGTTTTTCTTGTGCGTATGAGTGACGGCAAGGGGCACATACAAATTCCCTACACTTATACTGAATTGCTTCTCAAGACCTGCCCCGAAGTGGTCTTCCACTCGCACCCGGATCGAATGAAAAGCGGACTTTTCATGATCAAATTTTTGTTTCGTGGAAAGAATGCCTTCGTTGGAGAGTTGGAAGAGTGAATTGCTGGAAGACCCTTCCCCCGTGACAAGCGTGTAAGTCAGGATATCATTCACATCCGGGTCCACTCCCAACATTTTTCCTACGACCGTTCCAAGGGGGGCATTCTCCACGACATGGGTTCCGTTTAAATACATACCTGTCGGAATTTTATTTGCGACTGAGTTGGAGTCAAAGGGGTCAGAGCCGTATGCAATTTCATAGCTATCTGAAAATCCATCATTATCGTTATCAGTATCAATCTTGTCTGGTATGCCATCATTGTCATCATCAGGGTCATAGAAATCTTCAAGCCCATCATTATCACGATCTTCTATGACATTAATAGTCTGAACTGAATAAATTCTATCCGAATAAGCACCACTTGAATCAGTTACTCTGACAACCAAGGAATGATTTTGATCAGTTTCATAGTCGAGTTCGCTACGAAGGGTAATTTTTCCACTTTCAGATATTGTATATAATGGATCAATTATTGGTTCGTTAGTAGGAATCTGCCATTTCAAGCCAAGGTAAGCTTCAAGTAACTTTCTTTGATCCTGATCAGCCGCAAATGGCAGGATAATAAATTCACCCACAAATCCAGTCGGGTAAGAACCTGTCGAGCGGTTGGTGAATAATCGAAAAACTAAATTTGGGTCAGGTGGAGTATGATAAAAAGCGGTGCCCAGAGTTTTGCCATTCAAGAAGCATTCCAGTTCTTGACTATTGAAGTTGAACACAGCTTCGTAAATTGCGGGTCCCATTTCACTTTGAGGTAAGAACTTTACGTCATTTGCAATTTCATTATTGGAAAGCAACATTCCTTCAAATCGCCCCGGAGTTCTTGCATCAAATTGAAAAGTTCTAGGTGAGCAGGATGTGTAAGCGGAGAACAATGAATCGACTTCATCATCAGTCTCATCAATTCCTGCAACCATAAAAATGCTAAAGTTTTCACCCAACTCAATCAGGTCATCTGTATACAGAAAGCTGTTCCCTTTGAAATCAACCACCTCGTGTGAGGCGTGCACTCTGTGCCCAAAAATTGGACTGATAGATTCCTTGCTTTGTATGAAGTCGTTTCCGTTATTACTTTTGTCGTACCAAGTAAGAAGTCGTGATCTTTCATCTACTAGAGTACTGTTTTCGTCAGTGCCCAGCCAGACTAAGGGTTCCATTTTATTGGGAAATTGAGGCACAATTGAAAAAGATATGTCATTCTCTGTTTCGAGATCTTTGGCATCTATCACACCAACTTCTGTTCCGTTCGCTGAATTTTCTACAAGAGAAAATTCTGTACTCACTGAGGTATGTGAAGGAGGCAAGTTGAACGAACTTTTATCCCACGGATTAGAATTGAAAATGATTTCATCGAAATTAGTTATTCCATCTCCATCAAAGTCATGGTCGTAAAAATCTTCGATCCCATCGGAGTCATAATCTTCAATAACATTTTCAATCAAAATATAAATGTCTCTTTTGATTAGGTTTCCGGCGTCGTCCACAGCTTGCAAACTTATTGAATGATTGATGTCGTCTGTTTCATAGTCGAAGGTTTTGGCGGCGGACAAAGAACCGTTTTCATCAACCCTGAATGGGCTTTCAAATGGTAGTATATTATTTTGCTCTGAGGAATTAGGAAGATTCCATTTGTAACTCAGATAATTACAGACGCGGGATCTCTCATAATCAGAAAGTTTGTAATCAAAGGCAATGATCTCGGCAACATATCCTTCCCAACCTCTGGTATTATAAATCCGGTCCACGCCAACCACTAAGCCCTCCACACTTATACTCGAATTACTGGAGATGGATGCGATAAAGGGATGTTTCATTTCTTCAAAAACATCCCACTGGTCTGAATAAACCCCGTTTAGGTAGAAATGATCAAACCATCCATTTACATGATTTTTAAATATATGCTTTTGGAGATGATGCCCTACTATGCCCACACCCAAACCCTCTCCAGAAAGACTGCTTGCAGAAATAAGCCCTGCCCAACCTGGGAATTTATCTTCATCCCCGGTCCATTGGCTCACAATAAACAGGTCCTGCCAGTTCGCATTCTCTGGAGTGGTCCGTCCAAGCTTATGTTGCTCCTTTCGACTGAAGGAAATAACATTTTTTCCATTTATATTCCCTGAACGAGTCATGGGTTTTTGTGAATCATTGTATTGACTTAAATGGTAATCGTTTCCGCTCTTATCAAGCCAGTCACTCACCTTTTCATTTTTACTTATGATTGTATTATTATCATCGGCATCCAGCCAAATCTTTGGTTGCAGATAATCGATCGAGAATTCAATTGGCCCGTTTAAGAAACCTTCCGATGCTTCAAGTTTTCCTATGATCGTTCCCTTTGGACTATTCTCGGGGAGTTGAAATGACAGACTGGGTAACAATTTTACCTTTTCACCAAGCGGGTCACTTGCATCTGTCGGGTCTGAATTAAATTTTAATTCATCAAGGTTGCTTAATCCATCCCCATCTATGTCCAGATCAGCATGATCCTCAATTCCATCCGTATCTAAGTCTTCATCAATGTTTCCTATTTCAATCGTTAGGTTTTTATCAAAGAAATTTCCGCTCGCATCGGTTGCCCGAACAATTACTGATAAATTGGATTCCATTTCATAATCATGTTTGGTGAGGGAACGAATGGTTCCGTTTTCATCGACTTCAAAAAATAGATCCGCTTCCGAAGTAGTCTTTTCGTTTGAGTAGAAATGGTTTGATGGCAGTTGATTTGCCAAGCCCCATTTATGAGAAAGGTATCCTTCGACACGTTGACGTTTATCATCGGGTAAAGCTCCTCTGAATACCATAATTTCTCCGAGCAGGCAGTTCGCCCCCCATTCTTCTGAATTTGCTAATTGATCCGGAAAATAAAATGCACCGTTGAAATTTGAAGACTTGGCCTCATTGTTTGCCGTCTTCAAAGCCCCATTAATCCAAATCCCTCTTCTTGCTTCTGATATGGAATTATACATGCAAATTAAAAATGGTACATCGAAACCAAGAGGAGTATTCAACCTATTGGCATTACTGCCTGTTTTGATGTCCCAATGAAGTCGATTGTCCGTCCAAAGGAAATGTCCGCCCCATCCAAAATTAAAGGGCATGTCGCTTCGCTTATTAACTGTGCTTTGATGGATCAAGAAAATGGCCAAGTTTTCATTTCTGCCGGTTGTATGTCCATTTTCGCCAGCTGGATTCCATGGCGAGTTTCCATTTTTATAGGTAGTCATCTTTTCCATACCCATCCCGTTTCTTTCAAAGGAAAGAGCAGGGTTTCCATTGATACTTCCGTTCTGGTCGGGTTCGCGGCCAACTTCGGCATACATTTTAACGGAAGGGTCAATTTTGTTGTCCCATGATCTGACCTGATTGGAACTCTCAATTTTAGATAAGGTTGACGAATCCGAAGCATCAAACCATGCCGATAATCCATCAAAAAAAGTAGAAGAAAAGTTTTCCGGGTTTGGTTTGGTGAGAATTTGAAAATGGTGATTTTTATCTCCATCAGGATCGACTGCTGCGATTTTTCCCACAATTGTGCCAGGTGGTGAGTTTTCAGATAGGGTAAACTGACCATCGTGCACAACCACATCTATGGGGGCTAGGTTCTCGGACCCCGTGTAATCCTCCTCTGCATCTCCATTTATATCTTCCAATACATTTGTAATGAGTACGGAGAAATTCTTGTCAAAGGAGTATCCATATTTATCAGCAACCCGAACGGAGATGGAATGATTGGTATCATCCGTCTCATAGTTGAAAGAATATTTTGAAAAGAGGGATCCATTTGTATCAAGCGAAAAGCTTTCATGTTCGTCACTGAGTAGAGAAAAAATAAAAGTCTCATTATTATCGATATCCAAGGCGGTTAAGAATCCAATTTTTGTGCCCGGCATTACATTCTCTGGAATGGTAAGATTTCCATTACTTATAATTCCATAGGGAGCCGCATTGGGGTGAGAGTCAGGATTTCTGGGATCGGAAGGGTAAGCAATCTCGATAAGATCGGAAAACCCATCACCGTCATCATCCAGGTCGTAATGATCTTCGATGCCATCACCGTCTAAATCTTCCACCAAATTGCTGAGGTGAATTTTGTAGTTCTTTTGAGACTCTTCACCAGTACCGGATGTTCCTGCTACTTGAATAGAGTAATGAGAAGAGTTAGTTTCAAAGTCAAAGACAGCACCTGTTTTTAATGTATAATTTGACGAGTAGTTAATGACATTGCTTTGAATGGTCGAAAAATTTGGGCTCGAGTGGCCGATATTCCATTTGTTTGCCAGATAAACTTCGATCAATTCTATTTGCTGATCAGTGAGAGGTTCATTGTAGATGATTAGTTCGCCCAGATTGCCAATCCATTGCCTAAGAGTGGACCCTCTGTCATATCCGAAACTATCTGCAATACAGTCTCCTGTTGTTCTGACAGAGATAATTGAAAGGTTATTTGGATAATTTGTAACGGTACCATCAATGACGGTACCATCCATTCGGGTAACGCCATTTTTTATTTTTGCATTGGTGTAACCACCATAAAGTTTTCCGTTGTTATTGTTATGCCAGTCTGGGTCTGGAGCTCCAGTGGTTGACCTCGTTAGTAGAAACCTGAAACCGGATCCGTTCACACTTGAATCCTGAGAAATTACCGAAAAGACCGTCCTGATATCTTCAAGCATGGAGAACTTATGCCTCTGCCCATTGGCATTATAATTCATCAGGGAAAGTCCATTCTGTGCATTGGTTACAACTGATGGGGAACCAATCTTATTTGCATCATTTCCCTGATTGCTAAGATCTGTCCATGTCGATGGCGTAGTACTTAATTCACTCGCATCCAACCATAGTGTTAACCCGTCGAATTCTTTGGGTGTGAAAGGGGCATGGTCCTGTAATTGAAAAAATTGATTGTCATTCGTTTCACTGGGTGAGACCAGTGAGTAGATCCAGGAAGCATTGTAATCAGGGACAAGCTCTGAAAGTTGAACTACTGCTGAATTCACTGGTAATTCTTCAGAAAGGGCGATGCTACCGCTTTCCATCATTCCGGCATTTTTTAACGGGTGAGAAACTTCCAATTCATGTAATAAATTCCATTTGTGTGCGAGGTAGCCCTCGACTTGCTGGCGCTGTGGGTCTGCAAGGGCATCATTAAAAATGAGAATTTCGGAGAAATTCATTTTTAAAGATCCTCCTTTATCGGCTTCGCCCCCAATGGTTACAGGAAAACTGGTTGAGAGGATGGTTCCATTGTCCTCAGTGCTCAGTGCAGATGTTCCATTCAGGAAAACTCTCCTTTGATTATTGCCAAATAATAAGGTAATGATAGACGGGGCACCAAGTTTTGAAGTTAAGTTGTTACTCAGTTCAATTCGGTCTACTGCAGTTGTTCCATTTATCCGAAATGAATACTGAGGTGTGGAAAGATCTGGTCTTCTGCCTAAGAAGTGCCAGGAAGAGTTGGTTACGTGATTTACCTGGTTCCACTTTCCGATCCATCCGCTCCAGGTTTGTCTGGCTTTTTGTTCCAATACGAGGAGAACGGTCATTTTATCCCATCCATCAAAATCTTCTGCACTATTGAGGACTTCAAATGTATTGTTCTGAAAATAAACTGTTGGCTTACCATACACTTCTTCAGCTTTGTAAGTGGCTGCTCCCTCAATTGATTTAGCGTGGTATTCCTTACCGCTCTTGTCTGCCCAAAACTTTACTTGATTTCCATCCTCAGGGATTCCAAGCTCCCCACGAAATTCACCTTGATCCAAGCTACTTCGATCCATGGCATCGAGCCAGAGCATCAGGTTGGAACCGAGAGTGAGCGGAGAAAAGACATCACTATCAAGTAAGCTGATCGAAATAGGTTTTTCATAAGAGAGGCTACCTTTGTCTTTTACGC
>JAOFOL010000049.1 GCA_028042835.1 Opitutales bacterium | reverse complement strand
CACCTGCACCGCCGTATCCGCCACCGCCTGGGGCGGTACCTGCGACTAAACCATTGAGTGTACCACCTTTTTTACGGGATCCACCAGAATTGAATGGGCTGGATCCAATGAGGTGGGTTGGGCCTGTGCCGTGTTTTGGGGAAACATTGCTATAGCTATCATTATTACTCCATGCTTTACCACCACTTCCACCCCCTAGATTACCAGTTTTAAATACACTCTGATAAACACCGTTGCCCACACTGCCATTCGCATCAAGCACGGCATTGATAGTGGCATCTCCGGTGATGTCCAAATGAATGGGGTTGTCTCCATTGAGAGATACATTAACACCATCTCCAATGTTCATGCTGTCGAAAGCAAACTTTGCCACCTTGTACTGTACGGTGTTGGAGGATGCATCGGTCCATGAGAGGGTTTGTAAGACTCCATTTCCGGCTGTGCCATCACTTGCAGACCAGGAGGGGGTAGGGCCACTGGTATTAAAGTTTATCGACCCGGTGCTGAGTTGGATTACAGGCTTGGCAGTAAAGGTGGCGGTTTGGTCTGCCCAATCTGTGCCTTGCGAGTTGGTGGCAGCAACACGATAGTAGTAAGAGTTGCCTGCGACAAGGTTGGACAAGTCGGTGGTGTAAGAGTCCAAATCACGAGGATCGACAATAGGGGAGGCTGACTTGTAGGGGTGGGAGTTTGGCATAAGCGAGCTCAACCCCCATTTGTGGGCGAGGTAAGCCTCGAGCTTTTGACGGTCCGAAACACTTAAAACCTCATTGACCACAATCAATTCAGCGACCTCGCCCTTGGATGAATCGCCCAGGTTACTCCATGCGCCCAGAGAGAATTTGCCCGGCCAAAAGGCAGTGTCGTGAGACCCGCCTCCATCGGTAACACCCTGATTGAAGTCGGTCCAGGTATTACCTTGGTCGGAATCATTTTGAGTAGCCGCGTGCAAATGCCAGCGGGTGTCATAGGTTTTGGTTCCATTATGTAACCAGGCATTAAAATGAAAAGTATCTACTTCATTATTGTAAAATCCGTGAAGCCAATTGATATCCTTACTGGCAATAATACGCTTATTTTGCCCGCCGGTGTAGCGGGCGATCGAGAGGACTGTGTAGTTTTGTTTGGTGTAGGAATCGTTCGTCCATAATTGATCATTGCCATCGAAGTTTACCACGCTCATTCCATTACCTGAGGCCAAACGGGAAGGATCTCCCGATTTTTGGTTAAAGTTATGGGTCGTTCCAACCTTATTATTCCATGAGGTAATGGTGTTGCCTGACAGGCTGAATGTGGAGGCATCGTTTGCATCGAGCCAAATTGCGAGTTTGGCTGATTTTTTTCCGATCGATACTGTATTATCCCAGGATCCTGGAGTGGTCCCTCCATCACTAGCACCCCAGTATAGAGATAAATCTGCCCCACTTTTAATATCAGAGTAGGGAGATCCACTTGCCCAAGTATGGGACCCAGTAAGTGGAATGCCCCACTTATGAGAAAGGTAGCCCTCCGCTTTTTCTCGTGCAGTGTCTGTCATCGTACCACTTACCACCATAATTTCACCGGTGGTCCAATCGATTCCATAGTTACGACCAGCAGAACTACTGGGCCATGTGAAGACCCCCATGTTACTCAATTGATTATCATTAGTACGTGGACCGTCATAGACCTTTGCACCGTTTTTATATGCGAGTTGTTTACCCAAAGATTTCGAGTGCACCATGGTAATCACGCAAGTGGTGCCATTTCCACCAATGCTAAAGGTTGGTCTAGAGCTTTCATGTTTCCAATAAACTGAGCCATTTGACCACGGAAAGTGGTCACCCCAGCCAAAACCAAATGGAAAGGTACTCCTTCTTCTCACATCCATCCGGACAGCCAGGAAAATTACCAAGTTTTGAACTTTTCCAGAAATGGCTCCATTTGAAGTGGCCGGGGTCCAATTGGTGGAGCCATTCTTTTTGGCATTCATGTATTCCATCTGGTTGTCCGCACGCTTATCATAAGTAATGGCATTGAGACCATTAATGGAGGCTCCGGTGTCGGGTTTGTAAGTCGCACTATGCATCTTAACCGTAGAATTAATTTTATTTGCCCAAGTGTTTACTTCATTCCCTGTCCCTGTTACGATCGTATTTGTATCCGCAGCATCCAGCCACAGGGTTATACCAGGAAACTCGCTCGCAGCATCGGATGCATTATTGAGAGAGTAGGGTGCTAGGTTAACTGTTCCAGTACCAAAGTTTGCTATTCTTGCCGAAAGAGTAGCGGTGGAACCGGTTGCATTGGTCAATACACCATTCGCCGCGATCGCCAAGTTGGAAGAGGATGTGGAGAAACTTTTAGAGGATGTTGCCCAGACGCCATTGGTATTCGCAGAATTAGCGGCACGCACCCGGTAGTGGTAGGTAGTGGAGGGTTGCAAGTCACCAATAAGGATCGAAAATATTCCGCTCGCTTGATTTCCAATGCTAAGTACATTATTCCATGAACCCGCATTATCTGCTCCATCAGTAGCACCGTAGTAAACCTTTACTTCTGGGTTTGAACCTCCCGTGCTGGTCACATTACCCTCAAAGTTCGCATTGGTGGCTCCGGTTGAAGTCGCAGCCAATGTAGTAATGGATGGTGCAAGGGTGGCAATATCCAGGTTTAGTAAAATCGCATCAGAAGAGGTTGGGTCAGATGTACCAAGCTTGTCGTTTATACTGTCGGAATCGGTGGTGCTGCCATCATCATTATTATAATTAACCACAAGTGGAATAGAGAATGTACCGGATACGGTAGGCGTCCCCGTAATCTGACCGTTGTCGTTAAAGTCTAGCCCTTCGGGTAATCCGTAAAATACCCGGCTGGCAATATTGGATGTATTCGATGCAGTTAAAGTATATGAAAAAGAACTATTAAAGGTTCCGGTAGCGGTAAGCGGGGAGGTAATAATCCGCGGACCGGTGACCGATCCATAGCTGACCAACTTGGAGCCTGAGCTCTTTTGGTTGTCATACTCTGCTTTAATCCAGTCGGCCGAACGGTTGACGGATGAATAGCGCATCTCATCAAGCGAACCATTCCAAAAATATTGCCCGGTGGCGTTTTCGTTGGCACCTGCACCAATCCGCAAGCTGTAGAGTCCATTTTTAAGAAAGTTCGGGTTACTGTTATTGGTTGCACCACCTGCACCATTTAGCCAAATTTTCTTGGTGGTTCCATCATAGGTAACAGTTATCTGGTACCATGTATTTAAGTTATGAGAGGTACTTGCAGGAGATGTAATATATGCATCAGCACCATTTCCTGTCCAAAATTGGAAAGTGTTATTTTGAGAATACAAAATGTATCCTTTCTTGTTGTTATCACTAGTATCACGAGCACTGAAAGGAGCCGCGTGCCCTGTACCGGTTCCTCTCTTTGCCCATAATGAAACAGTAAACTTATCCGTATGGAGCAATTCATTGTATGCTACATCAGCAAATTCCGCCCCTGTGAAAGTGGCAGCTTTACCCACCTGCCCGGCGTTGGTCTCACCCACAGAATTTTTGGTCGCATGGTTTCCATTAGGCGAAGAGTCAGGAAAGGTCGTTGAAGTTCCACCAAAGTGCCAAACACCCTGAAAGTCGCTGGACCACACGGGATCGTTGGTGGCATAGTCGGGGGTAGTTTCGGTTCCGGTCTTTCCCCATACGGCTGTGATTACCGTACTGGTTCCGGAAACAGCAGGTGCTTTTACCCAGATATTGGACGTGCCCGAAGTATTCCAGTCTGCAATTTCGTAGGCAAGCTCCTGTCCGTTGGATGCATAGAAGCGAAGGTCTCCACCGTCACGGATTCCATCGTCATCGGAATCGAGCATTCCATTGTATGAAAATCCGTTGATCGATGAGCTAAGGGATACAAGCAAGGGAAAATCGCTAAGAGTTGATGAACCGGTATACCCTGAAAGAGTAAGATTCATACGGAAGGGGAAGGATGCAGGGTCATTGATCTCGATAGTGTAGGTCTTAGAAACCGTCACGCTACCCCCACCGGCGGTTGAGCCGGTGGCAGTGATGGTTACGCTTTGAGAGCCAACCACACTGGTGGAACCGCTAATCACTCCGGTGGCAGAATTAATATTTAATCCAGGAGGCAGTCCGGTGGCAGAAAAAGAACCATTCCCTGAGTGTGCGACTGTGTAGGAGGAAATTGCGGTATCCTTTTTCCCGAAAATCTTAGTATTATCTGGATCATCTAAGCTGATGGGACCGACCAAACTTTCAAAGTTTAGGTAGGGGTTGGAGCTCTGGTCTGGCTTTTGATTGTTATAACTCGCCAACAACCAGGTTGCGGAGCGACTAACCGTCGAGAAAGTGGCCTCATCGAAAGTTGTATCCGGACCGCCATCGGCAGTACCCTTCCCAATCGCGACTTTGGAAATGGTGTCCAGTCCGGGAAAATACCAACCGGCAGTCCCATCGAGCACTCCGTTCACATAGACGGATACATAGCCACCCTTAATCACTAGGGTGAGCATTTGCCAACCGCCTAAGTTGTCGTTGGGGTTCGTAATGCCAGAAAATCCACTAGAACCGCCATTTACAAAAACATTTGCCTTAGCTGGTGATGCGTTATTGACCACCATTTGAAGGCGGTGCCCGGAGTCTTCATTGTATTCCAGTCCAAAAAAGTCCTTCCAATCCGGCGGGTTACTTGGTGTGTTTGCCCAGATGGTATAGGTTCCCTCCTTGCCTCTGGTGTGCGAAGATATACTACCGAGAAAACCATTGTTTGCTGCAGAGGTGGAAGAGTAGGAGGCTCCGGAGAGACCCGAGGCTACCATTACAGGAGCATTGACTCCGGGTAGATCATTGCTTAACGGGCTGGAGTCGGTCGCAGTACCAGCAGTGCCTTCCAGGTGGTAGACCCCAAAATAATCATCCCATGTGCTGCCATTATTGGCATAGGCGGGCAGACCGGCATTGGCATTGCCCCAGTACATGGTTACATTTTCATCGTCGTTGAGGCTGGGCACCCGTACCCAAACCTGAGATTCGCCCGCAGTGTTCCAGTTGGCAATTTCGTAATTCAATTCCTCACCCGCTTTGGATACGAAGCGAAGGTCACCACCGTTCGAATTTAATTGGGAGTATCGGAAACCAGCGTTACCTGGACCATTGGAAGAGTCCTCAGATAACCGCACAAGCATATTCCAATCCTGAAGTGGATCATTACTGTTGTAATCGGTCGTGAAAGAGAGTGCGTAATTCCAGTTGCCATAATCGGATACAGTTATGGTAATGTCTTTGATTCCAGTACCTAAGGTGTTGGTTGCCTTGACTTGAAAGGTAAAGGTGCCCGAGGCAGGTGGGGTGCCGGAAACGGCACCTGAGGATGAGCCTACACTCAGCCAGTTCGGTGCATTGAGCAGGGAATAGGTAATGGTGGAGTTGTACCCCGTCATCCCATAGGCGGCATCGGTGGTGATCTGATAGTTTATTGGTTTATTGGTCGATGCATTAATTGTTGCTGGGCTGGTAATGGCAAACTTGGGAGCCCCCACATCATTTTCTCCCTCGTTATAAATCGCCGCGATTTCAGCGGCGGAAAGGGCAACGCTGTAGAAGCGTACATCATCAATCTTTGGACCGGTGATATTGCCGAAAGGTATAAAATCTCCCATGGTTAGTTTGGCACTTGAAGCCGTAACAGAACCAGTCTGTGCGACCGTTGCTTTTTCTACTCCATCGATGTAGATTTTCTTATTCCCTCCACCATATGTTGTCACGACATGGTGCCAGTCATTGTCGTTTACTGCTACAGCTTTAGTGAGTTCTCCTCCTGCACCCACCATGTTTAAGGTAAGGTTATCATTGCCCGACGCTGCTCTTTTGATCCCCCAACCGGCAGTTGGTGCGGCACTTTTGCCGCTATGGCCGCTGCTTGGCAGGTCACCGGCAAAACCCCACCTGTGTGCTAGATAACCTTCAATTTTTTGTTCATCTGCAGAACTGAGTTTCTCATCGAAAATCAAGAATTCACCAAAATAAAGCCCAAACCCCTGACCAATTTTCACGGGTTCTGATGAAAGGCTACCGATCGTACCAGTTGAGCTAACTGTGCTGTTTTGGGTTCCATCGATCCGGTTTGTAAAGCTACCACCCCCCCAGGACATCGTAAATAAACCCCCAGGACTATCATGCAAAGAAGTGGTGCGTGAATTACCACTTTCTCTGTTAAAGTCTGCGTTAGAGTTATTTCTCACTCTAGCAAAGTAGGTTGGTGGGGAAAAGTCTCCTCTTCTAATACTGTAGCTCCAGGCAGTGTTTGCTGAACTACTAGCGCTCGATGTTTTACCAAATACACGTTTCCAGGTGGTATTTGCATGAATCCTTAAAACAGCAAAAACATGGAGTTCAGACCATTCATCAAATGCAACTGCACTGTTGTCCAATACTAAGGTGGAACCATCCAATTTTACCCCAGGGTTGGAGTTAATTAGAGAGGATTCCCAGCTAGGAGTACCAGAACCAGTGCTAGCATGATGGTTGTTTCCCGATAGATCGTACCACTTCGTAAAGCTATCTCCAGCTGAGGGCGGATCAGTTGGACCAGATTTAGACAAATAATCAGGGTTTGAAGCATCGAGCCAGACTTTGAGCGAACCAAAGGCTCCGGGATCAAAATGGTCTTTACCAATGATTGCCTCGCCTGCTGCACTGGGCCAACCCTTCACCCACATCGAGGTGGAGAAAGCGGAACCTCCATCAAATACATCTTCGGTGCCACCGGTGGATACGGTGGCAAACACACCGTTGGAAAGATCGAGGGAAGTACCTGTTCCAGAGGCAATATCCGAAGAAAAGGGGGAAGAATCTACAGCTAGTGGTTTGGTCGATTTGTAAGAGTGAGTGCTTGGGAGTAATCCGGTTAGTCCCCACTTATGGGCGAGGTAGCCTTCGACGCTTACCATATCATCATCGCTAAGAGCTGTATTGAAGATGATGAGTTCGCCGTAATCCCCATCGAAATGGTAATTGTTCGAACTTCTATCTCTACCAATTCGGCTAGCTTCCACATTACCTGTAGGGCGTATTGCAACAATTGATAAGTGTGCGGGGTAATTAGTTGAAATTGCGGTGATGGAGGAGCCGTTTAACTTGTAAAGGCCGTTTCTAATATTAGCGTGACCATGACCGCTGTGGATCATTTGCGTTCCATGGGAAAAGAAGTGATACACTGAATCGTCTGTCAGAATTCCTCCGTTGTTTCCACTGTCCCTTTTAAACACTGCAAATATGGTTCGCATATCATTGATATCGTTCCATTCGTGGTAGTCGGTACTCGCGGCCGCCGAAACTTTATCATAGCGCATAAGGGATAGACCATTTTGAGCATTGGTTACAACAGTTGGGGTGTTGTGTTTGGTGGCATGATTTCCATTTCCACTCTTGTCCGTCCAAGTTGCTCCAGCGGTTGATAAGTCAGAAGCATCCAGCCAGAGTTTAAGCCCGTTTACCAATGTAGGCTTGAAGAATATTCCATCTGCATGGCGGTTGTTCCCTGAAGAATCATCGAGGTTGCCATCCAGTTTCCACCAACCTTCCAGGTCGGAGTAGCGAACCGCTTCGGTCCCTTCCCGTACTGAACTGGTCACGGTGGTGAAGGCAGTGGAGGAATTGGCCCAGTCCTCCCCGTTATTTTGACTGGAACTGTTCTTTGCCAATGTGCGGAAGTAGTAGGTCTGGCCACTGGTTAAGCTGGTGATCGACTTGCGAATAGTGGCTTCCATGGCGTTGCTGAAGGAGACATTGGAGTCCCATGAAGCGGGAGTGGTGCCCCCGTCGTTGTCTCCATAGAAAAAGGTAATCGAAGTGGCGTCGTTTCCATTGTCCGAGAGTACGACTTCCAAGTCCGCTGAGGTGGTGTCTAAATTAGCTACCGACTGAGCACCCAGTACAGGTGGGGAAATAGTAGTAGGTGTCGTGAAGGATTGGACATCCGACCAGGCAATAAAGGAGGGGGCAGAAGATTTGTAGGAGTGTCCACTTGGTAAGTTGCCTTCCAGTCCCCACTTGTGAGCAAGGTAGCCCTCGATTGAGGAGATATCCGAATCAGATAATGCGCTATTAAAAATAAGGAGTTCGCCCAGGTCGCCCTTCCATACCCTTTGGTTGTAATTGCGGTCCCGACTGAAGGAACTTGCGGTCACATTACCCGCAGTTTTTACTGAGATTACAGACATGGTGGATGGATAATTTGTGGATGTGCCATTTACAGATGAACCGTTTACACGGGTGGTGCCAGTTCTTACATTTGCATGAGCATGGCTACCGTGATACATCCCTTGGCCATTTGAATGGAAGTGATAAGTTTGTCGATTAAAATGGTCCCCAAGAAGGAACCGTTGCTCAGTATCTGTTCCTGTTCTTTTCAGAACCCAAAAAACAGTCCGAATATCGGTCATTTTATCAAAGTAGTGGAACTGCCCATTGGCACTGTATCTCATAACTGAATGTCCATTCTGGGCATTCGTTACCACGGCGGGAGTACCTGAACGTTGGGTGTGGTTATTTTTTCCACTTTTATCGCTCCATGTAGACCCTGCGGAGGAAAGGTCAGCAGCATCGATCCATAGTTGGAGTGAAGTTGGGGCTAGGTCCAATGGGTTTTTGGTGGTAACCGTACGGTTGCGGTAATAATAAGTGGTATTGATATTCAAGCCGGATACCTGCTTGCCATAAAAGCCTTCTTTGCCCGTGCCTACTGCGAGGGCGGAACCATTCCAGTCGGAAATATTCGAGGTGCCTTTATCACTTGTATCCCAAACAAAATCGATGGTGTTTGAATTTGCCCCGGATTGCTCGATTTCAGCAAGTAAGAGCGCAGATGAAGTAAGCACATTACCGGCTCCTGGAGTTCCGAATTTGGGAGCACTTGAAGGTGCAACATAAGTGATGGTCGCAGAAGCTTTTTTGGGTGCCTGATTGGTACCACCGGTTGCCGTTACAGTAAGGATATGGGTACCGCCCACAACTGGTGTGCCAGAAATTTCACCGGTGGCTGTGTTTATAGAAAGTCCGGTGGGTAAATTATAGGCGTAATACAATGCATTGGGGAAGTCTGCAGTTACGGTGTTGGATTGTGCGATTCCTGCTGCCCCGGAAATTGTAGACGGAATGGTGGAAAACCCACCCACTTTTTGCAGGTCTCCCTTGCCATAATTATACATTTCAGTGATCTCGCTGGCAGAAAGTGAAGAGTTGTAAAACCGCACCTCATCGAGCTTGATTCCGCTATGATTGGCGGCAGCCACCAACTTGGCTTCCTCTTCCCCAGGTGTGGAGGAATTCATGTCAGTTGCACCAAAAATAAGTGCATGTGCATTGGCAAGTACCGCTCCAGATGCATCCTGAGAAGAAACTTCTACCCCATCGAGATATAATTTACGAGTGCCACCATCGAAGGTGGATACCACTTGGTGCCAGTTGTTATCGGTAGAGGGAGAAATTGTGGAGGAACTTCCGCTAATTGATCCCCCCACACCATTTAAACTTGATGATACACCATTGGTACTGTTACCACGACCCAGTGCCCAGCCATTGGTATTTAAACCCTCATGTCCAGAGGGTAGGAATCCACTCAATCCCCACTTTTGAGCAAGGTACCCTTCCGCTTTTTCACGATTTGCATCAGAAAGAGCGTCTCGGTAAAAAAGGAATTCCCCCCAAGTAAATTTATTACCTATCTGTAGTGGGTGTGAATTCGTTGAAAAACTTGAAACAATACTGGTGCTTTGTTTTATGTATGCTCCATTGGCGTAGTACTTTAAATTTGTAGATGAACCATCGTATCGAACGGTAATGATTTTCGGGTCATACGCATCCATGGTGCGGCTTCCTGTAAGCCTAGTTGCACCAGAGCCCGTGCCCCACCATAAAGCACTCGACTGACCGGCCCCGATATTCATTCGGTCAAAGGAAAATCCCGTGGATT
>JAOFOL010000048.1 GCA_028042835.1 Opitutales bacterium | reverse complement strand
CTGAAGTATCAATCACCGGGTTCAACAGTACCAGGGCATCCGGTAGGCATGAGATGCTGATATCATCGCTGGACTCATTGACCTGATCAAACAAAGCTGTCGCTACAGCCACATGCCCACCGGCAGAGCCGCCGCTGACTACAATTTTGTCTGCATCGATCCCTAGGGTTTTAGCGTTTGCCCTGAGGTAGCGAATCGCCGATCGACCGTCTTTCACGCAATCGAAAACGGTAGTTGCCTCTTTCGTGCTAAGAAGCCGATACTGTAAAGAAATCCCTAACATACCCAGATCTGCGAAGTTTTTGGCGATTGGGTAGAACTTTCGTGGTTTACCGCCCGTCCAACCTCCACCGTGAATGATTAGGAATACCGGGCGTCGATCGGTTGCTGGCTGAAAATTTCGCGGATGAAAGAGATGAAGTTCCAATTCACGATCTCCTGCCTTTTTGTAAATTACCTTTTTATCAGGCTCCAGTTCCGCGGCGAGTGGAACTAAAAAACTCGCTGGCATCCTGGCGTTTGAGATCGATAACCCAAAAAAGGAAAGCAGACAGGTAGTGAGGCCGAAGGCTGCCGACGATTTTGGCTTCTTAGTTGTCATTTGCGTTCTACCTTTTACTTCATCTTTTCGACCAAAAAACGGAAAAAAACATTAGGTCATAGAATACGGAAGGGTGAACTGGTTATGCGATGCGATAAGCCATTCATCTTTAAAAGGAGAGTAAGTTTTGACCTCAATTTCGTTATTCTCGGGAGTGAAACGCATCAGGCGGAGGAACCCATCACCTCCGTTGGGGCGGCTTTGGTAGTCTGCGAGGATTTGATGCACCTCGTTACCGTGGTCTCCTTTGCTGGTAAGCAGACCCGTTTCGGTATAGCTAGTGTCGAACTTCCAGTTGTTGCGGGAGTCTCTACAAACATGGCCGCTCATGACCAGGAAAATATTCTTATGTTTGCGCACAAACTTCTCCCACATACTGTCGCCATCATTGTCGTCGGGGAAATATAACTTTACGCCCTTGTCTCCTTCGCCTATCCGGGTGTCATCATTGTCCATATAGGCGTGCGTGACGACGATGATGCGATGATCGGGATGCTTTTCGATGACGGTCGCGCCCCAGTCCAGAGCGACGTCGCGGGGAGCGAATTCTATATTCAGAACGAGGAATTTCAGCCCGCCCGGACCTTCAAAATATTGGTAGCTGTTGTGGTTGCGGTTTTCGAAACATCCACCCCACCAGCTTTCTTTCTCATATTTGGATGGAGGAAAGAATTGATCGATGCGACAGGTATCGCGAACCATCTTTCCGCGCTTGCCATTGACCCATGTCCAGTTGAAGTCGTGGTTGCCGACGTTGAGGCCGTAGGGGAGATTACCATCCAGTTCCTTATGGCTGACAACGGCTCGTTCCCACTCAACAACATCGTTGAACTGGACAATATCGCCTTCGTGACAGACGAAGGGAATTCTATACTTTTGTGCGTTCTCCTTCAGCCAACGCGTTTGGCTGGTGTAGACATCAGGATACCTGTATGAATAGTTCTGGGTGTCCGGGAGTACTGCCAGTGTGAAATAGTCCGGTCCATCGTCCTTGGCATAAGCCCAGTTGGAGGAAAGAGCAGTCGCACTTGCTGTTAAAAGTCCTTTTTGAATGAATTTTCTACGATTTGTCATAAGTTCCTTTATTTTTCCATTAGGCTAGTTTATTTACCTTGGTGCCGGGTTCGTCGAGGGAGGCGGCTTGAACGGAGAGTACCAGAGCGGAGAGGGCCGTGAAGAGTGATAGGATGACTTTTTTGATTATCATGGTAGGGTGAGGGTTTGGTAAGAGATCCGTTTTTGAAAGAGTGGGTTGATTTGTTTGTCGTTTTTAGCGCGTCACTAGATCAGACATTCTCGCGTCCCAGGCAAGGGAGGCCACCCTCTTAAGGTTGCCGTCCTTCGAAATTCGGTAAGCGGCGAGACTGGATCCAGTGGTGGCGGATACGAGGAGAAAATTTCCGTCCGGGGAAAGAGTCAGCCCCCAGGGGACTTGGTCGGCTTCGCTGAGGCCAAGAAACTCGACCTTGCCGTCTTCAAGCACCCGATACCGGGAGATGCGGCTAAAGTCCTGACGGTGTCCGCGCAAGCCGGCGAAGAGAAATTTTCCGTCCGGTGTAATGAGAAGGTCGGAAGCACTCAGGCCAATCTTGGACATACCGGGGGGTAAAATGCTTATGTCCTGTTCCACCTTGAGCTGTCCGTTGGCTTCTCGTCGGTAGGTGGAAAGGCCGATGCCTTGCTCGTTGCTAAAGTAGACCATGGGCAGGGAGGGGTGGTAAGCCATGTGACGGGGGCCCGAGCCGAGGGGAGGCTTGGCATCCTTTGGTTCGAGCGGGGTGACCTTTCCGGTTTTGCCATCGTAGGCATACTGCAAAAGGGCGAGGTTTCCTTTCACGTAAGGTATGTAGACATTCTTTCCATCTGGTGGGAGGAGCACGCAGTGAGCTTCCTTCTTTCCTTCATCGATTGTGGTTACGGCTTTCCCGGGGATGCCCTGATCGTCGAGTGGATAGACATTGAGCCGTCCATTTCCATAGCTCACTCCAAGAATATGTCTGTTCTCCTTGTCCAGGCTCAGGTAACAGGCACCGTCATTGAAGTTAATATTCTTATGTTTCTGGTAGGAACCGTCCTTCTTCAAGAACACGACCGCTCCTGGCACCTTTCCAGGATCTCCGCCTGTCGCGGTAACATAAAGAAGGGGCTTGCTGGGATGAGCGGTGATCACACGGCCGGAGAAGTCGAATTTTACCTTCTCCGCAACCTCGAGCTTCAAACTTTCGCCTTTGGGCGTTGCTTTGACAATCCATAGAGTGTTCTCCTTCGAGCTTGGGGAGTAGATGTGGAAAGGCTTGCCAAGAAGGCCGAGATGGCAAAGTGAGATCAGGTATAGAATGGATAGTTTGCGGGTCATAATGGAAGAATTATTTTTCGAAGAAATATAATCAAATGAAAACCTTCGAATACAGTGGTTTTTTGAGAATAAGAGCAAAAGAATCAGATCGATTTCCCTAGTACTTTGGAAAGATATCCGGAGTTGGGAAACGCTCTGCGGGCTTGTTTCCTCCAAGGTATTCCTCGCGTGGTATTTGGACCTGGGGCCAGCTTCCTGGACAGAGACGAACAACCCGTCCGGGACGGATGCCTTCGAGGATGAGATCGGTCTTGAACCTAACCTGTATGCCGCTACTTCCCAGCGGGGCTTTGCCTTGTAGCTTTTTGACCTCAAGGACGCTACCTCGGCTGGCCATGTGGCGCGGGCCGTAAGCCCCGTGCGTGTGCTTCAAGGTGTTCTCGACTGGATTCATCATGGCGGAAACGCCCTTCTTGAAATCCGCGTAGAGGGAATCATCCATGCCACCGAAGAGGGTTGCGGTAACGGTTGCGGTGCCAAATTTACCATACTCGACCTCATCGACCCAACCGGGCATCCAGCGGCTGCGGATGAATGCCTTGTGGGTCTCGGTCTGATTGCGGGCGGCCCGTTGGATCGAGACATCGTCCAGCCAGACATCGGAGACATGAAAGCGGGTAAAGACACCGTCAGGTGTGGGCCTCCAGGTAATGCCGAGAAGGACCGCCTGATCATCGAGTGATTTCTTTCCGATCTCAGGCCAAGTGCCTTCTTGGACGAGATCCGCCACTTGAAGCTTTTCGCGTTCGCGCCATATGCGGGTGGCGGCATCGAAGGTCAGGGTTTCCTCCTCCCCCTTATCGGTGCCGGTTTTGGATTCCAGTCGGGCTGTGATTTTGCCGCAGCCATCTTTGATATTCAGCTCCTGAAGCTTCCAGACTTTACCCTCACGCAGGCAGTGGCTTGCTTCGTCTTCAAGGAGAAGCAGGTGGTTTTCGGCCGGGGCTGTGCCTTTGCCACTGTAGCCTGCGGTCTTGTTGCGGTTGTTGATTGGCAAAACGGGTACGGCGGAGAGCTTGGGATCCGGGGGGAGAAAGCCCCGGGCATGGAGCACGGTGCCGATGGGAATGTCGCGGAGTTGGGCAGGAGCATTGTGGTAGCGAATGATCCCGTAGGGTAACATGGCGAAGGGATGCGGCTTGTTTCGAAAGTATTTGCTTTCCCCTTGTATGCGGATGCTGCCTCGCCGGTTGGCATGATCTACGAAAACGAGTTCTCCCCGGTAGGAATGAGCCTTTTCAAGGGGAGGGAATTTCCCCGTCTCGGGCCGGAAGGGGTCTTCATCGGAGCGTGCATTGGAGACAAGAATGAATAGAACAAGGTGAAGCACGGTAGCCCAGCGGGCTAAGTTTAGTTTCAGAAGGATGGATTCCATGGCTCTAGTTTTTTGGAAAGATCTGAAAGATGTCCGGGGTTGGGAAACGTTTTTCGATCCCGTCCCGAGTGTGGTGAATGTATTCTTCCCTAGGTACTTGAAATATTGGCCAACTTTCGGGACGGATTCTTATTATTTTTCCGGGTCTGAAGCCTTCCGTAACGAGATTCGTTTCCAAACTGAGCTGAATGCCACTGCTACCAAGTGGAACTCCCTTTTTGGTTTTCGAAACTTCCAGTAATATCCCTTTGCTTGCCATCTGGGCGGTGCCTGCAGTCCCCCCCGCCCAATGCTTCAGGGTGTTTTCCGAGGAGGCAAGCATGGCACTTTGCCCTTTTTTGAAGTCGGCATAAAGAGAGTCTTCCATCCCTCCAAATAAAGTGACGGTAACCTTGGCCCGTCCGAACTTTCCGTATTCCACCTGGTCCACCCAGCCTGGCATCCACCGGCTCTTGACGAAAGTCTTGTGGGTTTCGTTCTGGATTCGAGAAGCCCGTTCCATGGCAAGTTCATCCAGCCAGACATCGGAAATATGAAAGCGTTTGAAGACACCACCCGGGGTGGGTTTCCATGATATTCCTAGAAAGACCGCCTCTTCGTTGAGGGATTGAATGCCGTTTTCGGGTAAGACTTTTTCTTCAATAAGATCCCTTAAATGCAAATGTTCTTTTCCCCGCCAAAATCGGGTGGCTGTATCGACGGAAAAGGTTTCCTCATGGACATCTCCGTTTCCGGATTTGGACTCCCTTCGGGCAGTTAGAATACCTTGGTCTTCATTGAGATTGATTTCCTGAAGTTTCCAGACCAATCCGAGGCGTTTGCAATAGCTTGGCTCGTCCTCAAATAAAAAAATGTGGTTTTCAGCCGGTGCAACCCCAGTTCCTGCGTAGCCGTATTTTTTTTCCCGGTTGTCCAACGGCAAGACCGGGACGGAAGAAATTTTCGGATCGGGTGGAAGAAAAGCCTTTGCATACATAACGGTTCCGAGCGGAATATCCCGAAGATCGGCCGGAGACCCATGATATCGGACTAAACCGTAGGGGAGGAGGGCAAAGGGGGACGGAGCGGCAAACCGAAACCTTCCATCTCCATCGATTCGTATACTGCCACGCCGGTTGGCATGGTCCACAAAAGTGAGCTCACCTTTGTAGGAATGAGCTTTTTCCAAAGGTGGAAACTCGCCGACCTTGGGGCGGAAGGGTTCTTGTTCGGCAGTCACCTTGCAAGCGATGCAGAAAAGACCTAAACATACCGCGGCAATCGATCGAATGGGGAATCGTTTCATAAGTGTGAAAGTCCCTCGAATCAGTATTTCCGAAAGATGGCAGGTGTCGGGAAACGGTTCTCTGGACTATTGTTAAAAAGGTATTCCTCCCGGGGAATTTGTGACTTGGGCCAACTGTTCGGTCGG
Source organism: Opitutales bacterium (assembly GCA_028042835.1). Classification (GTDB taxonomy): domain Bacteria; phylum Verrucomicrobiota; class Verrucomicrobiia; order Opitutales; family Seribacteraceae; genus Seribacter. Next base: position 4,533 of record JAOFOL010000048.1, on the reverse strand, counting down.
ATACGCACGACCCTTCCGGGGCGGATCGCTTCGATAATCTGGTCGGTCTTGAAATCGATTTGAATGCCACTGTTACCCAATGGAACTTTGCCTTCCTGCTTGGTGATTTGAACGATCTTTCCGTTGGATGCCATGTGGCCGGGGCCGTAGTGGCTGGCAGTGTGTTTCAAGGTATTTTCCGCACCATTGATCTGTCCGCCGCTATCTTTTTTGAAATCGTCATACAGTGCCTGGTCCATGCCTCCGAAAAGGGTGACAGACGCAGTGGCTTGTCCAAACTTTCCGTACTTTACTTCATTCACATAGGCAGGCATCCAGCGGGTGCGAATGAAACTGTTGTGCTTCTGAGTCTGGAAATAGGCGGCATGTTCAATCGATTGATCGTCCAGCCAGATATCCGAGATGTGGAAGCTGGTAAAGGCTCCGCTCAGTCCGTCCCCGGGTGCAGGTTTCCAGGTGATGCCCAGAAGGACGGGTTGGTCGCTTAGGTCTTTCTTCCCATTTGCAGGCCATACTTTCTCATTGATCAGATCCGAGATGCGGATGGATTCGCGCCCCCGCCAAATACGGGTGGCGGAATCGAAGGTCATGGTTTGGGGTTCGGCTTCGGTTTCCCCATTGTCTTTAGTTTGTCGACTGGCCACGATCGTACCAATGAGGTTGTTTAGGTTCACTTCCTTGAGTTTCCAAACCAAACCGTTTCGTTTGCAATGGCTGGGCTCATCCTCAAGAAGCAGAATATGATTTTCAGCGGGGAAAATACCGATTCCCCTGTAATGCCCGGCATCTTTGTCCTTATTGTTGGGAGGGAGAACGGGAACGGAAGAGGTCTTGGGGTCGGGTGGTAAAAACCCGTAGGCATGCATCACCGTACCAAGAGGGACGTCTCGAAGATCCGCCGGAGCATCATGGTAACGAACTATGCCGTAAGGAAGCAGGGCGAAAGGGTGGGGGTTATTGCGGTAAAACTTGCCCGTTCCCTCCACCCGGATGCTTCCGCGTCGGTTGGCATGGTCAACAAAGATAAGTTCACCTCGGTAGGCGTGGGCTTTTTCAAAGGGTGGGAATTTGCCTTCCTCGGGACGGAAGGGTTCACTCTCTTCGACAACGGACCCAAGGACAGTCGATACGAATATAAAAGCAGAGAGAGAAAAAAGTAGGCATTGCCTGATCATAAGGTGACCACTTTGTTGCTGTCGCCAAACTGGTCGGTTTCCACACCCATTTTTTGAGCCATAAGGAGGAGCAGGTTGCTCATGTGGGCATCGGAATTGACTGGGCGACTGCAGACGCGGTAATGATCACCTGGTTTGTCGAGGGTGTAGCCGTCAAAATGCCCCTCGTTGAAATCAAGATGACTCCCGTGCTTCAAGCCCAGGTCCGAACCACCGGCAAGTACCAGTGGTAGGTTGGCATTTCCGTGACTATGGCCATAGGACATGCCGCTGCCAAAAAGAGACATCGTGGAACCGAGAAGCGGTTTGCCGTTCAGGTCCTTGGTTTCCTCGAGACGGGAAAGGAAGTAGCTGTATTGTTCGATGGCGAAGGTATCATAGTTGGTCAGCTTTTCCATGTAGCCCTCGTCGCCCCCGTGATGGCTGAGTTGGTGGCGGGATTCGGTGATACCAATCTCAGGTATGGCAAAGGCATCCCCTTCTCCTCCCAGGCTGAAAGTGGCGACCCGGGTGACGTCGGTCTGAAAGGCGAGAACCATGAGGTCGTAAACGGTACGGAAATAATCCCCGGCCTGTGCCTTGTTTACTTTGCGGTTGGTACGCTTGCGGTCGGAGTCGGAAATTTGGGGTAGAGGGGTGTCAAGCCAGTCGTCCGCCCGACGGGTGCGGATTTCCGCCTCGCGCACGGAGGTGAGGTACTGATCCATGCGACCTTTATCCGCTGTTCCCATTTTTTTCTCCATTTGACGAACTTCATCGAGGTTATCATCCAATACGCTGGCCTTGCGGCGGAGCCTTTTTCGCTGGGCATCGATACCATCCTTGGGTTCCTCGAAAAGGGATGTGAAAATCTGGCTGCACTGGCGCATGGCGGGTAGTTGTACACCATCCGGGGTCCAGGCGAGGGAACCCTGAGTCAGGGCAACTTCAAGCGAGGAATAGCGGGTGTATTGGCCGGTGATTTCGGCCATCTTTTGGTCCACTGAAATGGAGTTGCGGTAGGCAGCTCCAATTTTACCACCGGTCAGGAAAACTTTAATGCAGTTGTGGTGATGGCCAATACTGCCCGGGTGATGAAGCCCACTAACAGGCGTAATGGAACTACGATGTTTTTCCAATGGTTTGAGGGAACGGGAAAACTTGTAGTCCGGCCCGGACTCAGTGATTTGGTAGTTCAGCGAGTGGACCCCGTTGGCGAGATAAATAAAAGCACTCCTTTTGGGTGTGGATACTTTTTCGGCTGCCTTGAGCGGGGTCATGCATTCGAGCATGGGGAGTGCGATGCAGGTGCCCATGGCGCGGAGGGCATGGCGACGGTTGATCAACCAGGATTGTGATAAGTAGTTCATGTTTTTCCCTTGTTTGTTTTTAAATTCTAGCGTTTACGGAGGAGGTCGGAGACGGCCACCGCCCGGATGATATCTTTAATCTGATAATTCTTTTTCTTTGCTTCGCTAAGGATGAGTGAAATGTCGTCCTTGTCGTCAACGGTGAGCACGCGGCGGAGGGCATAGGTGCAAAGGTGTTCGATAAAGGCACGGGCAAAACGGTCGCTGTCATCGAGAAGCAATTCTTTAAATTCAACCGACCCGTTGAATTTTCGACCATCGATCAAGGTTCCTGACGCATCGACTGGAGGATTCTTGCCAACACCGGTGGGGATATGCTCGTGAGTCCTCCACTGCCCGATGGCATCATAATGGTCGAAGGCCAGGCCCAGTGGATCAATTGATTTGTGGCAGGCGGCGCAGTTGGGATCTCGGGTATGGGCTTCCATTCTTTGCCGGATGGTGATCTTGTCCCCTTGTGGAGGGACAGGCTCGATCGGGTCGACGTTGGCCGGGGGAGGGGGAGGAGTTTTGTTGAAAATAGTTTCACTCAGCCAAACCCCCCGATGAACCGGGCGATGGCGCGTGCCATCCGAGGTCAGCCCAAGAACACCTCCCATGGTGAGCAATCCACCGCGGTTGTGTTCAGGTTTGAGGGATACCCGCTGAAATCCCTGCTTGGTAGGCTCGGGGAGACCGTAGAAGTCGCTGAGGCGGGCGTTGGCCATGGTCCAATCGGAATCAAGCAGGCTCTCGATGGGCAGGTTGTTGGAAAGCAATTCGCGAAAAAACTCAACCGGTTCGTTACGCATACTGGTCTCGAGCCAGTCATCGTAAGTGGGGTAAAGTTTCTTATCCGGTGGGAACATTCCCACCTTGTGCAGTTGTAACCACTGACGGGAAAAGTCATCGACAAATCGTTCGCTGCGCACATCCGATAGCATACGGTCGACCTGTTTGTTCAATTCTTCACCTTGGAGTTTTCCTTCCTTTGCTTTGGCAAAAAGTGAGTCATCAGGCATGGAGCTCCAAAGGAAATAGGAGAGTCGGGAGGCAAGTTCGTGTTCGTTCAGTCGTTCCCTTGTTTGCGGATCCCCCTCGACTAAATAAATGAAGTTTCTCGAGGTGAGTACCCGAAGCAAGGCAGTACGGAATGCATCCTGAATCTTATCCCCGGCTTCCATGTCTTTTTGATAGGATTGGAGGTAGCCGGACAATTCCTGAGGGTCCACTTTTCGTCGCCATGCCCGCTCCGCAAAGGACTGTAGGTGATGACTGACCTGCTCAATGGTGGCATTGTTCTCCGGAAAGATTCCTTTTCGCAGTGATTTCTCCCGTGGGGTCACGATGGGTCCTTCCCATTCGATCCAATCGAGAATAACCGTTGAAAAAATTCCGTTTCCCTTATCATCAAACATTTGCGGTGCATTGGGGTTTAACAGGAAGGTCTCACTGCTGTGCGTAAATATGTAGCTATCCCTCGCGGAAAGTGCGTTACGGAAGGCAGCACCCTGTCTGCGGTCGATCACATTGGTGCTTACAACCGCAAAATACAACTGGGTGGGCATTTCCAAAAAGATTTCGAATTCGTAAACCTGTGGTTTGTCTTCGGGGGCAGTGATATCGAGCTCGATCAGTCCGTCGACATTTTCCTCACTGGTTTTTACACCAATACTCAGGTGGGCGGGTTGCCCGCCGGGTGGACGGATACCACTGGCCTGTAGACGGAGTTTGTAGAGACCGCTGTGTTCGGTTCCGGTTTTGCCAAACCAATGATGGGCAAGTGCCTGATCCACCCTGCCGGGGAAAAGGAGTTGGCGAAGAGGGCGTTTGATACCAAATCGTTTGAGGGCTTCTTTTTGTTTTTCACCTCCTCCATACCGCAAGTCCGCAGCTGTCTTCTTCACTTTTCGGACTGCCCCTTCCGTTTGCGGAAATGCACGGTCGAGAACGATTTCTGCCGCCTGATAGTATCGATTGATATGAGAAGGGGACAGGGATAGCTGGGAGCCAATGCGTTCATACCCGTG
>JAOFOL010000047.1 GCA_028042835.1 Opitutales bacterium | reverse complement strand
CCAGCCGAGTTGTTTATTGATCCCAACATTTCATTTCCAACCCTTAAGGCGGTACAAAAACTTGTGGCTAAAAAGTTTGGATTTCGAATTCATATGGATTTAATCCCATTGAATTCAGATGTAGTAAAGGGAAGTCATGGAATTATTCCCAAGGATTCTTTGGATTGGCCTGTCCTGTTGGGTGCTTCACGACCCAGAGGGGATGACTTAGACCCCACCGAAATTCATAAAGTTTTAATCGAAGAATTTTCATCCTAATACCTCAAGGTATTTAATTCATGAAATAGCAGGAAATTATCTTGCATTATCCATTTTGTGCCATTCTCAATGATCATGTAAACGGTGATATCTAGTAGTAAATCATCATGATCATTAAATAAACCAAGCCAAAACAAGATGAGCCCGAATAAAAGTAGTTCCGACGATGAAGCATTAGCCAAAGAATTGGTCGCCTCTTATGAAAAGATTAAGGACCAAGTTCACCAAGTAATTGTAGGCCAGGAAAAAGTGCTGGAACAATTACTTATTGCGATGCTGGCACGGGGTCACTGCCTACTTGAGGGAGTACCCGGTCTAGCCAAGACATTAATGATCCGATCGTTGGCACAGGCAATTGATTTAAGTTTTCGGAGAATCCAATTCACTCCTGATCTCATGCCTGCAGATATCACCGGTACAGATATCATTCAGGAAGATAAAAAGACCGGCAATCGTGAATTGGTTTTTGAAAAGGGACCAATCTTTAGCCAAATTATCCTGGCGGATGAAATCAACCGTACTCCACCGAAAACGCAAGCATCCTTGCTGGAAGCCATGCAGGAACATTCAGTAACTATTGGGGGAACCACCTATAATCTGGATGAACCCTTCTTTGTACTTGCAACCCAAAATCCAATTGAACAGGAAGGAACCTACCCTCTTCCCGAAGCACAAAGGGACCGCTTTCTGTTTCAGGTAATTGTTGAATACCCAACCAGGGAAGAAGAAAGAAAAATCATTGAACAGACCACCTCCACCTTCGAATCCAAACTTGAACCAGTAATTGATGGGCCTACCCTGCAAAAGTGCCAGGAAACTGTGCGAAAAGTTCCGGTGCCAGATCATGTGTATGATTATGTTTTGGATCTGGTACGCATGGCTCGCCCCAAAGAAGAAGGTGCGGAAGACTGGGTTAAGGATTTAATAGATTGGGGACCAGGACCGCGTGCCTGCCAACAACTAATTCTTGGCTCAAAAGTACGGGCATTATTGAATGGAAGATTTGCCGCAAAAGTTGAGGATGTTAAAGCGCTTGCCCATCCAGTCCTCAGGCATCGAATAGTTCCGACATTCAATGCCGAAGCTGAGGGTATTACCGTGGAATCGATTGTCGACCGCTGTATCGAAGCGGTTCCGGACAAAAAAGAAGCCTTACTCTAAAAATTCTATCCAACATTTGGATGGCAACTGTTACTGATTTTCTAGATCCTAAGGATTTATCTCGCTTAGCCAATCATCAGATACTGGCAAAGCGGGTGGTGGAAGGCTTTTGTTCGGGCCTTCACCGCTCACCCCATAAAGGGTTCAGCGTAGAATTTAAACAGCATCGCGCCTATACCCGTGGAGATGAAATCCGCCGATTAGACTGGAAAGTTTTTGCTAAAACAGACCGCTTTTATGTCAGGGAATACGAAGAGGAAACCAATTTACGATGTAACCTTTTGCTCGATGCAAGTGGTTCGATGTCCTACGGAGAAGAAAGCGATAGTGGAGTAAGTAAACTTGCCTACGGATCGAGACTTGCGGCGTGCCTGGCATACTTAGCCCTTCGACAGACTGATAGTGTGGGTTTGACAACCTTTGATTCAAAAGTACGCACAGTGGTTCCACCTCGTGGAGGACCATCTCACACCCGACAAATTATCGATCTGTTAGGGCAAACCAAAGCAGGTTCAGAAACAGATTTAGGAAAAGTTTTTCATGAGATCGCTCCGCAAATTAAAAAACGTGGACTGGTCGTGATTATTTCAGATTGTTTTGGTGAGATTCCTTCTATTCTTAAAGGATTAGCTCATTTCAACCATGCCAAGCACGATGTGGTGATCTTTCAAATCTGGCATCCCGACGAACTTGATTTTCCTTTTCGTTCATGGACCCGTTTTGATTGTTTAGAAAATGCAGGACAAAATCACACCGTTGATCCAGCCCATTTACGGGATGCCTATCTGAAAAACTTGAAGGAATACCGGGAAGAACTTGTAAAGGGTTGCCATAAACATCGCGTACAACTCTTTCCTATGACCACAAACGAACCCTATTCGGAAGGACTCGCCTCCTTTCTTGCTGCCCGCAGAAAAGCCGGTATGCCCATTCATCTGTGAGCTTCTTGAACGGAGCCTTGGCATTGGGTGCATTGGCTGCATTAGTACCCTTGTTTATTCATCTTTTTAATCGCAGCCGCTTCAAAGTAATCAAGTGGGGAGCCTCCCATCTTTTAGAATCTGTGTTACGAAAAAATCGAAAACAGATTCAATTGGAACAATGGATAATTTTGATCATTCGATGTGCCATTCCCATTATCCTCGCACTTACACTGGCAAGAATGGTGGTGACCGACTGGAATGCTTTTCTATATTTTCTAATTCTTCCCCTATCCGCACTTGCCCTGCTTATTCTTACTGCATTTTCAACTGCTTTACGTTGGCCGTGCGGCTTTCTAAGTTTGGCATGTTTGATCGCGATGATTCTTGGTATCTTTGGAATCCTTCCAGACTGGGGAAAAGATAAGGAAATATCCGCTCTTTCTGGAGATGTTCCAGCGAGTACAGTCATCCTCTTGGATGATAGTTTATCGATGAATATTTCTGATGGGTTTATCGATGCAGGTTCATTCATTTCAGACTTTCTAAAAAATCAACACAAACAATCTGAAATTTCCATAATTCAAATAGGTGGTATTCCACTGAACCTTTTTGATAAGCCCACATCCGACGAGAACGCCCTCGGTGTGAGAGTTGAAAACTTGGATGCGCTCAGTGACCAAGCTTCCCTCCTCGGTAGTCTCGATCAGGCTCTTTCGATTGTTTCGCAGGGGAAGAATCTAAAACGGGAAATTATTTTACTTTCTGATTTCAGAGAATCCGACTGGAATAACTGGGATAATTCAGCAATCGGTTCTTTCCGAAAACGGTTGGATGCTACTCCAAATGGACCGGAATTAACCTGGGTGGATTTTGGGAAAAAATCCAAGAAAAATCTATCTGTTGAGAGCATTGTAGTCTCTTCTCAAACTATCGGTATCGGACACCCACTTCAAATAAGAGCAACTTTACATAACCTAAGTGAAGAAACATTTGAAGGAAACTTACAGGTTCAATTACTGGTCGACGGAGATCAAAAAATCATTGATGAAGCAGCGATTTCCATCGGACCACAAGCAACAAATCAAGTATCATTTTCTCATAGTTTTGATAGTTCAGGACCAAAAGTTCTTCATGTTGAGCTGATTGTTGCCGACGACCTCCCCCAGGATAACCGCCGAAGTGTAGCAGTCAGTGTGATTGAAGAGATTGGTATTTTACTGGTCGATGGAGATCCTTCAAAAGAATGGCTCAGAGGGGAAACCGACTTCCTTAAAATTGCGATGACTCCTTACAAGGAGATCGAACAGGTTAGTAAAAAAAATACAGAGGCTGGTGCGATGAAAGATTTAATCGATGCCCAGGTAATTTCAATCGATCAGTTTAAAAATCAGGATCAGTTGGATAACAATAGTTTGGTCGTACTCGCCAATGTAGAAAAATTAGATTCTTCTATGTGTGAAAGCCTGGAATTATTTGTTAGAAATGGAGGGGGTGTTTTAATCACTGCCGGCAGCCAAATTAACCTTTCTTGGTACAATGAAAACTGGGGACATGCTGGCACTAATTTTATACCTATGGAATTGAGTGGGTTTAAGGGGAAACCTAGTGATGAGTTTACTTATTCTAAAATTGTAAATTCATATTTTGATCACCCTGCCCTATCGATGTTTAATGATCCAAGAAATGGATCTCTTGCAGAAGCCCAAATTATGAAGTGGGTGAAATTCGATGAGGAAAAAGTTCGAAGTGATCCCACCATTACAGTTCTCGCAAGATTACATAATGGAGATCCGATTCTCGTTGAGAAAAAAATTGGCAAGGGAATCGTTATGACATTTGGAACCTCCATCGACACCGACTGGACCAATCTACCTGCGCGTCCAAGTTTCCTCCCTTTCGTCCAACAATTATCAACTTATCTATCGGAAAAAGTTCTCCCACCAAGGACTGTAAAATCAGGTCTACCGTTGACTCATTATCTATCGGAGAAGGAATCTACACTTGAATATAAAATGGACATGCCAAATGGATCCACCAGAACTCTGGTGCCCCGCAAAAGAAAAGATAAATACCTGCTGGAATTTACCGAAACCCGTCTTCCTGGTACCTATAAATTATCAAATAAAGAAAAAACGGTGGGTAAATTTGTGGTTCTTTCATCGATTAAAGAATCAATTTTAACAAAAGCAGATGAAAAACAAATTACGGAGACTTCATCATTTCTAGCCGAAAGCGTGAATCGTATTAACGGTATTAAAGAAGATGCATGGGAGGCTTATGAAAGAATGGATAATCGTCGTAAATTTGGTAGGGAAACCTGGATGATTCTTTTAGCTGTACTGCTCGGTTTGATTTTAATGGAAGTCATCTTACTTAGGAAATTTGGTAAGGGAATTCGATGAGTAGCCTTGAGAATATGCACCTACTTTGGTCTGGAGAGTGGCCCCTATGGCAAACCGTGACTGGAGGTTTACTGCTGGTGGTCATCACTTGGTGGATTTACCGCACTGAAGTTCGAAAAGGTACAACTGGGAAACTAAGATGGATTCTACCATGCTTGAGATGTACAGCCCTTTTCATGGTCTTCCTTGTAATTGCCGGTCCGGTCTTACAATTGGAAAAAGAAGAAGGTAACCGTGGGAAAATTACGGTCTTTATTGATTCCTCCCAAAGTATGAGCCTTAAAGACTCTGGATATTCCTCTGCGAGAAAAGTACTTCTTGCCAAAGAACATGGGTTCCTTCCTGAAGGGTCAGACTTCGTCGATTATACCCTGTATCAAGCAAGTCGGAAAATGAAAAGAGTTGCTTTATTACTATCGGAAGCTGGAATCTCAAATCCTTCGAATAAAGAATTAAAAAAGATTCAGACTTTACTGAAAGAAATCCAGAAAAATGTCAGCGAGATTTCTCCGGGAACCCAAATACTAACCAAAAAAAATCATCTTCTCGAAGAAATTTGGTTAAATATTGACGGGTCCAGGGTTGAGGATCTTTTTGCCAATCAAAAATTCAAGGAAAAAAAGGCCGACCGAATCAATTACCTCACAAGTGCTGAGAGCAATCGAAATATCGGAGACCTTTTTGGACGAAGAATAAGTGGATATCTTACCCCTCACGTAGATGGAGAGTATACTTTCTGTGCATATTCAGATGATTCATCCATTCTTAGAATTGCCCGCCCAGAATCCAATAATTTTAAAGATATTATTGTGATTCAAAGTAACACATCTCCATCCTGGGAGAATAGTAAGTCAAGTACTCCGCTCTTTCTTAAAGCAGGTAAAGCGTACCCGATTCAAATGATTCATAAAGAAGGCAGTGGAGATGATTTTTGTGCTTTTGGGTGGACGCTACCTTCAGGTAATCAGGAAAAACCCGTTCCTGGAAAATATTTCAATGCTCCAATACTGGAAACTGAAAATGGACCAAAAATATCTTTTGAAAAAATGATACAAGAAAAATTCTCAGATATTAAACTACCTCTACCGGGGGATGATTCAATTGACTATGATGCTCTTTCTCGTGAAGCCACTGAAATTGTCTACCTCCTCGAAGAAAACTTTGAAAGATATGCAAATTCATTACTCAAGAAGAATATTATTCCTTTAAATGAAGCTGTTTCAGATTTCGAAAACTACACCCGAATAAACAGAGCCACTCGATTACTGGCTCATCCTAAAAATGGATTCCTCGATGAATTTCAGGACACTCATATATTGGAAATACGAAATCTCTCTGAAAATGCAACGGATGTAATTTGGGATAATTTTTCAGAGTTTGACCAATTTGATTCCGAAGTCATTTCCAACTCTCCCTTTACGGACTTATCGAAAGGGATCCTAGAGAGCTTACAGTCCGAAGAGGATGGAGAAACTGAATTGGAAAAAGAAAGCGTAAGAGCAGCGGCTGTTCTAATAACGGATGGAGGACATAACCAAGAAGGTTCTCCCTTGGAAACAGCCAAGCTTTTATCTGCTCGAAATCTTCCTATCTACACCATTGGTATAGGGAGTGATTTAAACCCTCCTGACTTGGCTCTTCTCCGGACCACTACTCCGGAATCAGTATACCGAGAGGACCGCGTACAAGGAAATATTTCAATCAAAGACAACCTCATCGCCGGCACCCCTTATCGAATTAAAATTCAGGATTCAGGCGGGAAGAATGTTTGGGAAAAGTCGATCGTTGGAGTTGAAGCAGGAATTTCTCAATTATCATTTGATTTTCCAGCCAAGGAGGTCGTGGAAAGAAAGCTAGCTGGACTGGCTGAATCTGAAAAAAATACAATGCGTACAGTATCCTTAAATTTTCGAGTTTCAGCCGATTCCATTGAAGGAGAAGCTGAACCTGAGAATAATCAAATTTCTTTTTCCATTGATGCAAATATGCGAAGAAATCGACTTTTATTAATTGATAGTCGTCCACGGTGGGAAACTCGCTACCTTAATAACTTATTTTCTCGAGATGAACGATGGGAAATTTCCTGCGTCTGGGGGGATCCAAATAATTTGAACAAACAGGTTCCAAGAGGTAAAGAAACTGACCAATTCCCAGATTCTAAAAACTCATTATTTGAGTTTGATATTATAATTTTTGGAGAAATCAATCCTGAAGAATTCTCAATTAATGAACAGGATTGGCTGGTTGAATTTGTAAATCAAAGAGGTGGCGGAATTTTATTTATCGATGGCCCCAGGCAAAAATTACGGAGTTATGAAAACTCTGAAATTCACCCACTTTTTTCTCTATTACCCGTATCCTGGCAAAAAAATGGATCAGGTCTACTAAGCCCAAAATCCTACTATCGTCCTGAAGCAAACAAAGAACTCAGCGCACTCATACTTGATTCTGATGAAGAAAGAAACGAAGAACTTTGGAAGTCTATACCACTACCTGCATGGACATCTCCGGTAGAATCGCTACCAGGATCAGAGGTATTCCTGGAAGTTTCTGTAAAAGGAAAGGAAGATGGCAGTCCCGAAGACTATCGTGTACCTGCGATTGTAGGGAAAACCGCAGGAGCCGGAAAATCTTTTTACATCGGTTTTGACGAGTCGTGGCGTTGGCGTTACGAAGTGGCCGACCAATATCACCAACGATTCTGGAATCAGATTATATCCAGAGTAATGGAACGACCATTTTCCATGAACCAAGGAGCTGTTTCTCTGGATGTGGGTGGAAGTATCCACGATCCTGGAAAATCAATTCCAATAAGGGTGCGACTACGAAATAAAGAAGATAAAACCCCTAAACCACCCTATCCTGAAGTGGATGCTTTAATTTGGAAAGGAAATGAAGTGGTAGCCACAACTCCATTGAAGGGGGAAGACTCTTCAAATGGTCTATTTACCGGACAAGTTTTTGGACTTAGTCCCGGTAGTTATGAGATGTCGATACGTGCACCAGATTTAATGGATGAAATGGAACTTTCACAATTAGGTTTACCTTTTCAGGTTAAAACGGGTCAAAATGAAGAGAAAAATTTTCTTACCTGTGATGAAAATTTGCTTCGGGAAATGGCGGAAGCTTCGGGGGGGAATTTTATACGGGAGGAAAACTTTCATGAACTTAAAGACAAACTGCGGTCAATCAGTTCCGGTAGGATTATCATCACCGAAATTATTCTTTGGCAAAGCTTTGGCTGGCTTGGCTTTATCGTTTTACTGTTAGCACTCGAAATGTTTCTACGCAAGAGAGCTGGCATGCTCTAACCAAAAGATGTACCAAAAATGAATCCAAATCTAGATCCAATTGTCGCAGGTAAAATCGATGATTTTCGTATCCGCCGAAGAAACCTTATTTTATTAAGAGGTTTATGTTCTGGGGTACTAAGCTTTCTTGGTTCCTTTGTTCTTATCGCCCTCCTCGACTACCTCTCGGGAGCAAGAATGAGCAGTGATCTGAGGATCGGTCTATCCATTGCCGGCTACATTTTTGTTTTTTATATGGTCTGGAAGACCTCAATCAGTGCACTGTTAAATTTACCTAATTCAAAAGAACTGGCCAAACTCTTAGAACAATCCTCGCCAGATTTAAAAGAAGATCTTCTATCAGCAGTTGAACTGGGAATTATTCACAAAGGTATGGATGACTCCATCAAATTTCGTGAGTTAGTTCAAAAACAAGCATCCTCGAAAGCGAGTAAAATTGATATCAAAACCATCCTGCCAATAGGAAGACTTAAAAATTGGCTTATTGGCACCGCTGTTATAATCGTCATTACTCTCTCTCTACTACAAATTCCTGAATTTGGAAGTGACTTAAAATTACTGATGCAGCGAGCATTGATGCCAAATGCCAATCTTCCACCAGTAACACATTTTGCCGTTCGTATTCTATCACCCGATGAAAATACTACAAGGACTCCTAGTAATGAACCGCTGCGATTTGTTGCATCGATTAAAGCAAAACGAAAAAACCTAAGCTTCGAAAAAGTTAGCCTAGAGACAAGAAGCCAAGCTGAAAGTAAAATTACCGGGTTAGCCAAGAGAGAGGAGGAAATTTATTTTATCGATTATAATGTAGGTAATCAAAATTTTGAATACCGCCTATTAGTAGACAAGGCCCCTCAGACGGAATGGAAAAAAATGGGAGTGAGACCTCGGCCTTATATCAAAAGCTACCAGAAGAATTTCAAATATCCAACATACTCTGAGCTACAACCACAGCAAATAACAGAACCGCATGGTGACTTAGAAGCGTGGGAAGGAACAGAGATAGAACTATCTATGCTCTTAAATCAACCTGTTAAATCAGGAACGATTGAGATCCAGTGGACTGGCAAATCTGGTGAAGTTAGAAAACTTACACCAACTGAAAAGGAAGACTATCTAAAGAGCACCATTCAGATGACCTATCCGGGGACTTATCGTATAACTAATCTAATTGATAAAAAACTGGCATGGAAAGGTAGACCTTCCTCAATCTTTACAATATCGCCCAAACCAGACTTGGCTCCTTCCGTGGAATGGATTGAACCTCAGGAACGCTCGTTACTGGTAGCACCTAATGATCTCTTGAGTTTCTCAGCCTTGGCTAAAGACGATCTTGGTTTGGCTAGAGTGGAATATGTAATCAAAAAAAATCAGGGAAAGTGGAGATCATTCCCTATCCCTCAATTAATCGACCCACGCGGAGAAAATACTGCTGCATTTAAATTCAACTTAGATCTTTTGAACCACAAATTAAAATCAGGTACGCAAGCATTTCTTAAACTACAGGCAACTGATCTTAAAGGCATAAAAACTGAAACGGAAGTTATTCAATTATCTATTGTATCAAGAGATTTTGATTTAAGTCTAATCGAGCTATTAGACAATAAATCGAAAATCAAAGAATATCTGGAGAAAATCTACCGGGAATCATCAGAGACACAGAAAAGTATTCAAGAAATAACCAAGGATTTTAAACAGAAAACAATAAATCGAGATGTCTTTCTCGAGAAGGCCTTACAGGTGCAGTCAGAACTGTCAATTGAAGCAGAAAGTGCATACGGATCCACTATCCAATCACTTTTAAAGATGCCCAGAGGTACTGACTCATATGAAGTTTCAATGTATGCATCCGCAATTGGACAGATTTTTCTTAATTCAGCAAAGTCATTCAACCATGCCCTTGAAGCAATCGAGCGAGAATCTAATATCAATCTAATTTACCGTTCGCAAAGTAAACTATCCTCCATCTCAAGCAAACGTAGAAGTAAAGCAGCAAACTTTCGAAATCTTAGTCAGGATCTCTTAAATCTACATGCTGAAAGTATTGCGGTTTCGTATCTACATTCCATGCTCCAAAGGCAGGTAGAGTTATCCAAAAATATGGATAATAAAAAATCAATCTCCTTTCTATCTAGACGCCAACAAGTAGCATTGAGCCAATGGGACCCAATCTCAAATAGTCTCTCATATTCAAGAGATTGGACTAACTCTTCAGTCATCAAGAGAGTAAAGGCTATCCAACTTAAACTTATAGATTCTCTTGATGAAAACGGGGATAATAGAAATGAATTGAAGAAACAAATTGAAGAATGGGAAAGAACCATCAAGCAAACTTCACATGATGTAGAAAATAAAATCGCTTCAAAATATAGGCAATCAATTCAGCAAAAACAAACGGAACAACTTTACTGGAACTTAAGCCGTAACGATTTGCTTTGGAGTGAGACAGATAAACTATGGAAGTCTCTGGATAAAGCAAAGGGTACAAAATTAGAATCAAATATCCATGATCTAGTCGGTAAAATTGATGTATTGATTGCAGATGCCATGATGTTGTCTGAAGTGGAACAGGCAAGGAAGGATCAAAATTCCATTTTTGTTAAAGATGCCGGGCAAATTGGAAGAGCACTTATGCATGTCCAAAAAGAAATTAGAGACACGGATATTAATCGATCAGAAACTTGGACTGAACTTTCTGAAAAATCAGAGAAATTAGGGGCGTCTTTTCAAGTGCTGATCCTGCAGCACCAACTGATTGGTTCCGCCAATCAAGTAATTTATTTCATGCGAAAAGAAAATGGAAACTCTTCGATATGGGAAGGTAGTGAATGCGCCCGTCAGTGGAGCCGGGTACAGGCCGTCTGGAAACCGATTCTAGAAATGATGAAACGTGAAAGCATCTCTTCCGAGGCAATTGAGATCATGAAAAAACTACCAAATCAATCATACACAAAAACTTTGATTCAAGAAACACAAAGACGATCAGCATCAGTGCAATATAATCATCAATGGATACTCAAGGAGGCTGAACTTGTTTTTAATGATCTTAAGAAAATAATTTCAATTATTAAACAAGATGTTATGTCGGCACGTACTTTCGTTAATGAGCAAGCACCAACCCTTCCCGAAATAGCGAGAGAACTTGCTAAGGAAACAGA